>CAZZMQ010000005.1:0-35968 GCA_964655365.1 uncultured Dehalococcoidia bacterium | reverse complement strand
GAATCTGGAATCTGAGGGGCATCACTTCGAGACTTCGACCGATACCGAGATCATCGGCAAATACTTGCTCTCATTGGATGGGACCTGGGCCGAGCGATTCGCCGTAATGATGCGTCGCTTCAGTGGTGCCTACTCCCTGACTCTGCTGACCCCCACCTCGGTCATGGCCGCTCGTGACCCGCTCGGTGTGCGACCACTCTGCATCGGCCAGATCGATGATTCCTACGTTGTGGCATCTGAGACTTGTGCTCTCGATCACATAGGTGCTGAATTCGTGCGCTACGTCGAGCCTGGCGAACTGATCACGATCGACGAGCAAGGGCTTAAGGCGGAGCAGGTTGTGATTCCCGCCGAACCGGCCGGTTGTATCTTCGAGCAGATCTACATTGCGAGGCCGGATTCGAAGCTTGACGGGCAGCTTGCCTACACGGCGCGAATGGCGATGGGGGCGGAGTTGGCGCGCGAGTCTCACGTCGACGCTGACCTCGTCATTGGGGTGCCCGACTCCGCTACCGCACACGCGGTGGGCTATGCCCAGGAGTCAGGTGTGCCGTACGCCGAGGGTCTGGTTCGCAATCGCTATGTTGGTCGTACCTTCATCCAGCCTGACCAGCTGCTGCGGGAACGCGGTGTTGGGCTGAAGTTCAACCCCTTGGCCGAGGTGATCAACGGCAAGCGGCTGATTGTGGTGGACGACTCGATCGTGCGTGGCACGACGACGCCCCGTATCGTGCAGCTACTGCACGCAGCGGGGGCGGAAGAGGTCCATGTGCGGATCACGGCCCCCCCCATTCGACACGCCTGTTTTTTCGGAGTTGACATGGCTACGCGTGGCGAGTTGATTGCATCGCATCACACGGTCGAAGAAGTGCGGCAACACATCGGCGCCGATAGCCTGGCATACCTCTCCATCGACGGATTGCGACGGGCCGTGAGCGGCAAGGAGACACACTGCGAGGCGTGTTTCACTGGCGACTACCCTGTTCCGGTGCAGCTTGAGATGGACAAATTGGCCCTGGAACAGGACGACCTGGGCATGGAGGGCGACTCTCCACACGGCATCGCCAATGTCGCGGTTTTCAGCTCGCCCAACTCGGACGCGATCGAGGAAAAATCCCGGGGCTAAGCCCCCAGAGAGCGCCAACACGGGGCGAGCGAGTATGTCAGCAGTTGACCCAACAACCGATGCGGGGCAGTCAGCTCCTCGCTACGCAGAGGCTGGTGTGGATATTGGAGCGAATGACCGCCTGATTCCCCGCTTCAAGGCGCTTGCGGCGGAAACATCGCGGCCTGAAGTGATTGGCGGTGTTGGTCCGTTTAGCGGCTTGTTCGACCTGTCTGGCTTCGCGCGGCCTGTGCTGGTGGCCTCGGCCGATGGAGTTGGGACAAAGGTTTTGCTGGCGGCGACACTGGGGCGCCTGAACACCGTGGGCCAAGACCTGGTTAATCACTGCGTAGATGACATCCTCACAGCGGGCGCGCGGCCGCTCTTTTTCCTGGACTACCTGGCCAACGCCAACCTGAGCGAAGATCAAAAAATCGCCGTGGTGGCGGGCGTTGCGCAGGCTTGTCGAGAAAATGGGGCAGCGCTGCTTGGTGGCGAGACCGCCGACATGCCCGGCCTCTACGGTGAGGGTGACTTTGACTTGGCCGGCACAATTGTGGGTGTGGTCGAGAAGGGTCGCGAGATCACGACAGCGGATGTCGCGGTGGGTGACGCGTTATTTGGTCTTCCGTCGACTGGGTTGCACACGAATGGCTACTCGCTGGTGCGGAGTATCTTCCAACTGACGGGCGATGACCCTCCGCGTGACCGTGCCATTCTGGATCAGGAATATGCGGAACTGGGCGAGTCCTTGGGCGACGCGTTGTTGCGCGTGCATCAGTCGTATTGGCCCGCATTAGAGCCTGTACTATTCCAACCCGGTGACCCGCTGCTCAAAGGGATAGCGCATATTACCGGTGGGGGCTTGCCAGGTAACCTGGCGCGTATCTTGCCCGAGGGGGCGCAAGCTCTTCTGGACAAGGGTTCCTGGTCCCGCCCGCCGGTCTTCGCTCTGATCCAACGCAGGGGTGAGATCAGCGACGACGAGATGGCGCATGTGTTCAACCTCGGATTGGGGCTAATCCTGGCAGTCGATGCGTCCCGCGGTGACGAGCTGCGATCGCTAGTGCCGCAGGTGCTCGAAATCGGGCGGGTTAGGCGTGGCGAAGGGGGCGATCTCGTCGTGTTGCGCTAAGCGCTGTGTTTGGTACTGGATCGGTGCGGGAGGCTGCCGTTAAGGGGTTTCACGGGCGCTTGCTGCAACCCCCTTGTTCGCTTGACACTGTCTAGAGGCGGTCGTAGATTCGCGATTGCAAGTTTCTTCACGAATGCGTGAGGAGAGTCTGCGTCATTGCCGCTCCAGCGGACACAGTTGGGAGTGGACAGGCGTGACAGATAACGCGAGACGAGCGAGGAGCTATCGCCGGTGGAAGTCCTGCTGGAGATCCCGTTCCGCTCCGAGATCATGGAGCTGCCCTTGGTCGGTCTCACCGTGATCTTTTCGCTCGCTGCGATGGTCGTCCTCGGTCGATGGTGGGAGAAATAAGGAGCCCGCATGGCCAGCGTGGAGCGACCGCCCAAAAAAGGTTTCAATGAGGCGATCTACGACCTCATTTTCCGAAACTATATCTGGCAGTCGATTTTTCGAACCGGCTACCCCAACACGCCGCGTAACCAAATGCTGGTCGTGGCCACCAATGTTTTCCTCCACCTCCACCCCACTCGGATCCACCGGACCCACGTCAAGATTACGCATACGTACTGCCTAGGTGGACTTTCATTCTTCATGTTTTTGGGTCTGACCGTGACCGGCGTGTTGCTGATGTTCTATTACGTACCTTCCGTGGAACGTGCGTATCAGGACATCCAAGCGCTGGAGACGAATGTTCGGTTCGGCCAACTCTTGCGCAACCTGCATCGCTGGATGGCCCATGCGATGATCATTCTTGTGCTGCTGCACATGATGCGTGTTTTCTACACTGGGGCGTATAAGCCACCGCGGGAGTTCAACTGGATTGTGGGCGTGATTTTGTTCGTCCTGACCCTGCTGCTTTCGTTCACCGGCTACCTGCTGCCTTGGGACCAACTTGCGTTCTGGGCCATCACCGTAGGTACCACGATGATCGGCTCTGCGCCGGTGCTGG
Source organism: uncultured Dehalococcoidia bacterium (assembly GCA_964655365.1). Taxonomy (GTDB): domain Bacteria; phylum Chloroflexota; class Dehalococcoidia; order Bin125; family Bin125; genus JAPUIR01. Next base: position 32,779 of record CAZZMQ010000005.1, on the reverse strand, counting down.
GTGACGAGAGCAAGTTCCTTCTATTGGGCGGATTCGAGGTGGGCCCAGCCGCCTTAATCCGGTTCTATACGTTGCACGTAATCGCCTTACCGCTGGTTATCTCGGTCTTCATGGCCGTGCATTTCTGGCGCGTGAGACGAGATGGCGGACTCGCACGGCCGTTATAGGTAGCTGACACGGACCCCGAAGGTCCGGAAGGGCGAATGATGGTAGCTCAGGCAGCGGCAGCCGTACGTAGGCGCCCGCGGCGTGAACGCGAAGAAGAGGTCCTTGTTTGGCCGGACCTGGTCTTCATTGAGTTCATCGCGGCTGTCCTATTCACGATCGCGCTGCTCGTGTTGAGCGCTATGTTGGACGCGCCCTTGCTCAACCGCGCCGACGCCGACACAACGCCGAACCCCTCCAAGGCCCCCTGGTACTTCCTAAATCTGCAGGAATTGCTGCTGCACATGGAGCCGGCATGGGCCGGAGTGATCGTCCCCACTGTGGCGCTGATTCTGCTGGCCGCAATTCCATATTGGGATAGCAGTAGTGAGGGCCAAGGGATCTGGTTCTCGACGGAGAACGCGATCCGGATCTCGGTCTTCGGTTTCTGCTTCGCGGCGATGGCCACCATCCTGCTAATTCTCTACGACGGCGGCAAGCACGTGGAATGGACGGTCGACATCATTCGCGGGACGGGTCTCAATTCCGACTTCGAATGGCCCGCCTGGCTGGACTGGTTCCGCAACCTGCGTGGACTTGATACGGGCATCAACTGGGATGATATCTCGTTCACGATCGGCGACTTCAAGCTGTTCGAGGATTGGCGCTCGATCCCGTTGGGGATCCCCGGGACGTCGGATTCCCCCTGGTTGCTCAACCTCAATTTCCCCAGCTTCCTCTCCCAGCAACTTGTGCCTGTCGCGACTATGGTGGGCTTGCCACTGCTTCTGATGAAATTCGCCCAGAACCCGCTGGGCTGGGTCAAGACACGACGCGATATCGCGCTGCTTATCTTCAGTGGTTTCATAGCGGTGTATATCGTCACAACCGCGGTCGGTACCGTGTTCCGCGGACAGGGCCAGGAGCTGAAACCGCCCTGGGACATCGTGGTGGTGGAGTAGTGCCATGACGACCGACCGACCCGAAGATCAGAGCAACGAGCTGATCGATGACGGCGGAGAGCGCGTGCATGCGACGCCCCCGCCTGAGGGAATGGGCACCAGTACCGACACCGGTGAGGGTGGACCACAATCGATTGTGCCCTCACAGGGTGTCCCCTCGTCGGGGGTTCGACCGCAGCGCGCGCCTCACCTGGATACGACAACGCGCGACGTTATAACCGAGACGGCCGCGCCGGAGCGGGCCATGGTTACGCGCGCACAGCGGCGTCGCGCGCAACGCATGGAGATGACGCGTCGGCAGATCCTGAAAGTCAGTTTTTGGGGCGTCTTTGGTTTTGGCCTGACCGGTGCCCTTGCGGCATTTATGTCATTCTTCTGGCCCCGCGGTGTGCAGGGCTTCGGTGGCAAGATCGCCGTGTCCTCTAGTTTGGTGCCGAAAGCCGGTGATCCGCCGGTTCCGGTTACTCTTGGAAAGTTTTGGCTCGTTCACCTCAACGAGGGTGAAGGTACGCACCAGGGCTTCGGAGCAGAAGGAGAGCAGGGTCTCGTGGCGCTGTGGTGGAAGTGCCCGCACCTCGGTTGCACGGTTCCCTGGCGTGGCACCTTCCCGTTCCAGGGTCGACAGGGTTGGTTCCGTTGCCCTTGCCACGGGTCTACCTATACAAAGGCGGGCGTGCGGGTCTTCGGCCCGGCCCCAAGGCCTCTGGACACCATGGAAGTGACCGTCAACTCGGATGGGTCATTGACCGTTGATTCAGGCGGTATTACCAAAGGCGACCAGGACAACCCCCAGCGGGCCGTTCCGTACAACGTTTAGTGCACCTGACTAGGAAGTCATGACCGGCCAGAACACGCAAAAGCAGATCATCGCCATGGTCCTCCTCATGTTTCTTGGGGTGGTGGGACTGGGCGCATACATCTGGTTTGACGACGGGCGTCGGGTGGAGGCCGAAGACAAGGTTTTGATCGAGAATGCGGAGCGCGGTGCCGAGATCTTCGCGCGCAACTGCCGAATTTGTCATGGCAACGCGGGCCTAGGCAACACCGGGCATCCAAGTTTGATTGGTCCGGCGCTGAATAAGCCCTCCAACACACTGGCCTTCCGGAGCGAAAATATCGGTGCGCTCGGCGAGATCCAGGCGCGTATTCACGACACCGTCAGTTGCGGTCGCAATGGGACGCCTATGCCGCCCTGGGCGGTCAATCAGGGTGGGTCGCTGAACAATTTCAAGATCAGCACGGTCGTTGGACTGATTACGACAAACGCGGGCAATGCGTGGGAGTTTGCCCTGGAAGAGGCGATCCACGAAGACGAAGAGGCGATCGAAGGGCTTGAGACGGCTTTGGCCGAATCGATCGCAGCGAACGCGAAGGCACAAGTGATTGCGGATCTTAAGACGCAGATCGAAGAGGCTGAGCATCGCTTTGAGCAAGGGTTGCCGGTTGGCCAACCTGTGCTGTCGGCAGACTCGCTAACAGCGAATACCTGTGGGCAGCGCTCCTAAATCCGAGTCCCGCATTCTACAGGGCGAGGCGCGCGTCAAGTAGATCACACGGTGGCTTCCCGGTCGTGGTCCAGGCAGCTTCGCGAAGCGGCCAACAGTCCGCTTTGACCTAAAAAAGGTGCCTGCGGTAATCTCGCTACCGTTTTCCATATACGACGCCGATCTGCTGCTAAGAGCACCAGAACCGGAAAAGGAGCTAGGAATGCCCCCAGCGCAGACAGGGAAGCGCTATGTCTGCCCCGATTGCGGGGCGGAGTTTATTGTCACCCGTGGCGGTGACGCGGAACTTCGCTGCGGCGAGACCGCCCTGGATGAGAAGAAATAACCTCTTGCGACCGTGACATGCGGCGCAACCGAGAGAAGAGCAAGCGATGGCAGTGCAACTTGGTAAGCGATATAAGGACGAAGAGACGGGAATTGAGGTGCTCTGTATTAAGCCCGGTGAATGCGACCTTAAGGCGGATGACCGGGAGATGGACTTTATGCAGCCTATGGTTCTGCCCTCTGCTTATTCGCTACCATCTGCCTTTGTGCCACGATTGGTGTGCCGCCGTTGGGGCGGCCCTCGCCGATTCCGGAAACCGGGCCAGCGGAAGCGGGATGGCCGCAAGCACAGGCATTGGGGAAGGTTAGCAAGTAATGAGCGAACTGCGAGACCGGCTGCGTGATGACCTCAAGACGGCGATGCGCGCCAAGGATACCGTGCGGCGTGACACCATCCGGCTGCTGGAGGCGGCACTGAAGAACGTCGAGATCGAGCAACGGGCTGAGCTGGATGATGCCGGGATCGGACAGACTATCCAGAAGCAGATTCGGCAGCGTGAAGAGAGCATCGAACAATATCGTGCTGGCGGGCGCGCTGAACTCGCTGAGCGGGAAGCGGCGGAGATCACGGTGCTGCAGGATTACGCTCCACAGCAGATGGATCGTGAGGCAGTAGCGGCCGCCGCTCGGGTGGTAATTGAGGCGGCGGGTGCGACAGATGCGACAGACAAAGGCAAGGTGATGGGCCCGCTGATGGCGGAACTGCGCGGTAAGGCCGACGGCCGATTGGTGAACGAAGTTGTCAGTGACCTCTTGGGTACCTAGCGCTCTAGCTGGCATGGCCGCACGGGCGCTATGCGGCCCGGCTGGGCGCCGGTATCTTGGGTCAGTCTGGGCGTGCTTGCGTGTGCTTGACGGCCCGACTCAGGGGTACCGTGATGATGCCTCGGGCGCAGTACTACACCCCGTTCCGGATCGCGAGCTTCGTGCTGATGCTCGCCGTGGGCCTCACCTTGGTGCAGGTTCCGATCAAGACGCCCCAGGAGTTTCCGCGTGAAGGCCAACTCGCGAGTCGGACCCTGCTGGCGACCAAGGATTTGCTCTTCGATAGCGATCTGTTGACTGATCAGGCGCGGGAGGTTGCTGCGGACGATGTTCCGGTTCAACTCATCTTTGACGCCGGAGTTCGCACCGCCCAGGTGGCGGCATTGGCCAATTATCTCGACGCGGTGGACCAAGTGCTGGACGAGGTTCTGCTTGAGGACGATGAGCGGTCCGACGCACTGGCAGCCCTGCCGGGTTCGCAAACCAGCACGCGGACACAGGTGCTGATCTTGGGTTTCACACAGTCGCAGTGGAACCGGGTTAAGACTCGGTCGATCGAGCTGTTGACCGAGCTGTTAACCGAGAACATCACGGCGGAGCAAGTCGATGGGGTGCGGGCCAGCGCAGATAGTGGAATGGGGTTGGGGATCACAAATCCACAGCGGGAAGTGATTATGGACCTCGTCGCTGATCTAATCCAACCGAATGTCGGTGAAGATGTGGGGGCTACGGAGGTTGCCCGTGCCGAGGCGCGTGATGCGGTGGATGTGGTGGGGCGAAGCTTCACTAAAGGGGAAATCGTGGTTCTCGAGGGAGCGGAAGTCGACTCGCTCGCGGCCGAAGCGTTGGCGCAAATGGATCCGGAGGGTGGAGGCGTACCCGGGGATGACCTCGTAGCCGTACTGATCCTCTCTGTCGCCGGTGCGGTGATGTTGGGTGCCTATCTCGTCGTTGCGACCCCGAATGGGGCTTCCAGCAATCGGCGCCTGTTGCTGATCGGTGTGCTGACCATCGCAGCCGTAGCTCTCGCGCGTCTAGTCAGCCCCTGGGTGCTGCCTGAACACGCCGACAAGGGGTTGGAGTTAATGTTACCGATCGCGGTTACAGCGGTCTTGATCTCGGCGCTTTTGGGGCGCGCGTTGGCGGTCATCGTCGCGATGGTTGTGGCGATCCTGGCTGGGACGGCGGCGATCATCCATCCAGATGTTGTGGTCGGTGAGGCGCCTAGCGGCACGCAGGCGTTGCGACCGCTGGCCGTGTACCTCTTCTCGGCGATTGCCGGCGTTTACGCTAGTTATCGTGTCGAGCGGCTGACGCAGTATGGCGTGACAGGGGTGGTCGTCGGCATCACTGTGTTTGTGGTTGGGATCGCGTTCTGGCTACTCAACCCGATGCGGGAGATGGAAGAGGTGCTCTGGTTAGCGCTCGGCGGTCTTGTGGCCGGATCTGGAACCGCGGTGCTTACGATCGGCGCCTTCTCGTTTCTCGGAATGGCCTTTGGTATCACGACCCGATTGCAGTTACTGGAGTTGGCCCAACTCACGCAACCTTTGATCCAACGTATGCAGGAAGAGGCACCGGGCACATTCCATCACTCGCTGCTGGTCGCGACGATGGCCGAACGCGCCGCTTCCGAGATTGAGGCTGATTCGCTGTTGGTCCGGGTTGGGGCGTACTACCACGACATCGGAAAGCTGGCGAAACCGCACATGTACATTGAGAACCAGTCTGATGGCAGCAACCCACACGACGCGTTGGATCCATTGGAGAGCGCGCGCGTGATTCAGGATCATGTGCGCTGGGGCCGCGAGTTGGCGCGGCGTAACCGGCTGCCGGGCGTTGTGCGCGCCTTTGTGCCCGAGCACCACGGGACCCGCATGGTGACATACTTCTATCGCAAGGCTGCACGCACTGACCCTAGCGTTGACCCGGCCCTGTTTACCTACGATGGACCACGGCCACAGTCGCGCGAGACGGCGATCGTGATGATGGCGGATTCCTGCGAAGCGGTAGTGCGCTCGAGCCAAGAGCGGGATGTGGAGACGATCGAACATCTCATTGACGGGGTGATCAATGAGCGTCTGGCTGAGCGGCAGTTCGACGAGACGGATCTGACGTTTCGTCAGTTACATCGCATAGCTGAATCATTCAAGGTGACGCTACGCGGGGTTTATCATCCGCGTATCGCATATCCCGAACCGACGGGAGCCGAAGTTCGTGCCACTGATGCCACCACCGATGGAATGGGATAGGCGTAGCGGTACTCGGACCGCGACGCCTATCCGGGCGCTCCGTCATCTGAGGAAGGCAAGCGACTGGTACAGCGCCACCGGCGACTTGTCAGAATCCACGTTGCTGACATGGGCGAGCCCCTGCTGCCTCGACCAATGGAGCAGCGCTGTTACCCTCGGGTTGCCCCCTCGTTCGGGGTTGGATCGCAGGAGCACGGTGTGCGGTTCGCGGTTCTGGTTTTCCCCGGCACCTGGAGCGATGGTGATTGCCAGTACGCGCTGCGCGATATTCTGGGTCATGAAGCCGATCTGATCTGGCATCGCGAATCGAGCCTGGATGGCTACGACGCCGTGGTTTTCCCGGGTGGCTTTTCCTACGGAGATCACCTGCGCTGCGGTGCACTGGCACGTTTTGCCCCAATCATGGCGGCGGTCCAGCGTCATGCGTCGCAGGGCCGACCAATCTTCGGGTCCTGCAACGGATTTCAGATTCTTTGTGAGGCGGGGCTGCTGCCCGGTGTGCTGATGCGGAATGCCAGCATGCAGTTTCGCTGCAAATCCCAGTACGTGCGGGTGGAACGTGTCGATACTGGATTCTCCAGTGTCTGCCGTGAGGGTGAGGCGCTGATGCTGCCGATCTCACATGGCGAAGGTAACTACCACGCTGACGACGAAACGCTGGCCATGCTGCAGGCCGAACGGCGCGTAGTTTTCCGCTACTGCGATGCTGACGGCATCGTCGCCGCGGGGTCGAATCCGAATGGCTCGCGTGACAACATTGCGGGGGTACTCAATGCGGAAGGTAATGTGCTGGGCATGATGCCGCACCCCGAACGGGCTAGCGAGGCGTTGTTGGGGGGCGAGGACGGGCTCTCGATCTGGCGCTCGATCATTGAACGGTGGGGTTGATGAGCCCTGCAACCTACGATGCGGCGGGGACACCACCCGTTGACGATGAAGTGCTGGCCCAGATCGCACTCAGCCGAGAAGAATATGAACTGGCTAAAGAGCGACTGGGGCGCGAGCCGACACCTGTCGAATTGGGCATGATCGGCGCGTTGTGGAGTGAGCATTGCGGTTACAAACACTCACGGCCGCTGTTTCGTCACTTCCCTACTGAGGGAACACACATTCTAACCGAGCTAGGTAGCGAGAACGCTGGAGCGGTCGACATCGGAGACGGCTGGCTAGTGGTGATGAAGGTGGAGTCGCACAATCACCCCTCCGCGATAGAACCCTACGAAGGGGCCGCTACGGGTGTGGGCGGGATCGTGCGGGATATTTTCGCGATGGGTGCACGTCCGATAGCCCTGCTTGACTCGCTGCGTTTCGGGCCACTTGACGATCCTGACAATCGCCGGTTGTTCTCCGGTGTCGTCTCGGGTATCGGTGGCTACGGTAACTGTCTTGGCATCCCCAACATTGGCGGTGAAACAGTCTTTGGGCGAGGTTACGCGGGAAATCCGTTGGTCAATGCCATGTGTGTAGGGATTGCGCCGGCAGGCACGCTGGTCAGCGCGACGACGGCCGCCGCGGATAACCTGCTGATGGTTGTGGGAGCAGACACGGGGAAGGATGGTCTGCATGGCGCCACCTTCGCCTCGGTTGAGCTGAACGAAGCCAGCGCTGAGCGTCGACCCGCGGTGCAGGTGGGGAATCCGTTCCTTGAAAAACTCTTGATGGAGGCCTGCGTGGAGTTGGTGCAGGAGCATGGCGACTGGATCGTCGGGCTGCAGGACCTGGGGGCGGCGGGCCTGACTAGCGCGGCGATCGAGTCCGCCGTACGTGGTGGTACTGGCCTACGAATTGACACCGACACAATCCCACGTCGTGAGGCGGATCTGACGCCTTACGACGTTATGCTGAGCGAGTCGCAGGAACGCATGCTGGCCTTGGTCAAGCCAGGCTACGAGGATGATGTGCGGGCGCTTTTCGAGCGCTGGGAGCTGACGACGGCGCTGGTGGGCGTTTCGACTGATGATGGTTTGGCCCACATCGTGGGCGATGGCGAGGACTTGGCCGCGATCGATGTTGGTTTGCTGACGGACCCACCGACCTACGAGGGCGAGGCTTGGCAAGACGAAGCCGAGGCAGCCTTGGCGCAATTCGATCCTGCTTCTCTGCCTGATCTCGCCGATGCCGGGGCGATCCTCTTGAGACTGCTCGGCTCGCCTAACATCGCCGACAAGACCTGGATCACACGGCAGTATGATCACCAGGTGCTGACCAATACTGTTGTTCTTCCGGGCAGCGACGCCGGGGTCGTGCGGATCAAGGGCACTAACCGCGCGATTGCGCTCAGTACAGACGGTGATGGCCGGGCCGTGTGCCTCAATCCCCGTGCCGGTGGTGCCCGATCGGTGGCGGAGGCGGCACGCAACGTCGCTTGCACGGGCGCACGTCCGCTGGCGGTGACAGATTGCCTTAACTTTGGCAATCCGGAGCGACCCCAGATTTACTATCAACTCTCCCAGGCTGTACTGGGCATCGCTGAAGCATGCCGCGTTTTGAACACACCTGTTGTGTCCGGCAACGTCTCGCTCTACAACGAGACGCCTAATGGTCCAGTCACCCCGACACCCGTCATTGGCATGCTCGGCCTACTCGAGGACGTGACGAAAGTTGTTCCGATGGGCTTCCAGGCGGAGGGAGATATCGTGCTGCTGGTGGGGGCGGATCTGGCGCAATTCCCAGGCAGTCTGGGTGGTTCCGAATACCTGGCCGTGGTTCACGGAATGGAAGCGGGGCCGATCGATGTGGACCTGAAGACGGAGGCCGCACTGATCGAGTTCCTCGTCGACGCGGCGGATGATGGTCTGCTGTGCTCGGCACATGACGTCTCGGTCGGAGGGCTCGCTGTGGCGATAGCTGAGTGTGCGATCGCGAACGGAATCGGGATCAAAGGTGCGCTGGGCGAACTGGGCAGCCGGATCGACGCGGCGCTGTTCGGCGAAGCGGGCAATCGGGCTGTGATCAGCGTCGAGAAGGGGAAGCTGGCTGCCGTTGATACGCTAGCGGCATCGAAGGGCTTGCCGTTGATCGAATTGGGGCTATCCGGTGGCGATCGGATTCGGCTCGGATCGAGTCTCGATCTTCCGATCGACCAGATGGAAACTGTGTATCGTGAGGCCCTGCCGTCCATCATGGATTGAATCGGCGGCGTCTCGCACCATCGATAGGCAGCTTATGATTGACAGAACACATGTGCTACAGTCGTCCTGTGGTTGGCGGAGAAGGGGAGTGCCTCTTCGTGCTTCGCATCCCTGGCTGCGTGCTTGGCTCGGGTTCGACTGTGACAGAACTGCTTTAGCGTCGAGACCGTGCCGGTTATCGTGTTCGTTCAATGTGGACGACGTGGAAGATCGCTCGCATAAGTGCGGCCGTCCACAATTGGTCCTAGGACCAAGCGGCCCAATGAACGAAAACAGATGGGCGAGACCTAAGCAGGTCTGCCCAGCGCTCTAGGCAGTGTTGCGGAGGCTCGCGATGAAGGTTGTCTTCGTTGAAGAAGTCGAAGGCACGGCGAACGTCGGAGAGATCAAAGATGTCAAGAATGGGTTCGCGCGCAACTACCTGTTGCCACGCGGACTCGCGGTCGCGGCGACTAAACACAATCTGCAGCGGGCCGAGAAGCTGGCCAAGGCGGACATTATCCGCCAGGAAAAGCTTGACGGCAGCGCACAGGTGGTCGCGAAGAAGATTGATGGCGCGGCGATCTCACTCACGGCGCGAGTCGGCCAACAGGGCCGTTTGTTCGGATCCGTTGGCGCGATCGATATCGCGCGGGAGCTGAATGAGCAGTCTGGGACTGACGTCGATCACCGGCAGGTCTTGCTGCCCCAGGCAATTCGTACGCTGGGCACGCAGGAAGTGCGGATCCGGTTGACACGGAACGTGTTCGCCGCGGTCAGCGTCACTGTCGAGTCGGAAGACGGCGAAGGTGAACTGACCATCGCGGAAGCGGTGGAGGCGGTCGAAGCTGAAGAGGCGGCGCAGAGTGACGGCGAAGCCGTGGAGGCGGAAACCTCCACTGACGAAGTCGGCGCTGCCGAGATTGAGTCTGACTAGCGGGGACCGTCTATCGCGGTTCCCATGAGGGGGCCGTGGTGGTTATCGAGCAGGCTCCGCCCAACGATCCAGAGGCGGAAACTACCGTCTTGGCCTCCCTCATTGTTGATGAGGAGGCGATCTCTCGCGTTGCCTCATTCCTCCAGCCGGAGGACTTTTTCCAGGAGCGTCATGCCCAGATCTATGAGGCAGCGCTATCGCTGTGGGATCGCTCAGAGGCGATCAACCAGGTCACGGTCGCACATGAGTTGAAGCGCCGTGACCAGCTCGACGCCGTCGGTGGTCTGACATACCTCAGCCATATCGTGGCCGAGTTACCGACTACGATCGGGGTTGAATTCTCTGGCAAGATCGTGCAACGCGACGGTACCTATCGGCGTTTGATAGATGCAGCTGGCCAGATTGCCCGAATCGGCTACGCGGGTGGACCCAACTTGCAGGAGGGCATTGGCCGCGCCGAAGCATTGCTGATGACCCTCAGCGGCGGCGATCGTCTGCGCGACTTTGTGCCCCTGCGAGATCTGCTCGAGAGTTTTTTGGGCCCGCCGGACGAGGAAGAGGGCCGCCTCAATGAGCCGGCCCGTACCGGATTCGCCGACCTGGACCAACTCGTGGGTGGCCTCAAGCGCTCGGACCTGACCATTCTTGCTGCGCGTCCGTCGGTAGGGAAGTCCGCGCTGGCGCTGGCTATGTCGCAGAATTTGGCGTTGGGCCAGGGTGGGCGAGTGGCGTTTTTCAGCCTGGAAATGTCGGCAGAGCAGCTGGCGGCGCGCCTAGTCTCGGCCGAGGCTGAGGTGGAGTTCTCGCGACTCTCCTTTGGTCGCCATTTTGAGACGGAGGAGTTGAGAATGAGATTTGTGTTTTTGGTGATGGCTCGGGCCGAGATCTACATTGATGATACGCCCGGCATGACCGTCGCTGAGCTGCGAGCCAAGTCGCGGAGGCTGGATCACGATGTGGGACTGGACTTGGTCGTCGTCGATCACATACAGCTCTTGCACGCATCGGCGGGCGGTGGTGATGGCAATCGCGTGGCAGAAATGAGCTTCATGTCGCGCTCACTGAAAGAATTAGCGCGCGAGCTGGAGATCCCGGTAGTGGCCCTGTCTCAACTGTCGCGCGCCGTGGAGCAGCGCCATCCGCACGTCCCGATGCTGTCCGACCTGCGCGACAGCGGTTCGCTGGAGCAGGACGCCGACGTTGTACTCTTTATCTACCGCGAGGATATGTACGTGGCACCGGATGAGTGGGATGATCTCCACCCCGAGGATCCGGAAAGTTACCCCAACGGCGATGCCCAGATAATCGTCGCCAAACACCGCAACGGCCCAACCGGCACGGTCCATCTGCGTTTTGTGAAGAAGCTGGCCAAGTTCGAAGATTTCTTCACGCGCGAAGAGCCTGTTACGGGTGATCTGGCGTTGGCTCAGCAGGCGGGTTTGGCCACGACCAGCACCTCAGGGTCCGGCGCAGTTGCCCTAGACGGTCCGGGCGATGCGCAATGGGCCTTGGAGGCTTATGACGATGACTAATCCCTTCTCCGGTTTTCCCGCAGGTGGGGCCACGGTGCCGCTCCCAGCTTCGATGCTGACCCAGGTTATGCCACAGATTCAGGATGTGGCGGAGCTTCTCGTAACGTTGTTCGCTACGGCGGCTGTGCAGCGACAACGTCGCTTCCCGCGCCTGATTGAGCTCGATGTTCTGCGAAGTGAGCGCCCATTGATCGAGAGTTTGTCGTCGTTGCTACCCCAGGATGAGGTCGACAGTGCTTTCCGGCGAGGGCTGGATGCTGCCGTCGCGCGTGGAACATTGCTGGCAGTCCAGGCGGTCCCGACGGGAGGAGGTGCAGGTGCTGCACAGCAAGACCGACCGTGCGTGTTGCTGGCTCTGAATACCGAGCCGGACCGGCGTTCTGTTGAGCGGGCGCGGCACGGCGATTTTGTCGGTGCGATTGCCTGGAAGCTATTGCCTGCCGCGAGACCGCCCGTTGCACGGACTGGTAATGCGTACACGATGTATGAATCGGCCATTGGGCCAATCACTCCCGCGATAGCCGAACAGCTGGCTGAGGCGGAGGGCCTGTACCCCCTCGCTTGGATCGCGGAGGCTTTCACCGAGGCGGAAGAATTGAACCGACGTAGCTGGCGCTACGTCAAGCGGATCCTGGAACGCTGGGATCGGGAAGGGCGAGGCGATGCGGCGTCTGGGCGAGATTCTCGCTGGCGACCGGACTCTCGGTTCGAACACCTCATTCGGCGCTGACGACGGTCAGTCGATCGAGGCCGAGCCGCCGGATTGCGTATTGTGCAACGATGCGGGGTTTGTGCGGTTGGAGCGTATGCTTGGGCATCCCGAGTTCGGGCAAATTATTCCCTGCGAGTGCGCACGTCGACGTTCCCAGTCCGATCAAGCCGAGCGCCTGCAGCGCTACAGCAACCTGGGCGAGCATCGCAGGACATTTGAGCAGTTGATGGGTGGCGGATCTCGCGAGTTTCGCGAAGCATGCCTGAACGCACGCGGCTTCGCACGCCGCGATTCGATGAATATGAAGGATGATGTCCCAGGCTGGCTCGTGATTTGGAGCTCCGCACTCCACGTCAAGACGATGCTTGGCACCGCGATGGCGATGGAGCGGATTGGACTTGGTCTCCCGGCGCTCTATTTCGTAAGCCCCGATCTGCTCGATCACCTGCGGGCTGCCTACAGTGATAACTCTGCTATGCCATTCCCTCGTCTGTTCGAGAAGGTGCGCAACGCGCCCTTTCTGATCCTGGACGACCTCGACGCATCGAATCCGACCGCCTGGGCGCAGGAAAAGCTGTTCCAAATCTTGAATCACCGCGCAGCGGAAGCACTGCCCACAGCTCTGTTGTTGGGATCCGACCCTGCGTCGCTTCCGGATCCGATGGGATCGCTCGTGCGGCGTTTCGACCAAGCGCACATCGTTGGTCTGGGTGGACCGGCGCAGTCCAAAAATCTCGAACAGGCCGATCGCTACCAGCAGATCGGCGGGATGACACTGGAAGGACTTGAACGCTACGCCTTCGAGGGTTTTCGGGTGGCGGGTTACGGACTAACCGACGAGGAAGCAGAGAATCTCGCCATCGTGCGTAACGTCACTCACGTGTGGTCTCAAAAGCCGCAAGGTTGGCTGACCTTGGTAGGTTCGACGGGTACAGGTAAGACCCACTTAGCCGCGGCGATCGCGCGGGAGCGGATCACTCAGGGTGACTGCGTGCACTTCGCCGTAGTGCCGGACTTGCTCGATCATCTTCGACGCGCCTACGGTCCGAACGAGGCTACATCCTACGACGAGGTACTCGATTCCCTGCGCGAGGCGGACCTGCTCGTGCTCGACGACCTCGGTGCGCATTCTACGACGGCCTGGGCGCAAGAGAAGCTCTACCAACTTTTTTCATATCGATACCTTCAACGAAAACCGACAGTGATCACGACCAACACGAATCCTGAAGAGTTGGACCCGCGACTGTCGTCGCGCTTGCTGGACCATGAAGTAGGCCACGTCTACCGGTTGCTGGCGCGCGATCATCGAACCGGCTCGCGTGACCGATTAACCGGGCCGTCGAAACCGCGGCGCGGTGGCAAGTGGGATTCGCGTCGCTGGTAGCTATTCGGATTTCATGGAATCAGGAGCGGGTGCCGCTTCGTCATGCGGCGTGAGGCTGCCTTCGATCCAATGCTCACCGTCCGTCCAGACTTCTTTCTTCCAGATAGGGACGATTTGCTTGAGGCGGTCGATTGCATAGTGGCAGGCTTCTAGGCTCGCCTTGCGGTGGGCTGATGCGACCGCGATCACAACACTGGCTTCACCGATCTCCAGCCGCCCAGTGCGGTGATGCATAGCCACGTCGGTAATCTCCCAACGGCTGTGTAGGTCCCCGGCGATCTCGCGCATCTTTTTGACTGCCATCGGCGGGTACGCTTCGTATTCCAGGTAGTCGACATCGCGACCCAAGTTGTTCTCACGCACTACCCCGACGAAGAGCGAGACAGCTCCCGCGGCGGGTGTACGGACCAGCTCGTGAAGCGCCTCGATATTGAGTACGTCGGCGGTGATCTTAAAACGCTCGTTGTTGGGAGCACCGCCGCTGACGGGTGGGATTAGGGCTACCTCGTCGCAGGCTCGGATAGGGAATGTGCCGCGTACATATTCCTCGTTGACGGCGACGATGACGGACTCCCGTAGCTCGGCGAGCTGCGGGAAGCGCTGGAAGACTGCTGCGCTGATCTCGTCGGCGGTTGTGATGTCGGGCAGATCCTCGAGTAGGACAGAGCGTTGGCCGGTTGTTTGGGCGAGGCTGGCGAAGAGTTGCACTGTGAGATTCATGTGGTCAGTGTATCCCGGCCGCGATACCGGGGGAGCGCCGCACCGATCCGAGTTCTGGTACCCACACTCAAGGGTGAGGCAGTCCAGTCGTGCTGTGGCGTAACTCGAATGGCCATTTGTGTTGGAAATTTGGATCGGGCACTCAAGCATCTAACAGCACCTGCGCCAGGCTGATTTGCAGGTATACCAAACCAACGTACGTGACGTTTTCGGCGCCGAACGCAGCCAGCCAGCCAGCCGCCCTCGTTATCAGTACTGCTGTGGGCGCTACGCTATCGAGCGCCGCTTAGGCGCTTGTTCGCGAGGAATGATTCGGACACAACGGGCCGGAATTGGTAGGGTTGCCGTCTTGCGACGCCGATTTGGCTGCATCCTATGGAGACGTCTGTGCCTGGGCCGATCGTCACTGTCACGCTCAATCCCGCGATCGACCAAACACTGGTCGTGGACGAGTTTTCTGTGGGAGAGACGAACCGTGTTACAGAGGCGCGACTCGATCCGGGTGGCAAGGGCATCAATGTCTCCCAGGCATTGAAAGAGCTCGGCGTCGACAGCATCGCGACAGGACTGGCACCTGGCTCCGTGGGGCGTTTCATTGAGACGGAGTTAACGCGCGACGGAATCGCGGTCGATTTCGTACCAACGGTCGGTGAGACGCGAACGAACCTGACCCTGATCGACGCGAAGCACCACGTCGCGACAACGATTCACAACGCAGGACCGGAGACGGACCCGGCGCTGGCTGAGGAACTGCGAGAGCGGTTGCGTGCGCACTACGCGCCGACCGGATGGCTTGTCGTCGGCGGCAGTTTGCCGCCGCCCCTGGAACCGTCGATCTACGCTGATCTGATTCGTGACGCGCACACTGCCGGCCTCCATGCCGCGCTCGACAGCGAAGGCGACGCGCTGCGTGCTGGGTTGAGTGCCAACCCTGATCTGGTTCGCCTTAGCCCTGCCACTTTAGAGGAGTTGGCGGACAGGGAATTTGAATCCGACGATGACTACCTGGACGCGCTTGAAGTGTTGCGTAAGGAAGGCGTAGGCCGGATCTTCCTGACCCCCCGTGATGGCCCGGCATGGGCAGTCAGTGCCGATGGTGCTTGGCGCGTGACTCCACCCACGGTACCTACTGCGACTGTGCTGCGCGAGGTTGGTTGGACCGACGCAACCCTGGCTGGCGTGATCCAAATCCTGGCGGCGGGAGGTCCTTTCGAGGATGCCCTGCGACGAGGGATCGCGGCTGGACGGGCCACCATTATTACGCCGGGAACGATGGTCGGCGAGGCATCCACGGTGGCGGCTTTCGAAGAGCAGGTTCGCCTTGAGCAGGTGCGCGAGCCGCTCCAGCCCTGATGCCCCGCGGTCGCTCCCACAAGATCAGAGAGCGAACACGATGGCAGGTTTCACGTTCCTTCTGATGCACCACGCGGAAGGTGACACTGAGCTCGAGCGGCTCGTCGATGCTGCCCGAGTGGCAACCGTCCGCGATGCGGCGCAGTCCGCTCTTGAGGCGGGTTTCGATCAGGTCGTCGTCATGACGACGGATGAAACGGCACTCGCTGGCCTGGACGGTGTGGAGGTCGCCGTCGACTCGAGTCGTCAGCCGTTTGGGGTCCGGCTCAAGTCGTTCCTCGCGGGCTCGATGGCGACCGGCCTCTGTTACGCCGGTAGCGGCATGCCACTGATGACGGCGGACGATTGGAGCGTTTTGCGTGGCAGGATCGCGGCGGGGGAGACAGTCGCCAACAACCTCCATTCCAGCGACGTGATTGCAACGGGAATACCTCAAGCTTTACGGGACATACCGGACGAGCTCAGCGACAACGGGTTAGGCCTTCACCTGCGCGATAAGGCCGAGATCGACGTTGCGGTTTTGCCCCGATCGGCCTCGGTTCTCCTGGACATTGATACTCCGGCAGACCTGGCGGTGCTTGCCCTCTGTCGGGAGGTGCCACATTTTGTGATTGGTGGCGCGTTGGTGCAGGTGTTGTCGGCAGGGATAGCGACGGGCGGAGTGGATCCGGTAAACGCCCCAAGCGACCTGGATGTGGCAAGTGGATTACTGACAGAGCGTGGGACGGATGTGTTGGTGATTGGGCGTGTGGGCAGCGCGGTCTGGGAGGCGCTGGAGAGCGAGACGGCGGCGCGCGTGCGCGTCGTTTCGGAGGAGCGCGTCCTACGCAGCCGGCCCGACGGCCATGCGCGCAGTCTGCTGGGATTCCATCTAGGTGCCGTGGGCCCGGAACGGCTAGTTGAATCTTTGGCGGACCTGAGCGACGCGGTCTTCCTCGATACACGGCCGCTGTTCGCCCACCTGCAGTGGCAACCGTCACGCGCGGATCGATTCGCCAGCGATGTAGGTGATTGGGAGTCGGTTGCGCATGCGGAACTACGCGCCTTCACGCGGGCTACTGTTGAGTCGCGGGTGCCATTTGTCTTAGGCGGCCATTCGTTGGTCAGTGGTGGACTGTTGGCTCTGATCGATGTGGCTTGGGCACACTGGGAAGCTGCGCAGGGAGGTAGCGAGCTGAACGAAGACTGACGTGTAGGGGGGATGTGTATGTCCCGGCTGTACGTGCGCTGCTTGCTGTGACACGATGGGTGCGCCTCATGTCGGTCATGCTCGGCGTATTTGCGTCGACGTGGCCTGCGCCGACTGGCGTACTCATGGATGAGGGAATTTACGTGGTGCAAATTGCCCGATCCGGCGATCTGTCGGATCAAGATCCCGAAATCGCTGCCTGGATCGATCGTGAAAAGCAGCGACAGTGCGGTTCGCTCGAGATGATCGCGTCCGAGAATTACACGAGCAGAGCTGTGCTCGAGGCGATGGGATCGATTCTCACTAACAAGTATGCCGAAGGTTACCCCGGCAAGCGTTATTATGGCGGCTGCGAGTTCGCTGACGAGGTGGAGACGGTCGCGATCGAACGGGCTAAAGGGCTGTTCGGCGCGCAGCACGCGAACGTCCAGCCGCATTCCGGCTCCGCCGCTAACCTGGCCGCCTACTATGCCTTGATGCAGCCGGGCGACACCGCGCTGGGGATGGCCCTCGATCATGGCGGGCATCTCACCCACGGGTTGCGGGTTAACTTTTCTGGTAGATGGTTCAACTTTGTTAGCTACGGTGTGGAGCGCGAGACCGAGCAGATTGACTACGACGCCATGCTGGCCCAGGCGCGCGAGCACAAGCCCAAGCTGATCTTGGTGGGCGCAACGGCCTACCCGCGCCAGTACGACTTTGCTCGCAGTGCCGAGATCGCTGAAGAGACCGGCGCTGTGCTAATGGTCGATATGGCTCATGTGGCTGGCCTGGTAGCAGCGGGGGTGTACCCGTCGCCAGTGCCGCACGCCGATATCGTGACCTCAACAACTCACAAGACTTTGCGCGGGCCGCGCTCAGCGTTCCTCCTGGCTCGGGAGGATTATGCGACGAAAGTCGATCGCGCTGTCTTCCCTGGTACCTCGGGCGGTCCGCATATGCACACGATCGCGGCTAAGGCGGTTGCGTTTGCGGAAGCGGGCACGCCGGAGTTTCGGTCCTACGGCGAGGCGATCATCGAAAATTCCCGCGCCCTGGCCGAGGGGTTGCTGAGTGTCGGACTGCGGTTAGTTTCGGGTGGCACGGACAGTCACCTCCTTGTCATCGATGTCGGGGTCAAGGGGCTGACGGGCAAGGCGGTTGAGGGTGCCCTCGATGATGCCGGGATCACGGTTAACAAAAATACGATCCCGGTTGATGAGCAGAAGCCGACGGTGACTAGTGGAATCCGGATCGGAACGCCCGCCCTGACGACACGTGGAATGGGTTCGGGCGAGATGGGGCAGATTGCGATCTGGATCGGTCGGGTTTTGGACGAAATTGAGAATGAATCGGTGCGTGGGGCAGTGCGGGCAGAAGTTGCCGACCTGGCGGCAGCCTTCCCGGTTCCCGGCATCGATCGCTAACCACCAAGCAGAAGGATCCTCGCACTACGCAGCTGGCGTGGGCGAGGTCGATGGAGGCACGATGGCACGCGATTACGAGATGGTGGTGGTTCTTCACTCCGATCTAACAGAGGAGGAAGTGCCGGATCGGCTGTCCCACCTTGCGACTCTGGTTAGCGAGCACGGCGGTACCGTGGCGGAGTCCATCGATTGGGGACGGCGAAGATTGGCCTATCCGATCAAAGGGAACTTTGAGGGTCATTATTTAATCACGGAGTTTGCTGCCGAAGGCGGCACGGGCAATCAGGAGATCGAGCGCGAGCTCAACATCGACGAATCAGTCTTGCGCTATCTAATTATTCGCAAGGATGACTAGGACGCGCGCAGGAGGGTGACATGGGAAGCCTGAACAAAGTTCAGATTATTGGCAATCTAGGCGCGGATCCCGAAATGCGGTTTACCGCGAGCGGCCAGGCTGTGGCCACGTTCAATGTGGCAGTTAACCGTCGCTACCAGACGCGAGACGGAGAACGTCGCGAGGAAACAGAATGGGTTCGCTGCGTTGCTTGGGCGCGGCTGGCTGAGACCACAAGCCAATATCTCACGAAGGGCAGTCAGATTTATCTGGAAGGTCGGTTGCAGACCCGCCAGTGGGAAGATCGTGAAGGCCAGCGTCGCTATACGACGGAGGTCGTCGCCAACGACGTGCAGTTCCTTGATCGTCGCGGCTCGGGCGGTGGCGAGTTCGACGCTGGCCCCGATGGCGATTTTGCCACCCCCGCCGCTGGGACCAGCGGCGGCGACGGCCCGGCTGGACCGGACATTGACCCTGACGACTTGCCCTTCGAGTAAGAAGACCCGAACGGAGAATCGAATGACGACAGACAACAACGATCAGATCCCACCAGCATCGACTCCTGAGTCGGTGACGACGACAGAAGCTACGCCGGAGCCGGCCGAACCCACCGCCGCGCCGCCGACCACCGTTCCCGAACCACGAGTAGAGCCAGCTGCCCCGATTGCCTCAGCTACGACGACACCCGCTACGACCGCTGCGCCAGCGACTTCCGTTCCTGCGGTCGACCCCTCGGTGTCCACGCCCTCAACTGAGGCCCCGAATGCTCAGACGACCCCTTCCAGCATCACCTCTGGCCCGACGGACGGAATCCCGCGTGTGATCGAGCGCACTCGCCGCCGCCGGGGACGTCGCAAGGCGCCTATCTTCCCACCCAAGGAAGTGCTCAACATCGACTACAAAGACGTCGACAAGCTGCGACGTTTGATCTCCGAGCGTGGCAAGATTGACCCACGCCGCAAGACAGGGTTGATCGCTAAGGACCAACGCAAGCTGACCCGGGCCATCAAGCGCGCTCGTCACCTGGCTTTGCTGCCCTACACAGCTGAGCACATGCGACAGACCTCGCATTTTCGTCAATCGATGCGAGCCACGCGTGTCGAGCCGCGTCCCGTGCCCGCAGCTAGCGGCGAGGAGGAAGCTCCGAGCGCCGCCGCTCCGACTGTTCCACGTAGCGACTCTACGACTACGACATCCACGCCGGCCGCTTCGTCCAGCGCGGAAGCTGCGACCGCGGTGGCGGCGGCTACGGAGACGACCCCCGTCGCGCAGTCCGGGACGCCTCCCGAGGTCCTTACTGGCACGGACGCGGATGTGGCGGATGACATGCCAAGCGCGGAGTCTGAGTCTCCCCAGGTTGAAGCTGGCAGCGAGGATTAGCGGAGGTCGGCGTGGCGCAGGACGCGAACGTGGTTCCAGCGATCGGCGTTGGCCTCCTAGGCCTTGGCGTTGTGGGACAGGGAGTCTATGAGGCGCTGTACTCGCGCGCCGCCACCTATATGCGCCGCGGGGGTCGCGCCCTTGAAGTACGCCGGATCGCCGTGCGCGATGTTAGCCGCCAGCGCGATGTCAAAGTCGAGTCAGCGTTGCTGTGTGACGATCCACTTGCCGTTGCTGTGGCGCCCGAGATTGAGATCGTGGTGGAATTGATGGGTGGTGAGCAGCCCGCGCTCGATTGTATCCGTGCCGCGCTCTCGGCCGGGAAGCATGTGGTGACCGCGAATAAGGAGATCATGGCGAAGCACGGGCCGGAGTTGCTTGCGATTGCCCAGACGCAGGGCGCGGAGTTGCAGTACGAAGCGAGTGTGGGTGGCGGCATCCCGATCATCTCGCCGCTCAAGCGTGACTTGCAAGCCAACGAGATCCGGCGCATCCAAGGCATCGTCAACGGCACCACTAACTTTATGTTGACCGAGATGGCGCAAGACAAGGTTTCTTACGATGAAGCTCTGGTCGAAGCCCAGAGCCGGGGTTACGCGGAGGCCGACCCAACCAACGACGTGGAAGGTGTAGACGCCGCCTACAAGCTTGCCATTCTTGCCTCTCTTGCGTTTCATACCACGGTTGCGCCGGACGATATCTACCACGAGGGGATCACCCTGTTGACCCCTCGCGACTTTCGTTACGCTGCGGACCTCGGCTACGTGATCCGGCTGCTGGCGACGGCTCGGCGGACCGAGCACGGCGCGATCGATGCGCGGGTTCACCCCGCGCGCATTCCGCTGGCGGAGCCCCTGGCGCGCATCGACGGCGTGCTCAACGCGGTCGCCGTGGAAGGTGATCTTGTTGGACGGGCGATCTTTGAAGGAGAAGGTGCGGGTGCCGGTCCCACTACATCCGCTGTAGTGGCGGACGTGCTGGATGTCGCTCACGGGATCGCCGCTGGTCAGCGGCCTCGCTCACTGCCCCCGACCGATGCCGCGCCGTGCATTGTGCCAATTGGGGACCTGCGAATGCCGTACTATCTGCGCATGCTGGTGCATGACCGCTCTGGAGTCTTGGCTGATCTGGGCCGACTGTTGGCGGAGAATCAGACCAGCATTGCTTCTCTCATCCAGGTCGAAGCTGATCCGGAGGCCGGTACGGCCGAACTCGTCCTGACTACCCACGAAACCCGCGAAGATGATCTAAACGCGTTTATCGTGGCGGCCGCCAAGATGGACTCAGTGCGGGATGTCGGGCTGCGGATCCGGATCGAGCAGGATGCCTCGTGACCACCTCATCACCTGATCCACAATCCTTTCAGAGCATGCTCGACTGGCTTGAAACGGAGCTACGCGGGGTTAAGGCTTCGCTAGCCGAGCTGGATGATAAGACGGAGCAGACGCAAACGCATCTCTGGAGTCTGATCGATGGCCAGGCACGTGGTGAACAGGGCACCGGCACATTGGCGGCTCAAATCAGCGTGCTCAGCGACCTGCCAGAGACGATTCGGATCTTGCGTGAGCGCGTCGAGCGGTTGCAAGGCGCTGTTGGCCAGGACAGCGAGCAGCGAGAGTTGCTGGCTCGGCAGTTGCGTGCTGAGATGCAGGCAGAACGCGATGAACGCGGGGAACTGCGGCGACGGGCGGAGTTCGCTGAGCAATCTTCTGCGACGATCGGCGAGAAGCAGGACACCGTTGAGGATCTGGTTCGGCGCCTACAGGACGAAACTGCGCTCGTCGGCCAGCGGCTCGAGCAGATTGATATCAATCTGCACGGCGTCGACTCACGCATCGCGGCCGGTGCCGAAGGGTTGCGGCGCGCCCAGGGTGACGGTCGGAATCAGGCTCAGGAGGTGCAGCGGATCGATCGTGCATTGGCGACGATCGACGAACGTCTGGAGGGCGTATTGGATTCCGTGCGCCGCTTACAGGAAGAGGCGGTTCGCAGCGGGGAGACGACCCAAGAGTTCGACGCTCTGCGAGAGCGGTTTGAGGCCGTGCGACTGTCACAGGACGCTACTGTGGAGCGCTCTAATGAAATTGCTCGCGAGAACGAGGCATTGATGGCCCGTATTACCGAACTCGACCGCGCGATGGAACGCATGCGTTCCCGCTCCGAGCAGCACGACCGCTCCCTAACCGAATTGCGCCACGCTGTGACCGAAGCCACCGACGCTTCGAGGCGCGACGCTGAGCGTTTCCTCGCCTTCCAGGAGAAGGTGAGGCGTCGAGAGATGTCGGATCTAGAGCAGGAGGTCCGCGAGATTCGCGGCTTCGGTGGTAGTTCCAGTGCCGGACCGACTCTCGGATCGTCGTCGAACTCCCCGGTTCCGCCGAGTTCGCTCGATGCCTGATGCTTCCGCCTCGGAGGGTGTGGGCCCCATGCCCGGCTTTCGGCGAGGCACGGGTGTCATCTCCTGTTACGCCGAATACCTGCCGCTGACCGACGCAACGCCGCGCATCAGTCTGGGCGAAGGTGATACACCCTTGGTTCGTGCCACGTCGTTGGAAGCGGCGACAGGGGCCGAGGTCTATCTCAAACTGGAATCACTGAACCCCTCTGGATCATTCAAGGACCGAGGCATGGTCGTGGCCATCGCGAAGGCGTTGGAAGACGGTGCTGACGCCGTAATGTGTGCCTCCACGGGCAACACCAGCGCCTCTGCAGCGGCTTATGCTGCCCGCTACGGACTGCGTTGCTTCGTGATTGTGCCGCGCGGCAATATTGCGCTCGGCAAGTTGGCCCAAGCGGTTGTGCATGGTGCACGCATTCTTTCCGTCGACGGCTCGTTCGACGACGCCCTGAGTTTGGCGCGTGAGATCTGCGAGCGTCGTCCGATCGCACTGGTCAACTCGGTTAATCCCTACCGCATTGCCGGGCAGAAGACGGCTGCGATGGAAATCGTCGACACATTGGGTGATGCGCCGGACATTCAGTGCATCCCTGTAGGTAACGCGGGCAATATCACCGCCTACTGGGAGGGCTACGCGGAGTATTTCCAAGCGGAGCGAGCAACATCCCGCCCGCGATTGTTCGGTTTTCAAGCCGAGGGTGCCGCTCCTATTGTGAAGGGTGAGCGTGTTGACCAGCCCGAGACGATCGCAACGGCGATCCGGATCGGTAATCCGGCCTCCTGGCAAGGCGCATTGCTGGCGCGAGACGAATCGGACGGCCGCATTGGTGCAGTCAGCGACAAGCAAATTCTCACTGCCTACCAAGCCTTGGCACGCGACGAGGGCATCTTCTGCGAGCCAGCCTCGGCGGCCAGCGTGGCTGGGCTACTCGCCTGTCAGGCCGAGGGTTTCGATCTGCGGGGCCTACGTATCGTCTGTGTCATTACTGGGTCGGGGCTCAAGGATCCAGATGTTGCGATGGAGATCGAACCGGACTTGATTGAGATCCCCAATTCGATAGAGGCTGCCGAGGCGGCGTTGGACTAGGGCGTGGATACCCCCGTCGATAAAAGCTTCAGTAACGGCATGGTGCAGGTCATCATCAACCCAGCGGCTGGCAGCGGCAGCACGGGGGAAAGTTGGCCGGGTGCGATCGTTGCACTGCGTGAGGCAGGGTTGAGGTCTGCCTATGTCCTCACGGAGGCTCCGGGCCATGCGACCGCATTGGCTCGACAGGCCGGGCTGGACGGCTACGACGCCGTGATCGCGATGGGAGGCGATGGCACTGCCAATGAAGTTGCTAACGGACTGCTGCAAGTTACCTCGCCTCCACCACTGGCTTTGCTGCAGACAGGAACCGGGTGCGATCTCAGTCGCCTGCTGGGCTTGCCGGTCAGTTTGATGGCGCAAGCACAGCTGATCGCACGGGGAGAGACCCAAAGAGTCGACGTGGGCTACTGCCGCTACACGAACGCCGAGCTGGTATCTAAGGAGCGGGCGTTTCTGCTCTTAGCTGGGGCGGGTTTCACCTCCGCCGTGATCGAACGATCGCTCGGCATGAAACGCTGGGTGGGTGGATCGGCCTACTTTGTAGCCGCCCTACTAGAGCTGTTCCGAGCCCAGGCGATACCTAGTCAGCTCACAATGGATGGAACTGCCGAACAGGTGGCGATCGTAGAGACGATGGTGTTGAATGCGCCGTGGGTTGGTTCGGGGATGTTCGCGGGACCCGGGGCGAACGCGCAGGACGGCCTGCTGGAGGCCCTGCTTGTGTTAGGGGTTTCGCGCTGGCGGCTGCTTAACGTAGTGCTGCGGGTATATCGCGGGTCGCATATCGACCAACCTGGCGTACGCTACGGTACGACAAAGCGGGTCGCTGTCGAACCTGAAGCCCCCATGCCCGTTTCCGTCGACGGCGAGGTTGTGGGCCAGACTCCGGCTGAGTTTTGGCTTGCGCCAGGAGCGCTCACAGTAGTGGCTGGAGGGGTCCGATCCGGATGACTATCGAGTTGTCTCCGCTGCGCACAATCGACAAAGATCGCATCCGCGAGGCCGTTCGCGAGCTTCTGCTCGCGATTGGCGAAAACCCGGATCGCGAGGGGCTCCTGGAGACGCCACGCCGCATCGCCGAGTCATACGAAGAGATTTTCGGTGGGCTTAACGTTGATCCCGAGGCGCTGCTTCAGGTTGGTTTCGAAGAAGGCCACGACGAGATGGTTGTCTTGCGAGACGTCCCCTTCTTTTCGATGTGTGAACACCACCTGCTTCCCTTCCACGGCATTGCGCACGTCGCGTATGTACCGCGGGGACGGGTGGTGGGGATCAGCAAGCTGGCCAGGCTGGTGGAAGTGGTGGCACGCCGTCCGCAGCTGCAGGAGCGTCTGACCAGCCAGATCGCAGACACCTTGATGCAGGCGCTGGAGCCGGACGGCGTTGCTGTCGCTCTTGAGGCGGAGCACCTCTGTATGACGATGCGAGGGATCAAGAAGTCCGGTAGCCGCATGGTCACCTCCGCGATGCGGGGAACCTTCCAGAGTCAGATCGAGACTCGCAACGAGTTCCTCGCGCTCGTGCGCCCGGGTCGGGCGTAGTTGCCGCGATGTTGCTGACGACCGAATCCGCCGACTGGGCACAGCTCACGAATACGTCATCGAACGGGCTGGCCGATGAGTGGCGTGCCCTTTTCGCAGAGGTGCAACCTCCTGCCGGCCCGTTCATCACTCCTGAGTTTCAAACAGCTTGGTGGGACATTTTCCAGCCTGACTCTTCGCCAGATCTGACGGCTGTGCGTGCAGACGGCCGTCTCGTGGGCGTGGTTCCGCTGCGAGTTGACAATGGTGCTGTCGGCTTGGTGGGTGACTTCGAGGTCTGTGACTACATGGATATCCTGGCGGCTCCCGATCACGAAGAGGCCGTCGTGGATGTACTCCTGGACCGCCTAGAGGCGCTCGGCTCCAGCAGCGCGGATTTCCGCGGTTTCGCCAGCGGCTCCGCCACGCTGCGGCTCCTGCCTGGCAAAGCTGCGGCACGCGGCTGGCAGGTGGAAGAACAGCTGGAAGCCGTGTGTCCCGTGGTGCACTTGCCCGCCGACTGGGAGTCGTATACATCGGGGTTGCGCCGTAAGTACCGCCACGAGGTGCGCCGCAAGCTGCGCAACCTGCGTGATGGCAAGGCCGCGGTTAACATCGAGGTGATTCGCGACGCGGACGCCGTTTGCGAGCGGTTGCCGGACTTCCTGACCATGATGACGACTTCGCGTGGTGACAAAGCGGAGTTCATGACCGACCAGATGGCGATGTTCTTCGCGGAGCTGGTGAAGCGGCTGGCACCGCACGGCAGGATACAGCTCTATTTCTTGTTGTTGGACGGAAAGTCTGTAGCCACGGTGCTTTGCTTCGTCTGTTGCGGGCAGTTGATGCTCTACAACAGCGGCTACGATCCTGAGTACCGCTCGCTCTCCGTCGGCATTGCCTCTAAGGTTTTTTGCCTGCGTGAAGCCATCGACGAGCGTCGGGAGGCGGTCAACTTCTTGCGCGGCGACGAAGAGTACAAGTTCCAGATGGGCGCTGAAGCTGCCCCCGTCACTCGGTTGACACTGAGTCGCTAAGTCCCGGTTGCTGTCATGAACCCCATTCGCCGCCTTGCATTCATCAGTACCCATACCTCCCCTCTTGCGCGTCCCGGCACGACCAAAGCAGGTGGTATGAATGTCTACATTGCGGAGTTGACTGCGCAGCTCGGGGGGAGTGAATGCGAAGTCGATATTTTCACACGCCGCGACGCGCCCGATCTCCCGCCCTGCACTGAGCTCACGCCGAACGTACGCGTCGTTCATATCGATGCGGGCCCGGCTGCTCCCCTCGACCCAGTTTCAATCGAACCGTGGCTGCCTCAATTTCAGGGTGGAGTGGCCGCCTTCGCAGAGAAACGGGCGCGAGAGTACAGTCTGATTCACTCGCACTATTGGCTTTCGGGGCTGGTTGGCCTTGGTTTGGCCGAGCGATGGCATGTGCCGCACGTCGCAATGTTCCACACCCTCGGTGAGGTTAAGAACCGGGCCCGCCGCGCAGAACAGGAGCCGCCTGCTCGAATCGCAGCCGAGCGACGTATAGTGGCAGCGGCCGATCGCCTCATTTGCGCGACTCCCCATGAGAGCGACTTCTTGGTCCAACTATATGGTGCTCAGCGCGATTGCGTTGCGGTGGTACCGGCCGGCGTTGATCTTACTCGTTTCCGGCCGGGCGACCAGGCGACGGCCCGTTCGCACCTCGGCCTAGATGATGGCCCGATTGTTCTCTTTGTGGGCAGGTTGGAGCCGCTTAAAGGGGTTGATATTCTTCTGCGCGCTGTGGCCGCGACGGAACTAGACCGGCCAATCACGCTGATCGTGGCGGGTGGGGACCGCGAGTCTGCACCGGCTGCCGTAGCTGATCTCGACGTGCTCGCCCATGAGTTGGGGATCGGCGATCGCGTGGGCTTTGTCGGATCCATCCCCCGCGACGAACTGCCGGATTACTATCAGGCGGCTGATATCTGCGTCGTGCCTTCTTACTACGAGAGTTTTGGTTTGGTCGCTATTGAGGCGCTGGCTTCCGGCACGCCGGTCATCGCGACTCGCGTCGGTGGCTTGCAATATACGGTGCGCGACGGGCAGACTGGCTACCTGATCCCGTGGCGCTGTCCGGAGCCATTCGCCGAGCGTATGGAAGCCTTACTGGAGAACGACGACCTACGGCGCCATTTCGCTGCTGCTGCCCCTGATTCCGTTCAACGGTTCAGCTGGGACCACATCGCGGCGCAGATTGGCGAGGTCTACCAGGATGTCGTCAATCGCTATGGTGCCAGTTTCGCCAGCCGTGGGAGTGCCGGATAGGCTTTGGTCCTGCGCTTCGCTGGTTACCCGGCCAGAGCCTCCCCGTTCGTTACACTGTGCGAGCTATGAAGAGCGAGATAAAAAACCAAGCACCGGACACGGCCGAACCTAAGCGGGTCTTGGTTGTGATGGCGCACCCTGACGACATCGAGTTCACCTGCGGCGGTACCGCGGCGATCCTGGCACAGGACGGCTGGGAGGTTGTATTTTGCCTCGTTACCAGTGGCGACAAGGGTACGAAGGACGAGACCCTCGCGTCGCACGACCTGGCCGCCTTGCGCGAAGCAGAGCAAGAGGCGGCTGCGCGTGAACTTGGTGTTTACCGTTGCATCTTCTTGCGAGTGCCGGACGGTTTCGTGCAGGACGGCCCGGAACTGCGTGAGCTTCTGGTGCGCACCATCCGTGAGGTGCGGCCACAAGTCCTGATCACCTGGGACGGCTACCGTGGCTTCAACCACCGCGACCACCGTACTGTTGGCCTCGTGGCTCTGGATGCTGTTTTCCCACTCTCACGCAACCCGCACTACTTTCCAGAGCATAAATCCGCCGGGCTAGAGCCGCATAAAGTGAATACGGTACTGCTGGCTGGGACCAACGAACCGAACTATTTCGTTGATGTTGGAGAGCAACTTGGCCGGAAAGTCGACGCGCTACGCCGCCACGCGAGCCAGGTCACTCCAGGCACGCGCGAGGAGTGGCTCCAGCGCCTCCGAAAGCGCCAGGAATCGACAGATCATCGGACGGTCCCCTGGGCCGAAGCCTTCCGGCGCCTGCACTTCGGCGGGACTGCTGCGCCCAATCGCCACGCGGTTCTGAAGAAGTTGGCGAAGGCGAAACAAGAGGAGTCTGCTCAGGCGGAGGAATCCGGCACGATTGAGGGGACACGAGCGGTTGGGGCGGGGGCAGGGAGCTAAGTGGAGGATCTGGCGCTGTGTTTCGTCTGGGGTGGGCTGATTTCGGCTGGCATCTCGGCGGGTGTCTATGTGCTATACGCCACGCAACCACATTGGGCGGGGCTGTTCGTCGAGCCGCGATCGGCTGTTCTCGAAGCAGGTAGTGCCGCGATCGACTCGCCTAATAACCCCAACTTCGGTCGATCGACCACGCTACGGGGCGCGGCCACCTTTTCGGCCTGGATCACCATCGTTTTCGGTGCACTGGGCTTAACGTTTCGCACGATCGCGTTGGATCATCCGCCGATCAGCAATCTCTTCGAGTTCTCGATGGCGTTCGGCTTCGCTATAGCACTTGTCTATGCACTGCTGGAGTTGCGCTATGGAACTCGTTTGCTCGGCGCCTTCGCGATGCCGGTGGCCTTCGGACTCTTCGCGAGCGCTCTGGCATTCCCCAGTGAGGGCCAGGAGACGCTGGTGCCCGCTCTGCAAGCGCCGACGATTCTCACCATCCATGTGTCAATCATGCTCCTTTCCTATGCGGTACTGGCGGTCGCCTTTGCGGCGGCGATCATGCATATCCTGCAGGGCAACGAGGGGCGGCGTCATGCCTGGATCCCATCCTCCGGTCGCTGTGACGAGTTGACCTATCAATCTGTCCTGGTGGGTTTTCCCCTTCTGGCGGTGGGGATTGCGCTTGGTGCTTGGTGGGCGAATGACGCCTGGGGCCGCTACTGGGGCTGGGACCCCAAGGAGACCGCGGCTCTGGTCACCGGACTGATTTTCGCGGTCTATCTGCACACCCGCGGGATGCGCCAGCTGCGCGGGACGCGCGGCTCTTGGATTGTCGTCTGTGGTTTCGTCGCGGTGTTGTTTACGTACCTCGGTGTGAATCTATGGATCAGCGGGCTGCACTCATACGCGGGCGTTTAGGTGACGCGGCCGGTTAGCGACATGGGATGCCCGCACGGATCCCCGATACATGTGTTAACCGGGTTCGGATCCGACTCATACGCGCTTGACAGTGCAAATCACTCGTTCGTACTCTGCCTGTCTACGCTCGTGTAACTGACGGGTATGGGTCAGAGCCGCCCCTCGCTCGACAACCTGCGCTATTCGCAGCGCAAGGGTCAGCGACCGGCTTTGGCCTCTTCTGCTGTGTTCCGCAGATTTTTTCTACGGAGACGAGTGACTGATTGGCAGCCAGCGCCGCAAAGCGCCGGGCGGAACGCAACGGACGAGAAACGTGCCGACCATCAATCAGCTAGTACGCAAGGGCCGCAAGTCGGTCACCAAAAAGACCAAGGCACCCGCCTTGCGTTTTTTGCACAATTCTTTGACTGGCCGCACCACGACGGGACCTGGCGCGCCTCAGAAGCGCGGTGTCTGCACCGCGGTGCGCACAGTGACGCCGAAGAAGCCGAATTCTGCGCTACGCAAGGTTTGTCGAGTGCGCCTAACTAACGGAATTGAGGTTACGGCCTACATTCCAGGCGAGGGACACACACTGCAGGAGCATTCGGTGGTCTTAATTCGCGGAGGTAGAGTCAAGGACCTCCCGGGCGTCCGATACCACGTGGTGCGAGGCGCGCTCGACGCACAGGGCGTCCAGGATCGTAAGCGCGGGCGTTCGAAGTACGGCACCCGCAAGACCGGAGGGCCGGCAACGGCGCCGACTTCATAGGGCAATTGATCCGCAAGCGGCACCCTAGGTCCCGCTTAATTAGTGTTTGAATCATCCGCCCGCGACGGCGAGCGGAACCAGATGGGCTCAAGAGGCCCAGGACCGGTCGCAGACGGGTCCTGTCGTTAAGGGATTGTTCATGTCACGGCGGAACCGATCCGAACGCCGACGTACCCAGCCCGATCCGAAGTTCAATTCGGTGCCGGTTCAGCAAACGATCAATAAGATTATGCTGAACGGCAAGAAGGGAACTGCGGAGCGCGCGATGTACCGAGCGATGGCTCTGGTGGAGCAGCGTCTTCGCCAAGAGCCGCTCGACGCGTTCATGCAGGCGTTGCGCAATATCACGCCCCAGATGGAGGTCAAGCCCCGGCGCGTTGGGGGTGCGACCTACCAGGTCCCGATCGAGATTCGATCCGACCGGCGTAACTCGCTGGCTATTCGCTGGCTGGTTAACGGCGCCCGCTCGCGACGTGGCAAAGGCATGCACGAGCGTCTGGCGGACGAGATCGCCGATGCGTTCAACAACACCGGTACGGCGGTCAAGCGCCGCGAAGATACCCACCGTATGGCTGAGGCGAATCGTGCCTTTGCCCACTACCGATGGTAGATCGTTAATTCGAAAGCGCGCATCATGCGCGCTTTCTTACATTCGGGCCCGGCTCAGATCGGGCTGAGAAAGGCAATCGGGGACCGTCATGCCCCGCGACATTCAACTGGAATCCGTTCGGAACATCGGTATCATCGCCCACATTGACGCGGGCAAGACCACCGTGACCGAGCGCGTGCTCTATTTTGCCGGCCGCACCTACAAACTTGGTGAGGTGCACGATGGCACTGCCGTGATGGACTTCATGGACCAAGAGCGCGAGCGTGGCATCACGATCGCCGCCGCCGCGACAACGGTTGAGTGGGCCGGCCACCGCATCAACATCATCGATACGCCCGGGCACGTCGATTTCACCGTGGAGGTGGAACGTAGCCTAAGGGTGCTGGATGGTGGCGTCGTGGTTTTCGACGCGGTGGCTGGCGTGGAGCCGCAGTCTGAGACGGTCTGGCGCCAGGCCGACAAGTACAAAGTCCCGCGCCTCAGCTTCGTGAACAAGATGGATCGTATCGGTGCCGATTTCTGGCGCACGATGGAGATGATTCGCGACCGTCTCGACCGCCTGCCGGTGCCGCTCCAGATCCCGATTGGAAGCGAGGAGAAATTCCAAGGTGTGATTGACCTGATCACGATGCGCGCTTGGTTCTTCAGCGGCGACCGCGACGATCCCCCGGTTGAGGGGGACATTCCCGACGATTTCGTCGACGATGCGAGCCGCTGGCGCGAGACGATGATTGAACGCATCGCCGAACATGATGAGCAGGTCATGATTTCCTACCTGGAAGGCCACGAAGTTTCAGAGGATGAGATTCGCAAGGCCGTCCGGCGCGGGACGATAGCCAATGATTTCACCCCTGTCCTGTGCGGTAGTGCCCTCAAGAATGTCGGCGTGCGACGGCTTCTGGACGCGGTGATCGACTACCTGCCTGCGCCACCCGATGTACCGCCGGTCAGCGGAATCCGGCTCGGCGGCGACGAGGCCGTGGAGCGCCCAGCGCGCGACGACGAGAAATTGACCGCGCTTTGCTTCAAGATCGTGACTGACCCCTACGTAGGTCGTCTAGGTTGGGTGCGGGTCTACTCCGGTACGCTCAAGACCGGCGACGCCGTCTACAACAGTTCGCGCGATAGCACGGAGCGCGTGGGACGGCTGCTGCGGATGCACGCTGACGAGCGCGAAGATGTCGAAGCCGTGTATGCGGGCGGCATCGCTGCCATCGTTGGACCGAAAGACACGTTCACCGGCGACACACTGACGGACCCACGCGAGCCACTGCTGCTGGAGGAGATCACCTTCCCGGAGCCGGTGATCTCGATCGCGATCGAGGCCAAGAGCAAGTCGGACCAAGACAAGATGGGGCAGGCGCTCCATAAACTTTCCGAGGAGGACCCCACCTTCCGCTCCGCGTTCAACGACGACACCGGCCAAACCGTCATTTCCGGCATGGGTGAATTACACCTGGAAGTTATCGTCGATCGCCTCACGCGTGAGTTTGGTGTTGCCAGCAACGTTGGCCGCCCGCAGGTCTCCTACAAGGAAACGATTCGCAAGTCGGCCCGTGCGGAAACGCGTTTTATTCGTCAAACGGGGGGGCGCGGGCAGTACGCCCACGTCGTGCTCGAGATTGAGCCGCTGGCACCGGGCAAGGGATACGAGTGGGTCAACGAAATTCGCGGTGGCAACATTCCACAGCAGTTCATCCCAGCGGCTGGCAAAGGTGTTGTGCAGGCGATGGAGAATGGCGTGTTAGGTGGCCACGGCGTTGTGGACCTCAAGGTTCGGCTCGTCGACGGTTCCTATCACGACGTCGATTCCAGTGAGATGGCGTTTAGCACCGCTGCCAGCATGTGTTTTAAAGATGCCATGCGGAAGGCTAGCCCGGTCCAACTGGAGCCGATTATGAAGGCCGAGGTTTCGACCCCCGAGGAGTTTTTCGGCGACATCATGGGAGACATCACCAGCCGTCGCGGCGCCATCCAAGGGATGGAGTCACGCGGTAGCCTGCAGATTATCGCCGCGATGATCCCACTGGCTGAAACGTTTGGATATACCACGACTCTGCGCTCCATGAGTCAGGGCCGTGCGACGTCAAGCATGGAATTCGACCATTACGCGGAGGTTTCCGCCGAGGTCGTTCAGAAGCAGACTGCCTAGCGCCCAGTTGGATTTGGACGCGTAGGGCCACCAAGGGACCGCGAGGTCACCAGAGAGAGTCGGTAGCGATGGCGCGCGAGAAATTTGAACGTACGAAGCCCCACGTCAACGTGGGCACGA
>CAZZMQ010000004.1:48227-49943 GCA_964655365.1 uncultured Dehalococcoidia bacterium | reverse complement strand
ATGTTGGAGGCGGTGGCGGCAATGCCGGTGGCGGCAATGCTGGTGGCGGCAATGCTGGTGGCGGCAATGCCGGTGGCGGCAATGCCGGTGACGGCAATGCCGGCTCCCGTGAGTCCGAAGAACGGCAGCCGCGCTCCAACGACGGCCGTCAGCGTTCACGAGGTGGTGTGCTTGCTCGCGTTGGCCTGCGCCGCAATCCGGAGAGTGGCCGGGGTGGTGAGACCCCGCCTCCACCCCCACCGCCGCGAAGCGACTTCGGCGCTCCGCAGTAAGGACCGAAGCTCAGGGCCTGGCGCCGGAGTTAAGTGCAGACACTACTCTGATGGGGCCACCGTGAGGTGGCCCCATTTTTGTCGAACCGAGATGGGAAGGGTGTGTGATGGCCAAGATTCGTGTCGCCGTGGGCGGCAGCGGCAAGATGGGGCGCCAGGTGATGGCGGCTGTACTCGATGCTGAAGATACGGATGTTGTTGGCGTGTTGGACGGGCTGGCGCAGTCGGACCGGATCCGGCTCTCCGACGGGCGTGAAGTGCCTTTGGCCAGCACCGTCGATGCCCTGGGAGAGCTTAAGGCCGATGTTCTAATCGACTTCTCGAACGTTGCCTGGACCTACGTTTTGCTTCCCCAGGCGATTGAGCTCGGCGTATGTCCGATCGTAGGTACGACCGGTCTGAGCGACGAATTCGTGGAAGCTATGGTCGCGGTGAGCCGCAAGGCGAAAGTCGGCGGTGTGATTGCCTCGAACTTTGCCCTAGGCGCAGTGGTGATGATGCATTTGGCTGCGATCGCAGCCCCGTTTTTCGATGCCGTCGAGGTGATTGAGCAGCATCATGACGGCAAAGTTGATGCGCCTTCCGGCACAGCTATGACTACTGCCCGGAAGATGCGCGCTGCACGTGCTAGCGACTTTAAACGAAACATCGCTGAGCGTGAGACCTTGCCCAATGCCCGTGGCGCTGACTCGGGTGGCGTCACTCTTCACTCGGTGCGGCTGCCCGGCTTGGTGGCGCATCAGGAAGTCTACTTTGGCGGAGTTGGAGAGACGCTCAAGTTGCGCCACGATTCGATCAGCCGCGAGTCGTTTATGCCCGGCGTCATGCGTGCCGTCCGCGAATCGCCTGGCCTCGATGGGATCGTTGTTGGCCTCGACCGGTTACTTGGCTTGGCGCAATAGGGCAGAAACAAAACATCGTACTGATCTTCGGCCGGGTACTGTTCGCCGAGCGAAAGCTGTTCTTGTTCACGTCCTAGTTCGAGTTTCGTATTCACTCGCATTTGGCACGGGTGATGGAAGAACGCGGCGCGCCGACCGCCTTTGCGTCGCTACCGATCAATTGGGCATTGAGGCTGAAGCCGCACGGCCCTCTCATTAGATAAGCTGGATCCTGCCGAATCCATTCAATTCACGGTCAATCGGCCTGTCCTATGTCTCCTCGAAGATACCGAGATGGGTCCCAGTGTTTTCTTCTAACGCGGACTCAGTCCGATCCAGGACTAGGATCTGTTCGGCGTTTGCTTGTAAGCCCGACCCGCCGCCGCGTATCGTGCGCGCATAGTTGATGTGGGAACGTCGCCTCCCGGCGGCGTTCTTTCGTTTTTCCCTTCGGTCGATCGGCGTCGGTCGCGACGAGGTGTAGCGGGAGCAGAACAATGCCGCGAGAGCTGGCCGTTGCTCTGGTTGGGGCGGCCGGTGTCGTGGGTGCGGAGTTTCTCCGT
>CAZZMQ010000004.1:35751-48091 GCA_964655365.1 uncultured Dehalococcoidia bacterium | reverse complement strand
AGGATCCCCTTTCGTGGGAAAATGCTGATTGTCCGGGAAACTAACCGCGACGCATTCATTGGTGCTGATGTTGCCTTCATCTCCGCTACCACCTCGGCTTCCGAGGAACTCTGCCCCGTTGCTCGAGACCATGGTGCGATTGCCTTCGACGACTCCTCCGCCTGGCGCATGGATGGCTCTGTGCCGCTCGTTGTGCCGGAGGTCAACGCCGCTGATCTGCGCGGCAACCAAGGCATCATTGCCACGCCCAACTGCAGCACGGTGCCTTTGGTGGAGACGCTCTACCCGCTGATGCAGGTGCGAGAGGTGCGACGTGTTGTCGTCGACACATACCAGTCCGCCAGCGGGGCGGGAAGCGGGCTCGTGCGCGAGCTCAGGCAGCAGACGGCCGCCGTGCTGGCCGGTGAGTCGGTCAGCGTTGAGCAGGCGCCCAAGCAACTTGCGTTCAACGCCATTCCCCAGATCGATGTCTTTGGCGAGGACGGCTACACAAAAGAAGAGACCAAGATGATCAACGAGAGTCGCAAGATATTGCACAAGCCGGATCTTGCGATCAGCGCAACCTGTGTGCGTATCCCAACGCTGGTCTCACATGCTATCGCGGTGCATGTTGAACTCGACAGCCCGCTAGACCCGGCCGAGGCGCGCGAGCTGTGGGCCAGGCAGGATGGTGTTAGCGTCGTCGACGACCCACTCAACAGTGCTTACCCGACTCCGTTAGAATCAACCGCCCAGGACGATGTTTTCGTGGGGCGTGCACGAAGCGATGTTTCGCATCCGAACGGGCTCGTTTACTGGTGTGTGACGGATAACCTGGTCAAGGGTGCGGCACTCAACATGATCCAGATGGTCGAGTGGATGCAGGGAGACGGTGTTCTCTAGCGCTCTACGCGTTTGCAGGAATTGAGGCTCGACATGGAAATTGGACGCATTCTGACAGCGATGGTGACGCCCATGCGGTCGGATGGATCGCTCGATATTGAACAGGCTAAACGGCTCGCCGCGGCCTTGCTGGAGAGTGGGAGTGACGGAGTGGTTCTCGCCGGTACGACGGGCGAATCACCCACATTGGAGTTCGAAGAGGAGCGGCAACTCTTTGCCGAAGTGTTGCCGATTTGCCACGAACGCGGACGCGTTCTGATCGCTGGCACGGGTTCCAATAGCACCGCGACGGCCGTCGAGTCGTCCGAGCGAGCGCAGGAGATTGGTGTCGACGGCCTGCTGCAGGTCGTGCCGTATTACAATAAGCCGTCTCAGGAGGGGCTCTACCAACACTTCAAGGCCATTGCGAATTCGGTGGATCTCCCCATCATTCTCTACAACATCCCCGGACGTACTGGCGTCAATATGGCCGCTGCGACCCAACTTCGGCTCGCTCGTGACTTCCCTCACATCGTTGGCAGCAAGGAAGCGACGGGCGACCTGGAGTTGCAGGCGGAGCTGATCCAGCATGCCCCTGCTGGCTTCCGACTGTGGAGCGGCGACGACGCACACACACTGCCCTTGCTGAGCATCGGCGGCTACGGTGTTGTCAGCGTCTTGGCCCACATCGTTGGCATGCAAATCAAGGCTGAGATCGGCGCGTTCCTGGCTGGCAATTTGGATGAAGCCGCCCGAATCCACCGATCTTTGCTGCCGATCACGAAGGCGATGTTTCTCAGCTCCAACCCCGCGCCGATTAAGTGGACCTTGAATCAACTGGGGTTCGATGTGGGTCCTCTGCGGCTGCCGATGATGGAGCCATCCGAGGATCTGCAGGCGCGGATCCGTGTCGAACTTGACCGTGTACAAATCGACCTGCCACTGCCGGCCCAGTCGGCCTAACGAGCGTGCCGGACCATGCTAACCCGCGACTCGAAGCACGCGCTTACGCGCTGATGACGACGCGGCGCGCGCTGACACAGGCACTGGCAGGGCTCAGCGCCGATCAACTTTGGGCGCCGATTGCGGACAGTAGTCAATCGCTGGGTGACATCGCCCAGGGCGTTTGGGAGCACGAGGGGTTTTGGCTTTGGCCAGCCGAGGTGCCATCTCCGGAACTTGAGATTCGCCCCTCCGTAGAGGGGCTTCTCTACGCACTTGTGCGCCACCGTGGCGTGACGGAGCAAGTGCTGATGGATTCTGGCGATGACGACCTTGATCGTGTCTACGTCTCGGAGGCGCGCAGCAGTGTTGAACATGAGCCTACGCCGCTGGGTCGAATTCTAGAAACTGTCTTGCGCGGCGAACTCTTTGCCGCCGCGGAGATGGGAGCCCTGCGCCTCCTAGTGGACCCCTCCTGGGTCGGTAATCGCGAGGCCTGGGATAATGCTGCGGAGGCCGTTGCTCGCTCCCGTATGTCAGACTGACCGCGCGCGACACGGCCGTGCCTGCTTAGACGCACTGCGAGAGGTCTTGGAAGTCGGGGCCGGAAATAGACGGAAGGATCAGGGAGTACCCAGGCCCTCGAGGATCGTCGACGGCAGGTCTTGGGTCTGCAGCCAGGCAAAGATGTGGGCGACCTCCTGGTCGGAGATCTGGTCGGCGTTGAAGGCTGGCATGACGCCGCGCGGTGTGCGGTACTGGCCGGCCACCTGACTGAGCGTCAGGCCGGTCTGTGCGATTGTGGGGCCAACAATCCCTTCGCCGGTATTGCCGTGGCAGGCGGAACAACCGTTAGCGAAGTACAACTCCATCCCCACCGTCTCGTTGGCTGCCGCGAGTAGCGTGCTTGGGTCGCTTAAGTCGGCTTCGACGGCTCCGCTACTCGACATCCCGCCGCTGTCCTCTTCGGCTTCGGTCGCGCTGGCATCCGCCCCAAGGACACCAATACCTTGCTCTGCTTTGAGCTGGTTCTCATTCGGGGCGAACGCGTCATAGGTCGCGTAGAGTTCTGCCGCCGCGACGTTAGCCGGGTCGATCGCAGCGCTCTGGTCCTTCTCGTCACCCTTGTCGATAGCGAAGCCCACAAGCGCGATGATGCCCGCTGCCATCAGACCGAAAGAGAACAGCAGACCCATACTCTGTGGGATCCCGCCGCGCGGTCCCGGACCATGACGTTGCTCGTCTTGCGAATCCTGCCCACCGGGGGTTTGATCAGCCGACATGCTGTTCCTCAGCTATGGCTTCTCTTTTGCTAGCGAGCGATCTACGAGTCGCCCCGGCGCCGATAATACCCAAACTAAGCGCTTGCGGAAACCGTCACAAGCGCTCTGCCATAAGCCTGATCGAACGTTGGGGCACCTCGCGTCTGGCTCAAGCGAACTGAAACGAGAAGGCATGGTTGCCCAGGAAGGTGCCGCACCCAAGCACCAGCAAGCTGAGCAACAAACCGCTAACCGAGAGCAGGATCGATCGGGTTTGCAGCGGCCGCAGATGGCGCTCCACCCAGGCCTCGTCCTGGTCCAATGCCTGGCGGTTCAGATCCAGCTGACGTGGCCCAATAAGGAATGCGTGCACTCCCACTGCTATCACCATCAGCGTCCAGAACGCCATTTTGATCACGAAAATGATGCCCCAGCGTGAGCTGAATAAGGATTCGCCAAAGATGTCACGCACTTGGTCGATCCGTTCGCCCACCATGAGCCCCCCTGTGATCACAATCACGGTCATTGAGACCCAGGCCACGATGTTGAAGCGACTAGTGAAGGTTTCTAGCATGGCTAATCGTGCCTCTCCTTGCCCTAGCCGCCGCAGGGACGGTACGACCGCAGCTGCCGTCAGGACTTGCGATCCTACCCACACGGTGATGAAGCTGAGGTGCAGGAAGAGGACGATGGAGAGTACGGTTTCGGACATGGTTTCCAACTGGACTTTCCTGCTGGCGATGCGAACGGTTAAATGATCGGATCCACGATGATCGCTTGGTTGCGCTCTGGACCCACACTGACCAGTGCAGCTGACACATCGGACAGCTTCTCGATCCGGCGCACGAAGTTCCGCGCTGCGATCGGCAGGTCATCGAATGAGCGGCAGTCGCAGGTGCTGCTGCCCCACCCCGGAAGCTCTTCGTAGATCGGTAGCGCAGAGTCAAGGTCGACTCGGCTGGAAGGGAACGTCACGACGCGTTGCCCCGCGATCTCGTAGGCAACGCAGATCTTGATCGTTTCGAATGAGTCGAGCACGTCGAGCCGGGTTAGCGAGATGCTAGCGCATCCGTTGAGCCGGACCGTATAACGCGCGGCCACGGCGTCGAACCAGCCGCAACGCCGTGGCCGCCCCGTTGTTGTGCCGTATTCGTGACCGGCATCGCGCAGCGCCTCACCCAACGGCCCGTAATCCTCCGTCGGCATTGGACCGTTGCCGACGCGGGTCTGATAGGCCTTATAAACACCCACGACGCGGTCGATGTCGTTTGGCGCGATCCCGCTACCCAGTGCTGCGCCCGAGGCTGTCGAGGATGGTACGGACGAGGTCACGTAGTCGTATGTGCCACCGTCGAGGTCCAGCAGGCTGCCTTGCGCGCCCTCCAGTAATAGACGTTCGCCACGTCGCATGGCTTCTTGGCAGATAGCGGAGGTGTCCGTGACGTAGGGAGCGAGCCGGCTCCAGTACTCGCGATACGACTCGAAGACGGAACTGTAGTCCAGCGGTTCTAGACCGTAGAGGCCCGTTAGCACTTTATTCTTGTAGTTCAGAACGAACTGCAGACGTTCGCCGAAGCCTACGAGATCTTGCAGTTCGGAGATCCGGATTCCCATCCGGGCTACCTTGTCGACGAAGGCAGGCCCAACACCTTTGCCGGTTGTGCCGACCGCGTTCTTGCCACGGAGCCGTTCATCCTCAGCGTCAATGATGGGGTGCCAGGGCATGACGAGATGGGCTCGGTCCGAGATCTTGAGCCGCTCCGTGGAGACACCACGCCGCTCAAGGTTCGCGATCTCCTCGATCAGGTCGGGCGGGTCGATCACGACGCCGTTGCCTATGATGCAGGTCTTTTCCGGGTAGAAGATGCCTGCCGGCACGAGGTGCAGAGCGAAGGTGCCTTGGTCGTTGACGATCGTGTGCCCCGCGTTGTGCCCGGCTGAGTAGCGCGCGACGATGCTCGCTTTGCGCGCAAGCAAATCGACGACGCGGCCTTTGCCTTCGTCGCCCCACTGTCCTCCGATTACGACCACGGCCGGCATCGTCAATGCTCCTCGCGAATCTCCCGGGTGGGAGCATTCACACTCAGGCCCCGCTTCGAAGCGGGGCCTGAGTGTGAATGCTAACACGCATAACGCACTGTCTAGCCTGCCCCGATTGATGCCCAGATAGCATGTCCAGATGGTTCATTCCGGGATGCAGGATCTTCCGCCCGCGCCCAATGCACGCACACAAGAGTGCAAGGAGACGATCGACGGCTCCACGCAGTGCTTCGAGTTGGAGCCATGGCTGATTACGTCACGCTGTTTCGTTGGTCGTTGGAGAGCCGAGTCCGACAATCCGTTCGGCGCTCTTGCTGGAGTTACTTCCTGGGGTGTCTGGTGGCGGACGCGACCGTATGGCGTCTACCGCATCCACGACGTCGACGGTGCGCTTCTGCTGTACCGCTTGGATGTAGTGAAGGACGTGCGCATTAGTGTCGATGGCGTCCGCTATAGCGACTTGATCGTGGACGCGCAGTTTCGCCCGCAGGACGAGACAGGACCGAGTGATGGCAGCGTGCGCAAGCTCCAGGTGCGATTGGAGGATGAAGAGGAGTTGGAGAGTGTCGTGCGTGACGGCCTCTTGAGTGCGGCTGACCTACGCCGGGTGCGCTGGACGCGCGAGCTGTTTCTGCGTCGCCCCGAGAGAATCGCGAACCGCGTAGACGTCGCGATCGAGCGAGCTGTGGCCGCTGTTCGCGCCGAGAAAACCGGCGACGAGGCGTGATGGGCGTGTGGGGCGCAAGTGACGCGCTACCTACTGGGCGTGCGACGCTACTGCTGGCCGCTGCTGCCGTGCAGATCCTGGTCGGGCCGCCGCCTCGGGGCGTGAGTTGGCTAGAGGTGCTGTCCGACCGGGTTCCGCTTGGAGGAACGCTTCCTGCTGCTCTCGGCGTTTCTGTTGTTCTCTCGCGCCTGCCGGATCTGATCGATCGCCTCCCTGGTTCTACGCGATCCTTGGCAGAGGTCGGCTTGTTGAAGGCCAGCTTCGACGTTGTCGGTTGCGACCGTACGGCCGCCAGAATCGAGCATCTGCTTGCGGTGGGGCGGGTCGTGGAAGCGGCGGCTCTGCTGCCCGAGTTGCGCGGGGATCTTGCTCAGCCCCTTACCGAAGCTCCCTCGGTCGGTGAAGACTCAGCGCTCGCCATCCACGCGATCGCCAGCCAGACGATCGAGGCGCTAGCCCGGCGCCCGCAGCACTATGTTGCGCCTTGGATGAGTTATGGTCTTTTTGGGTTACGTGGCACGATGCCACTGCTGCTGCGGTCAGTTTGGCAGAGGGCCCTCGGCTTGCGCGGGTCTATGGTTTGTTGCGGGACCTTGGCACATGCCGGGCCGACTGTGCGCTGGGTCTCGGACGGGGCAGCCACCGCGGCCAGCGTGGCGCTGGCGCCACTATTGGGATTGTCTCTGGCGGAGACATGGCGCTCGGTGGAGTCGGCGCATTCCGACCCCGAAGTCGCCGCCATAGCTGTCCTGCTCGACCGCTCTCTTATGATCGACGGAGAGCTGGTCAATGGCCAGGCTGCGCCTGCTGGCCCTGAGGATGTACGCCGCGCCAGACGGATTGCCTGGGGTATTGCAGCGACGATGGCTGCTACTAGCGTGGTGGTGATTTTCACAACACGGCTGCTGCGTCGAGTCGGGCTACCCCTCTAATCGTGCTGTTGTCTGTTAGGCCCTTTTATGCGCCCGCCGCGGCCGACTCTTTCAAGTCCGTCGTTACTCGATCGATACGATAGCGGAGGTCGTCGAGCTTGGGAGCGGACACATGATCCCGATTGGGGATAGCCAATGGCGCAGCAGCACTCCCCACGTGACGCGGACGTTGATCATTATCAATGCGCTCGTCTGGCTCTTCATGCTACTGATGCTCAATCGCCAACCTACGCATTTCGTGGTGATCGCCGACAACGACGCACTGGAAGCGAATCGATCGGGACCTAGCCAGCTCTACCCTATC
Source organism: uncultured Dehalococcoidia bacterium (assembly GCA_964655365.1). Classification (GTDB taxonomy): domain Bacteria; phylum Chloroflexota; class Dehalococcoidia; order Bin125; family Bin125; genus JAPUIR01. The sequence continues at coordinate 41,023 of CAZZMQ010000004.1, read as the reverse complement.
TCCGAATTTTCGGAGTTCACGCTGCGATTCGGCAGCGTTCCGGAGCTTGTTACTGCCCAAATGGCGGGGCGAAGCGCCACGCACGATTTTATCGAGGGCAATCGTGTCACGCGTGATGGGCAGTTCGTCGAGAGTGGCGGGGTTGAGCTCCTTAATGGCTTGTTCTTGCTGCTGACCCCGCTGACGGCGATGTTCATTCACGGCGGCTGGCTGCATGTGATCGGCAACCTGCTCTTTCTCTGGGTCTTCGGTGACAATGTCGAAGATCGCATGGGCCATGCGCGTTTCGCGATCTTCTATGTCGCGACCGGTTATATCGCCGCCGCGGCGCATATCTACTTAGGCGGTGGCGATCTGGTACCTATGATTCGGCGGTCTTGGGTGCTTACCTCGTACTTTTCCCGCGCGCGCTAGTGCAAGTATTGATCCCGATCGTGTTTTTCATCCCCATGGTGATTCCGGCCCCCTTAATGATCGGATTCTGGTTTCTATTTAATATCTTCAACGGAATCGGCGAGATTGCGGGCAACGCCTCAGGCAGCGGTGGCACAGCCTGGTGGGCGCATATCGGCGGATTCGCTGGGGGGTTGCTTCTGATCTACCCCTTCCTGATCGGGCGCTGGCGTGCGCCGACGGGTGAGATCGCTCCGCAGTGGAACATCCCCAGTGGTATGCGCGCTCGTTTCCACCGCATTCCCCGGCGCCCTGCCCACCAGCATGACGGGGTGGAATTGGAGGTTCCCCCGGAGTTGGGGCAGGCCCCGACCGATGGAAATCCCAACGTTCGAGTTGTTGACTTGGCTACTCGCCAGCCGCTGATTGTGCGGACTAACGTGCGACCCATTTTAAGCCGGTTGCGCTCGCGTATGTCCGCCATGCGTAAGGGTAAACCAGGTGGCATCGACGCTTTTCGTGGTCCATCCTCCTAGCTGCCGACCGCCCTACTGCAGCCGCGATACCTTGCCAGTGCGCTAGCTACCCTCTTACGCTTTGGCTCGCGAACAGTCTTGCGTTCGGAGGGTTGGTCATGCCCGAGTTCCCGTCGGTCGATTGGTTCGAGGAACTCAAGGGACGTGTCAACGGCACGGAGCGCTTCAAGCACTTTGGTACGATCGACTGTGTCATGGGCGTGCAAGTCGATGCCCGAGTTTTCAAAATTGTGTTTGAAGCATTCGAGGTGGTCGATGTCTCGGAGATCGGCTCGACTGACTCCGACGAGCTCGACTTCACCCTCGCGATGAGTGGACCCGAGTGGCGCGGGATGCTCGAGAACATCAGGACTAATGGTCAGGCTGATCTCGACCACACGCTGAACAGTATCGACCTTGAGAAGCCCGAGGCGTTTGCCATCGGCGAGGATTACACTCGCCGCGACCTGTTCTATCGCTTCAACCAGACCCTGCAGGACTTTTTCGACGCCAGCGCGGAGATGGAGACCACCTTTGCTTGACGGTCACATCGGGTGCGCGACCTAACGAGATCCGCAACTGGCCGCGTTTGGGCCTAAGCTCACTGGTACCCGTCGCGAATATCCGTTTGTTCGCAACGGCGAAGGCATGACCATGGCGATCGAAGTCACGCTGATCGATTACACGAAGGACCCAATTCGGGCCCTTTATATGGCCTATCGGGTCTGCTACTCCGCCCTGACACCGCAACAGGTGATCGACCGGATTGAAAGCGACCGTATCTCGCACGAGAAGATGGAGCAGTTTGTCAAGGACCGGTTGGCGACGGGCCACTCCTCGCCGCTGGAGCAGGTCTGGTTCGAATTTGGCATTAGCGGTGTCACACGTGCTTTCTCACACCAGTTTGTGCGCCACCGAGTTGGCATCTCCTTTGAGCAGCAGAGTCAACGCTACGTTACCTACCAGGACGGCAATTTTCCTTACACCGTGCCCAAGACTGTGGAGGCGGCTGGTCTGGACCAGAAGATGGAGTCCTTCTTTGCTCAGGCTGGTGAGCGCTACACGGAGATGGTCGAAGCCGGGATCCCAGCCGAGGACGCAAGGTTCCTGCTGCCCAACGCGACTAACACCAACTTCAAGATCACGGTCAACTTCGCGCAACTTCTGCATATGTGCGACCTTCGCCTCTGCACCCGGGCACAGTGGGAGTTCAGGCGCGTCGCGGCGTTGTTGCGCTCGCAGGTCATGCAGGTGGCACCAGAACTGGGGCGCTTCCTACAGCCCAAGTGCGGTGAGTTCCGCATGGGCTATTGTGACGAGGACTACGAGGCTTGGGAGGCCTGCCCGATCGGGCGCAAGCGGCCGCATAAGCGGGAACTCTTCGAGCTCTATAACGCGTATCGACGCGGTGAGCTGGGTGACCTTGACCAGGGAGACTTTGCGATCATAGAGGAGCAGCAGATCGAGGGTCGCCCCCCGGGCAGCCCCGCCTGATCTGAGGTGTTGCCGGCCGACCACGAGCCGCCATCTTCGCCTTACATTGATCCTGCGATCGAGCGCTGGAACCAACGCTACCGCGACTGCCTCGGTCGCCAGTCCAATGCACTTGATCCACATCCGTTTCTGTTAGCGAAGGCTGATTTGCTTCCGGCGAGCGGCCGCGCACTCGATATTGCCGGTGGTTTGGGCCGCAACAGCCTTTGGCTTGCGCGCCGAGGGCTCGACGTCACAGTCGTCGATGGGTCCAAGGTCGCTTGCGAGCATGTTGCTGGTCTCACAGCCGAACTTGGGTTTTCGATCAAGGTGGTCTGCCGTGACCTGAAGCGTGATGAGCTTCCCTCGGGCCCGTACGATCTCATCGTCAACACGCTCTACCTCCAGCGTACGTTAGTACCGCGCATCGAACAGATCTTGGCAGGAGGCGGTCTGTTGTTGTTCGCGACCTATCTTGAGAGTGGTGTGAGGGGGCATGCCTCTGGACGGTTTGGGCTGAAGCCTGGCGAGCTGGCATCGCTTTTCCCGCGCCTGGAAGCCGTGAGCTACGGGGAGCACAAAGATCTCGACCGGCCTTGGGCTGGCTTGGTGGCGCGCAAGCCATCAAAGTAGCTTGGCTAGCGGGGCTCCTGCAGGAGCTGCACGTAGTTACCGTCGGGGTCTTGCATGGTTGCGACGGTGCCGCCCCAGAACTCGAGCTCAGGCTCGCGCACGAACGGCACACCTTGGGCTCGCAGACGGGTGAACTCGGCCGCTACGTCGTCTACAAATAGATTGAGCTGATGCCGCGCCGGGTCGCGGCTCGAACCGCTGATTTTGGTGTGCGGCAAGATTCGGACGTTGATCCCGGCTAGGTTGAACACGATTCCCTCGAAGCGCTTCACTCGCTCCAGTCCCAGGGATTCGCCGTAGAAAGCGGTCATTGACTCCGGTTGGTCGGTGCCAATCATGATCGCTAATTCGTGTATTCGCATCGAATTAGACCTCAAGCCTGAGACCGTCGTGAGCGACGACGATCTCGCCTCTAAAGTACTGCGCGCAGGCTTCGATCACAGCGGTGTCCGATTCTTGCGGGAGCAGATGTGTCAGCACTAGGCGAGCAACCCCTGCTTCCGCCGCGAGCTTTCCCACGGCCACCGCGTCCGAGTGCATGCTCTCGAACGCCTTGTGGATGTTGCCCTGCACAGTTTCGGGCAGCGGCGAGGAGAACCGCTCCAGCGCGGCCGCGGTGTAGGCCTCATGGATCAGCACGTCGACCCCGTCCGCCAGCGGCACCAGCACGTCCAGTGCGGGCCGCGTGTCGCCGCTGTAGACCATCGAAGATCCATCCGCGTCCAGACGCCGCGCGAGACATTCGAGGTAGTCGTCGTGCGGGACCTCGCGCGTCGTGACCTGAACGCTGTCCAGTTCCCGCTCGTCGCCGGGGCGGGTCAGCGTCGCTTCCAGCTTCGCCATCGCCGCTTTTTCATTGGCCAGGCGCGGACCCATATTGGCCTGGGCGAACTCGGTCGCCGCCGCCAGGTACGAGTCGGTTCCCTCGGGTCCGTAGATCGCGGGCAGCGGCCGTTGCCGGAAGGAGAATTGGAAGAGCAACTCTGCGATGCCGATGGCATGGTCTTCGTGCAAGTGGCTGAAAAGCACGTGGCTGATCGCCGTGTGGTCCATCTTGGCGCGCAGGATGCGATCGATCACGCCCGGACCGCAATCGAGCAGCAGGCGCGATTGCCCCGCGCTGACATGGATCCCGGCCCCCGCACGCTCGGGATTGAGCGTGGCGCCGCAGCCTGTGCCGACGAACGTGATCCGCATCTCGCCTCCCTGCCGTCGCATTATGCCCGATCGATGCGGCGCACGGGCCGCGTCAGAGTATCCTCCAGCCCCGGAAGAGGAGCCCCATGCCCCCATCGACCCCAATCGACGCACAAATCATCGAGCACATTCGCGCCATTGCCGAACTCGCGGAGGTCGACGCCTCCGCCGCACAATTGGAGGCGATTGCGCCGCAGTTGCTGATGTTGCTCCGTCGCTTTCCTGCGCCGACGATCTCCGTCGACCTGGGGCAGACCGAGCCGTCCTTCGGCCTGCGTGTGGGGAGGGCCTAGCCGTGTCCGACAGATCTGAGACGTGGAGCGAGCCCTGGGGCCTCACCATCGCCGCCGCTGGACGCGCCTTGCGTGATGGCAGTCTGACCTCGGCGGCGCTGACTGAATCTGTCCTCGCCCGCACCGATGCGACGGAGCCTACGCGCAACGCTTTCATCACTCGCACCGACGATCTGGCGCGCGCGCAAGCCGCCGCCGCCGACGCGGAGTTGCAGGTCGGGCGCGATCGTGGCCCCCTGCACGGCATCCCCTTCGCGCTCAAAGACCTCTGCGACACGGCTGGCATCCCCACCACGGGTGGCTCCGGCTTCCTGCGCGACCGCGTGCCCGCTGAGGACGCCTTCGTGGTCGCCAAACTCAAACAGGCGGGGATTGTGCTCACCGGTAAGCTCGGGTTGCATGAATTCGCTTTCGGCACCACCTCCGACAACCCGCACTTTGGAGCAGTCCGCAATCCCTGGAGGCCTGCCAACTCGCCAGGTGGTTCCAGTGGTGGAAGCGGGGCTGCGATCAGTGCCGGTTCGACGTTGGGTACGCTGGGCAGCGACACCGGGGGATCGATCCGCATGCCCGCCTCACTCTGCGGGTGTGTGGGGCTGATGCCAACCTATGGGCGAGTCAGCCGTCGTGGGGTCCTGCCATTGTCTTGGACACTGGACCACGTTGGCCCGCTCTCGCGCACGGTGGAGGATTCCGCTCTCATACTCAACGCGATCGCTGGGCATGATGCATCTGATCCGGGATCGGCCGACATCGGAGTCGACGCCT
>CAZZMQ010000004.1:31760-35741 GCA_964655365.1 uncultured Dehalococcoidia bacterium | reverse complement strand
AGTCAGCTGGGGCGCGAGCTGCGGGGACTACGCGTGGGTTTGCCACACGATCCGTTCTGGAAAGATTGTCAGCCAGCCGTTGAGGCCGCAAACGCAGCGGCCGTCGAAGTCCTGCGCGAGCTGGGCGCAACCGTCCAAGAGGTCGATCTGCCGCTGCTCGCCGGATCGGGACGCCTCTCGATCCTCACCGCGGAGGGCTTGGCTTATCACGAGCAGTGGCTCGAAGCACATCCGGGGAAGTACGGTGACGATGTTCGCAGCGCGCTCGAGTTGGGGCGTGGCGTTTCCGCGACCACTTACATCAATGACCAACGCAAACGTACACTCTTGATCGAAGAGATGGCCGAGGTTCTGCGCAGCGTCGACGTACTCGTCTCGCCTACCACACCCATCACGGCACCGCCGATCGAGGGAGGCGACAGCCGGTACCAACTCGCGCGCTATACCTCGCCCTATGATGTGACCGCGATCCCGGCTATTAGCTTGCACTGTGGCTTTGACGATGACGGCCTGCCGATTGGCCTGATGATTGGCGGACGTCACTTTGATGAGGTCACGGTTTGTCGGGTAGCTCACGCCTACGAGCAGGCAACTGAATGGCATCTCCAGCGCCCTCCGATTTAAGACCTTGCTCCCGACGGCTAGACTTCGCGCAAGAAATCGTGCACGGTTGCGTTGACCGCTTCGTTGGCTTCGATCACGAGTGCATGCCCCATGCCGGGGAAGTTGACCGTCTTCGCGTTGGATAGAGCTGCTTCTAAGATCGCGGCGTTGCCGGGTGGCACGATCCGGTCCGACCCACCTTGCAGGATCAACACCGGCTTGTTGAACCCCGTCAGCGCCTCCAGCGGGTCGTAGGTCAACGTCGATTGCAGTGGTCCCATCAGTGCCAGTGGCGGAGGTGGATACTGGCGCCGCTTTTCCACAGCTTCATCGAGCATGGCTGGGTGCTCGTCGTGGAAATCAGTTGCGAAGAGGATGTCTTGCAAAGCCGCCGCGGCCTGCTCCATCGGTAGCGCCGCCCCGCGCAGCATGGCCATCTGTGTCTCGATCGGCGTCGCCTCGCCTCTTACGCCCGCCGGTGTGCCCGCCACTATTAGCTTGCTTATCAGCTCCGGCCGCGTAATCGCGATCTCGATCCCCACGAGTCCGCCCACCGAGCTGCCGAACAGCACGCAAGGCGCGGCGCCAAGCTGTTCGATCAGCGCGATCGTGTCCAACGCGAACTGTTGGATCGTGTAACCGTCGACCGTCATGGACGATTGTCCTGTGCCGCGTTGGTCGAAGCGGATCACGCGCCGTCCTTCGGCTAGCGCCTCGAACTGATAAAGCCACTGGTCCATGTCCATGAAGCCGCCCGCCACCAGAAGCAGCGGGACGCCCTCTCCGGTTTGCTCAACCGCAAGCGTGACTTCGTCTGTCTCCACTAGTTCAATCGCCATAAGCCACTCCGTTTCCGGGTCGAGAACTGGCAGTGAAGTCTCCCGCAGCCTTTGCGACTTGGCTAGCGGCTGTGTCTGTGTCTAAGGCGTTCACACTCATCGGACCGCACTGCCAAGAGTTGTCCTGCATGCGTTTTTCTGATCTTTGTCTGCCCAGAAGGCGACACGGACCTCCCGGTTTCGCCACCGCCGACTGATCGGACTTGGAAGATCGCACGTCGATGCGCCAGGCGGCGTGTTTGAGAATCATCCAGTCACCCGGTGTCTACCGGGTGCGCAGGCTCCCTGTTTCGGCAATCGTCCTTTCCGCAATAGGCTCGACGCCTGGTTGACTATTTGACCCACATCGCGGATGAGGCGCGGTTGGATGCTTTGCCCCGGGGCAGGACACGCACATGGGTTTAGACTCAATCGGTGGATCGAGCCCTTGTCCTGACGCGTGTCTTTCCATCCTTCGATTCGGAGCACTATCGCGCGCTCTGGATGGCGGCGGGAGCTTCGGCCATCTCAATGTGGGCGCTGATCATGGCTCGTGCGTGGTTGGCGTTTGAACTGGCTGATAGCGGCCTTGCGGTGGGCGCGGTCACGTTCGCCGCCATGGCGCCCTGGACCCTGGCCCCGATCGCAGGGGCGATGGCGGACCGGTTCGATCGGGCCCGAATGATCGTGATCGGCCGTATCCTCCACCTCAGCTTCGCGCTGATCCTCGCTTACCTCGCCTTCTCGAATTCGCTTGAGGTTTGGCATCTGATCTTGCTGGCTTTCGCTAGTGGCGTGGCCTGGTCAATCGAGAACTCGGCACAGAATGCGTTGCTGCCCAATACCGTCGAAAAGCACTCCTTGCTCAATGCGATCACGCTGCTCTCGCTAGCGAACTTCGGATCGCGGCTTGTCGGTCCGCTGATCGGGGGACCGCTCTTGGCGGGTCTCGGTGCCGGCTGGATCTTCATCGTGGCCGCCTGTTTCTACTTCGTCTCCATCCTGTTCACGCTGCGTCTGCGTCTGCGATCCACGGGGGGACTTGGGCGAAGCGAACTGTCGCTCTTTGCCGAGGCTCGCCACGGCCTCGCCGAGGCGTTTCGTTATATCGGCGCCAACCCCCAGATTCGGTTGGTGATCGCTGTGGTCTCGGCGCACTGCCTATTCACGATGTCGTTCGACTCGATGCTGCCGATTCTGGCCAAACGTGAGTTCGGCGGCGGGACCGGTATGTTTAGCGCGCTGCTGATGGGTATTGGGGGAGGGGCACTCCTCGGAACGCTCAGCCTCTCCTTCTTGCGCACTGACTCGTTGCGGGGGCGGCTCTTCATTGCCACGGGCATCGTATCCGGACTTACGCTGGCAATCGCCGGACTGGCCCCAACGCGGGAGTTGGCTGTGCTAGGGATTGCGTTGAGCGGGGGTGCACAGGCGATGTTTGTCGCACTGGGATCTACGCTGATTCAGGCGGTCGTGCAGGATGAGATCCGCGGCCGTGTGATGAGCCTGTATGCACTCTTTGGTGGTGGTGTCATGGCCGTCATGATTTTTAGCAACGGCGCGGCGACGGACGTCATCAATGTGCGTTATCTGATTTGGGTACCGGGCTTGATCTTCGCTGTTCTGCTCAGCGTCTGGGCGCTGATGCACTCCGAACTCCGCTACGTTTTCGAGCATGGCGCGCTATATCTCGGTCGCCTGCATCCTGACCCCACGCTGAAGGCTGGTGGCGGGGGCGATTAGATGATCGTTAGACCCTGATCAGTGGGGTTCGGGGTCCGGTCTCGACTCCGGATCCGCGCCCAAATGCCGCATCGGGATCTGATAGATCCATAGAAAGAGCAAGCCCACGAGTGCGATGGGGACTAGGACGAGCCCGTGCAAAGAGGCGGCAAAGGCGATTGCCAATTCTTCTGCGCCCGATCCTACCAGGTAGATCAGCAGGACCTCTTTCGCCGCCCATTCAAATGGTCCTACGCCACCGCTCGTCGCCGGAGCGGTGATAATGATGTTGGCTGCGGCCGCCACCAGCAGATAGACCGGGAAAGGGAGCCCCAGCCCGAAGGCCTGCCCGACAAGGTAATACATGAACGATTCCATTCCCCAAGCAATGGCGCTGGTCCAGACGGCACCAATGAAGAGGTCGCGCTCGCTTGTCGCGCCTAATCCGTCGATCAGGGAGTCGAGCCAGGCGAAATTGTGATGGTGTAGACCGGGGATGCGCCGTGACTGCACGCGAACGAATTCGGCGGCGCGGTGCGGATGTGAGGCGATCAGATATACCAGCACAAAGGCTGAGCCGACGCCAAAGGCGAGGAAGGCCATCGCTGCGACGAGTAGGTTTCCCGCGTATGCCATGCCCTCGAACTCGACCAGGCTGGCGATCACGCCTACCGCGAGGAAGACTGTCAGCATGAGTCCGTCGTAGACGCGCGCCATGAAGATGCTAGATATGCCCGTCGTACGTGCGATGCCGTGTCGCCGGTAGAGCGTGTGTGCCCGTACGACTTCGCCCGCCCGGAAGGGAAGCACATTGTTGGTGCCAAAGCCGATCGCCATG
>CAZZMQ010000004.1:22625-31750 GCA_964655365.1 uncultured Dehalococcoidia bacterium | reverse complement strand
ATCGGGAATAGCTTGTGTGGCGCGATTGGTTTGACGTGACGCAGCAGGTAATGCCAGCGGATCGCACGGATGTAGAGGCCGACGAAATAGACTCCGATCGCGATCAAGATCAGGGTGATTTCGGCTTCGGCGAAGGCATCGCCTACGACGCTAAAGTCGGTTTTGCGCAGGAAGAAAACAATGAAGACGCTGCTAATGCCGATGCCTAGAGTCACCCGAGGTACCCGAGTCGTCAGTAACCCGCGTACATGCGCCATTAGTCTTTCCCGCGCGCGCGCTGCTTCCGCGGCCAGCTCTGATTCACGTTCCGCGAGCTCCCTCCGTCACGTCGCAGCCAACGCAGTGCGCATTTTCCCCCTCTCACGCCGGGCCCGTGACCGAGTGCCGATTCCACGATGAAAGCTGCCGCGACCGCCACCGCGCCGCCGACCAAGATGTCCACGAAGTAGTGTTCGCCCAGATACATGAGTGAGAAGGCCATCCCCAAGCTGTAGATGAGCGCGACCACCATCAGCTTGCGTGAGTGCAGCAGGTAGCCCAGGAACGTGACGATGAAGCCCGCCGCGAAGTGCAGTGACGGCATGGCCGCATTGAGATTGGGCTCGGCCAACGTGGTGAATAGTTCATCGAACAGCCACTGTCCGAAGACCTGTGGCCCCACATTCACGAGCACGCGTTGGATGTCCTGCGTCGCACCCTGCTCTGCAGCCAGCCAAGGCGGGACCGTTGGCACGATGTAGTAGAGCATAACTGCCGTGAAGAACGTGCCTATCATGATCGCCGCGACTCGAAATGCCAGAGGGCGGGCCCAGCGGTACGCCCCCAGAACGATCAGATGTGGGAAGAAGAACCAACTCCAGTGCATAAAGGAGGTTAAGAACGACAGCGCGTTAGTGTCGGTTTTTGCCCCCCCCAGCCGATCTTGCAACCAGGCGCTGGGCGTTGTGCCGTTGAACCAAGATTCTTCCCAGTTGAGGACGTAGTGCATCCCTGCCTTGATCGAGGTTTCATCAGCGGCGTCGCGTAGTTGGGTGAAGAGGAACAGCGATGAGAGATAGAAGACCCAGACGCGCAGATCGTCGCGGGGCGCGACCCAAAGCAAAGCGAGGATGCCCGTTATCAGCACGATTGGGAAGACAACATCCTGGTAACCGTATGCGATACGGATGAACGGGCTGACCAGTGCAACGATGTAGATTAGCCAGGCCGCAAGGCGCAGGCACTGCCTTCCCGTCGTGGGGCGCCGCAGATCGGCGCGCAGCATGCGAAGCCAATCACCGGCTTGTGCTCGTAGTCCATCCGATTTGGCTCTTTGTGAGCTGCCGCTAGCCATCTCCGCCCCTACTCGAATGCCGTTTGACCTCATTTACGTTAGGCGAATGGACGAGTGTTTTGCGAGCGAAGAGACTGGCCGGGTGCGCGTAAGAAAAGTACTCCCTGTCCTTCTGCTGCTCCCTCTGATCATGCTCAGTGGTCGCCCGAGCGTGATTCCGTCCATGTGCGGATCGTTGGGGGGATTCCAGCCTATTTCGGAAGCCCCCGGCCTGTTGGACCAGGCCGGACCAGGTGGCGACGAGCTCTTTGTCGCCTTTCACGATGACGTCCGTCCGGCGCAGAAGCGCGCACTATTGGCCGAGGCAGGATCACGCTCACTCGAAGTCTTTGCGCTGAGCGGCGTGCACCGCGTGCAGGTGGAGGATGCGGCGATTGGCGCTGCATTGTGCCTGCTCAGCGCTAGCCCACTGGTTCGCTTCGCAGAGCCTAATGCGCCTCTGCGCGTCGCGCAGATAGTGGAGTCCAGGTCCGGTCTGGCCACGATCACCCCTAATGATCCACTTTTTTCTGATCAGGCTTGGGTTTGGGAGTTGCTTGAGGCACCTGCCGCCTGGGCTATCACGCAAGGTCAGCGGTCGACTGTGGTGGCAGTACTCGATGGTGCGATCGACCTGGATCACCCTGATCTCGTCGACAGTATCTGGATCAACGAAGACGAAGTGCCGAACAACGGAGTTGACGACGATGGGAATGGTTTCATCGATGATGTTCATGGCTACGACTTCATCGGCAGCTACCGAGGGCCGGGCGACGTCGTAGGGGAGGATTCCGATCCGGACACGGTGCCCGGTGATAGCGCCGTGGGGGACGGGATCGATCAGGACGCTGATGGCGTACCAGACGGTGCGGTCAGCCACGGCACCCAGGTTGCGGGGATTCTCGCTGCGACGGGTGATAACGCTTTCGGTCTAGCCGGCGCTGCCTGGAATATCTCGATAATGCCGGTGCGGGTGACGGGGCCGGAGGGCAATGGGTTTTTCAGTTCGTTCGTGAGCGCGCTCGAGTATGCGGTGGCTAACGGGGCCGACATTGTCAACATGAGCCTGGAGGCCAGCGCTCTGCCGAACACCGTGCGCGAGACGGTTGCTGCCGCCCATGAGGCAGGGGTGATCATGGTGGCGGCTGCTGGGAATTCGGGCTTCGGTGTCAGGTTCCCCGCTTCGCTGGAGGAGATCATCGCTGTGGGTGCTACCCGCGGTGTCGACGAACCGGAACTGCGCGCGCGCTTCTCACCTATCTCCAGCGACGTGGAATTCGTTGCCCCCGGCGCCGAGATCCCGACTTTGGCCATCGAACCGATCACGGGTCTGCCCATCTTCGGCACCGGCACCGGTACCTCGTTTTCGGCGCCGATGGTCAGTGGTCTGATCGCGCTGATCAAGTCACTCCACCCAACTGCGTCGGTGAGCGATGTGCGCGCTTTCCTGCGCGATGGTGCTGTCGATCTACCTGACGGTGATACGCCCCGTTGGGATGGCTTCGGGAGGATCAATTTTCGCGGTTCGCTGAACGCCGTTTTGGCTGCTCCCATGCCCGCCCCGGTGATCGATTCTGCCATGGCGACGAGCTCGGTGGTCGTAGTCCAGGGTCGAGCGATTCCGGCTACGACGGTAGTCTTGACCGAGTTCACACGAGATGAAGTAATTGCCAGCGGGACCGTGGGGCCGGATGGCAGGTTCGACCTCCGCATCTATCCGAGCTCCCTAATAGAAACAACGGCGCAGCTTGATCTGGTTGCGACAGCGGAGGGTGTTTCCGGCCGATCGCCGCCTTCGCTGCCTGTCTCGCTACGGCTGTGGCGCGATGTCCGTCTGCTTCCCGGCTGGAATCTCATCTCATGGGCTGGGGCGACCGGGCCCGGAACGGATGATGGCGTCTTTGCCACACTGCCTGGCGAAGTTGCGCATGTGTTCGCCTGGCGCGATGGGCTGTGGGACGTCTATTCGCCCGGTAGTAGGTTCGTCCAGATCGATGAGGTTAGGACCGGCGATGGTTTATGGGTCTTCCTGCGCAACGAGCGATCCGTGATCTGGACTTATGAGCGTGCCCCGTATGTCACAACACTTCTTCGCCCGGGCTGGCAACTTGTGGCTTGGCCGGGACCCAGCCTGCCGATAGCGGATGCACTTCGCTTCACGTCGGCCGCGGTTGAGGTGCTATTCGCCTGGGGCACGCCAGAGGCTGTCTTCACGAGCTACCGGGCCACCCATCCACAGCTGGGGAATCTAGACGCGCTGACGCATCTAGAGCCGGTTTGGGTTTTCGTTGGGCAGGATGGTGGCGCCTGGCCAGGTCCGTAGCGACGGGATCCTTAGCTGCTGGCTGGCTGGAATCGCATCGCGCTAGTGTTCGATTGGTTCTCCACCCAAGCCCTCGACGATCTCTACGTAATTGCTATGCATCCGCTCCGAGAGGATGGTGCCCAGCGCCAGAACCTCGTCACGCACTCGCGTCGGCGATCTGGCATTCTGTGGTGCTGAGCCCTGGATGAGGACTACGCTGCCGCCGCTGGCGAAGATTACCACGTCGGCGCCCACGTCCCGGCTGCGTTCGCCGCCGTCGCCGATCACGCCGTAGCGTAGGAAGTAGTGTGCACTCTTGCCTCGCGTGGGCGGATCCGGCAGACGTTCGCTTTCGAAAAGGACGTCGCCGGGGCTGATGAAACTGAAGATCTCAGTTGCTTCAAGCGTAGTGATGAAGCTCACGGTGTCGAGCGCCGCCTGTTCCTCTTGCAGCGCCACCTGTACGACGAAGAGGAACTTGTCCTCACGGGTGTTTTGGAACCCTAGGGAGCGCACATTGGGGTCACGAGCCCGCTCGCCGATCGCTCGTAGGATCTCGTTCTCGTGTTCGCGCAGGAATCCGGGGATGTCGTTGACCAGGTTGTTGGGGGTCGGTCCGAAGCCAGGTGCCAGATCGTTGGACGAGATTTCAATTACCACGCCCGGGACCCGCTAGGGCGGTGCTTCGACTTCTGGAGGCACACTGCTGATCCCGGTTGAGCCGCAGCCGACGAGGTACGTGGCTACGATACCGCCGAGAGCGAGTATGGCGCTCCAGCGCCAGCTCACTGGAAGCTCCGCGCTTGCCGGTCGGCAGATTTAGTGTCGTACACGCGCAGCAAGACGCGAAAGACTGTCCCTTCGTTCCACCTGCTCTCGACCTGAATCTCACCTTGTTGTGCCCGTGATAGCTCACGGGCGATGGCTAGACCCAGGCCGGTGCCGCCCTGTGCACCGGGACGGTCAGAGCGATAGAAGCGGTCAAAGAGATGCGGGATTGCCTCTTCCGGGATGCCGGTTCCTGTGTCGGCTACGGCAATGCCCACTGTGACCTCGCTTTCCCGCCGCGCGCTGAGTACTACCTCACCGCCAGGCGGTGTGAGGCGGAGTGCGTTGTCTACGAGGTTGGCGAGCACCTGCTCAAGCCGGTCGATATCGCCCAGCACGTCGGGCACCTCTGCGCAGTTCACCCGAAGATCGACATCCAACTCCTCGGAGCGCAGCGCGAAGAGGGCATGGATGTGCTGCAGAAGGTCTCCCGTGTCTACGCGGGCTAAATTGACCTCAATTTGCCCGGCCTCCATCCGCGAGAGGTCCAACAGTCCCTCGACCAGCCGCAGAAGCCGGCGCGATTCTTCTTCGATGATACGGGAGGCGTTTTGCCGCGACTTGGTATCCTCAATCGTGCCGTCCAACAAGGCCTGAGAGAAACCGTTGATCGAGGTCAGCGGTGTCTGCAGGTCATGTGAGACATTGGCTAGGAATTCCCGCAGCGCCGCTTGCTGGCGATTGACCTCGTCGGTCATGTGATTGAACGACTCTGCCAACTCGCGCGCTTCACTTGTCCCTTTTACCGCAACCTTGTGGTCGAAGCGCCCCCGCGCCACACTGCGCGCCGCCTCGGAGACGGCCTGTAGCGGCCGGTAGATCGAGCGCGAGAGGAACAGGCCAACGATGATCGCCGCGCCCAGTGCCAGGCTACCGGCTAGGATTAGGCGCTCAGTTAGGTCGCCCAGCACCGATTGGCGTTGTTCCTCCGGAAGCACGAAGAGCAGGAACTCAGCCCCGAACTCGTTCGCGCTTCGTGGATCGAGCCGAGCCGCCACGTAGTTTAGGCGTTCCCTGCTGCTCGTCGTGACGATTCCCTCGACGCGGTTCTCGAACCCGATCCCGGCGTCGTTGAGATCGATCGCAAAGCGCTCGTCGACGAACCGCCCGGTTCCGCCTGCCGCGCTCACGACGAGCCCACCCATGTCGACGAATAGAGCCGGCACGTCGGCACCCGATTCGCTGGAGACCGCGCGCCGACTGACGCGGGCGATATCCAGCGAACTTTCGCTTTGCACATATTGCGAGTACACCGGCGCGCTGATTTCCCGCAGGGTTGATTCAGCCAAGCGGTCCTCGTAACCGCCCAGCAGGAAGAAGAAAACGACACCGGCGATGAGCAGTGTCAGCACGATCAATGATGCCAGGGTCAAATAGACACGGGCACGCACGCTTTCGAATATGGTCGCACCGGACTGTCGCAAAGGTAGGCGGAGGCGATGCAACGCCGGTAGGTGGATGCGTGACCAACGGGTGGTGCGCAGCGGAGCGCTAGGCGTCGCCATTGGGCGAAGGATCTGCCGTCAGCTTGTAGCCCACGCCGCGCAACGTTTCAATCCGCACATCGCTATCACGCAGGTGCTGACGTAGATGATTGATGTGCACGTCGACGGTGCGGGTCTCGCCGCTGAAGGTGTAGCCCCAGACTAGTGAGAGCAGTTGCTCGCGCGACATTGCGATACCGTCGTTTTGGGCTAGGGCGAAGAGGAGATCGAACTCTTTGGTGCGCAGATCTAGATCATGGCCTGAGAGCATGGCCTCTCGTCGCGGACGGTTGAGTAGCAGTGAGCCCACTTGGACTTCGACGCCGGAGCGTGTGATGCCGTCGGAGCGTCGCAGGATCGCCTTGACCCGTGCTACGAGTTCCTTGGGGTTGAACGGCTTTGTCAGGTAGTCGTCGGCGCCCAGTTCCAGACCGGCCACCTTGACGGTGTCTTCCTTGCGCACGGTCAGCATCAAGATTGGCACGTCCGATTGCTCGCGGATGCCCTTCGTTACTTCGAAGCCATCCAGCTTGGGCATCATCAGATCGAGTATGACCAGATCTGGCTGCAGACGCAGAGCCTTTTCGAGCGCTTCTGGCCCGTTAACGGCGAAGTCCAACTCGTAGCCTTCTTTACTGAGGTATAGGCGAACTAGCTCGCGGATATGCGGCTCGTCGTCCGCCACAAGGATGCGCATGAATTGGCACCTCCGCACCGAACCCTGCTGAGAGTATAGCCGCCAGAGTGCAACAACCGACTGTGGCGTGCGTACTGAACGTTACGGCGACTTTGTGGCTAGGTGGTTCCCGCCAGGTAGCGTCCGACCGCCGCTTCGAGTGCGGCGGCTTCCTCGGTAACGAGGTCGCGGTTTGGTGGGCGTGTGTGGGTCAGCGGCAATCCGCTGACGACCGAGATGAGGTGTTTGGTAGCCCCTATGCGTGTGAATTGCAGCATTAGGTCGCGTAACTCGTTGAGCTGGCGCTGAACGCGAGAGGCATCTCCCGTGTCACGATGCACGGCGAGGATCGTTTTGGCCATCATCGGCGCGATATTAGCCATGCCGGAGACGCCGCCTTGGCAGCCGACCTGGTAAAGCTCCGCGTGGCGATGATCGGATCCAGCCAGGACCTGGAAGTCGCTGTCCGCTGTCGCTTCGACGTAGCGTCGCGTGCGCTCCGGGTCGCCGCTGGAGTCCTTAATCCCGATCAGCTGGTCGGGGAACAGATCCAGCAGTGCCAAGACCACCTCATCCGGGATATCCAGGTGTGTGTTGGGCGGGATGTTATAGAGCAGGACGCGCCCTTGTGCCGGAATCGACTCGATCACACTGGCGAAGTAGTCAACGCGCCCCCGCGCATCCGCATCGGGAAAGAAATGCGAGGGCAGGAGTGCAATGGCGTCCGCCCCGGCTTCGAGTGCTTCGTTGGCGGCCTGGATCGTTTCTGGCATCGAGAGACAACCGACTCCTGCCAGAACGCGCATCATTCCGCTCTGCTGCACGACCGTTTCCACGACCAACCTGCGCTCGCGCATAGCCACTAATGGGCCCTCACCGTTGGTACCCAGTGTGAGGATGTGGTTTACGCCGTTGTCGCGCAGGTATTCGATGTGAGCCGGCAACCAGTCGAGGTCTATTTCATGTCCGCCTTTGGTGAAAGGGGTGACCTGGGCTGCCGTCAGACCGCTGAGATTGAGTGTCATGGCTTTGTCCTCGATGGCATGCTACCGGTTTAGTGCGCGTAGACGCTGCCTCTCCAACTTGCCACGATCGAGCCCGTGACGAAGCGATGCCTCTACATCACGACGGCGACCGGAGCACTCTCAGCGGAGCAGGTTCCCGTGGGCGGCGGCGTGGCAGTGCTTGAGGCGCTTATTCCGCACCTCGCCGAACGAGACGACTGGACTATCAGCGTCTTGCGACCTCACGCTGCGCCCGGCTCGTTCACGTTCCACGGCGTTACCTACATCGATTTGGCTGTGCCAATTCTGCGTGATACGACCGTCGATGCTTTGGTCCACTTTGGTGAGCGGCGTTATGCGCTCTTCGCATTGCAGTGGGAGGCCGCGCTGCGTGCTTATTTCCAAACGATGGGTTCGTCCGGTGCTGTCGTGGTCGCCAACGACGTCAGTGAGGGACCGCCTTTTGCCTGGCTGGCCCAGCATGGTTTCCGTCAGGTGGTTTTGTACCACGCCGTTGTGGCGGACTTCTTTGCCCGGCAATACCTCTCAGGCTGCTTTGGCGTTGGGCCGATCGTCTGGGCCTGGGGCGGTTGGCCCCAGATATCGCTCGGTTGGTCTGGTCCAAGGAGGGTGAATCAGCTAGCGTCGCGGACCGCTGTATTGTCCCCAGCCCGCATCTTGGCGAGGCACTCGCCGCGTGCTATCCGGCCAGTGGAGTCCAGCGTCGGCTTGCTGTCACGCCCTGGGGCGTGATCGATCCTGACGACCTCTGCAGCCCTAGTCGACGCGTGCAGCGTGAGGCCACCTTGCGCGGCTACGAGATCGATCCCGGGCGCTTCGTCTTGCTCACCCTGAGTAGGCTTTCGCGCGAGAAGCAGATCGAGCGAGTCGTGGAAGCCCTGCAGCATATTGAGCGCGACGACCCTGCCCGGGCCGACCGGTTGGCTTTGGTCGTGGCGGGTGCTCCTGCCTACATGGGTGGCGACAGCTACGAGGACTTGCTGCGACGACGAGCAGCACAACTCGAGCGTGTCCAGTCCGTTTTCCTGGCTACGTATCCGGGGAGGCCAAGTGGGACCTTTTCGCTGCTGCCGATCTGTTCTGTTCGCCATCCCACTACGAGGCCTACGGCCTCACGATCGCGCAGGCGCTGGCCAGCGGCACGCCGGTTCTGGCGGCACCTCATCAGGGAGCCCAGGTTACTGTCGAAGCCGATCGTGGTTGGCTCGTTGAGCCGCGCCCAGAGGCGCTTGCGGCTGCCATCAATCGAGCGCAAGATGCGGATCTTAGTTTGATGCGCTGCGCCGTCGCCAATTGGGGCTGCACTCACCCCTTCCGTACTGCCGCCGATACGATCGCTGGCCTCCTGGATGCCCTGTAGGATCCATCGAGGCTTGGCCGCCCTCTGGCCTCGATCAGGAGCGAATATGTCCGCTTGGAGCCCCAACAGCTTTGCTTCGCCTGGCGCTGGTTCTCTCCGAGGGGAAAGTCTGCAGCTCCGACTCCGACGATGGTT
>CAZZMQ010000004.1:0-22615 GCA_964655365.1 uncultured Dehalococcoidia bacterium | reverse complement strand
GATGGTTAGATGGGTAGCAGGGTGACATGACGATTTTGGTGACCAAGGACCTTACCGCGTTCATGGAGGATCCGGATAACCCCGAAATTCCCAACGTGATTCACTCGACGGACGCTGCGCGTGAATATGGCTATCAGGAAGCCCTCGTGGGTGGGGTCACCGTCTACGGTTGGACCGTGGCTACGATCCGCGAAGCGTTGGGTGACGGATGGCTTGAGGATGGCTGGGCCGAGATCAACTTCCGCCGTCCGGTCTACCCCGAGGATCGATTGACGATCCAGGTCGATCAGTCGGTCAATGGTTCTCATAAGTTAACGGTGTGGAAGAGTGCCAATGAACGTGTGATCACGGGCGCGGTGGGCCTTGGCCGCGCTGGCTGGTCCGCACTGCTGTGCCGTCCTCAAGACATCGAAGCCCGACTGTGTCCTAATGTGCTTCCTCGGCTCACACCGAAGGTTGCGCCGGTAGGTCGAGAGTTGCGCCCAATGGCGGTTCCTCTTTCAGCCGAAGAAGCGACACGCTACGCCGTCGAACAGGAGGCGGACGGCGACCCGCTCTGGTTCGGACCCAATCCGCGCATCCACCCAGCCTGGCTCGCCGCCCGTTGCACGCCCTTTATCCACCATTCCTACGAATATGGCCCCTCAATCCACGCTCGTAGCCAGATTCAGCATCTCGCGTCTGCTCATACCGGACCTGATGCGGGTCAGACCATCGTCGTCGGAGGCACATTCCTGGAAACCTTCGAACGCAAGGGTCATCATTACGGCATCGTTGATTGCCTGATCCGTTCGCAGGATGGTGTTGACCTCGCCCATATTCGACACACGACTATCTACCAAGTTGCGAAGCGCCCCAGCATCGATGGTTGACGCTTTCCCCCTTTCCTAACCGCCGACCTTGCTCGGATCGATTGATAGTTCCAGCTGCAACGACGAGTGCCGAAAGGTTTCAGAGTGCTTGGGAACGAAGCTCTCGGGCCCCATTTAGGTCACCCTCGCGCGATCCTAGAGCAACACTAGTAACTACTGTGATTTGCAGTTCTCCACGGCCGTGAAGTCCACCGGCAGCGAAGCGAAGCATCCCAAAGAGTATCGTCCACCTTCTTCGTGGTTTCGTTAGCGGCCGGTACGGTGTCGATCCCAAACTGCATGTTGAGCGTCCGCATCTTCTCAAAGTTCGCGCCATGCGACACTCGAAGCACTCTATCGTCGGTGAGGCCGCTGCCGCGTGTCGGCCAGACCATGCCCGGCCGCAGCGAATCGACCCGGCTGTCGATCACCCGGACGCGGCCGACGGCGCTGAACGGGCTTACGTCGTTTCGTCCTCCGGACGATGCACTGCGAGGTGGAGGAAAGTTGCGAGTACGGCACCTATGGCGGGGGCGGCCCAGTAGATCCAGTGGTCGGACCAGACCCAGGCGATCGCGGCTGGCCCGAAGGAGCGGGCGGGGTTCATCGATGCGCCCGATATCTCACCGGCGAATGTTGCTTCTATCCCCACCACCATCCCGGCCGCTGCGGCAATGAGCGGTAGTGGCGATTGGTGCTGATGCGCGACTGCGAAGATCACGTACACCAATATGAACGTCAGCACGATCTCAAAGCCGAATGAGATCCAAATATCGCCACTGGGCAGCGTTGCCCCCAGCGCACCCGGACTCGCATGGAACAGTCCATGTAGCACCGATGCGGCGATCAAGGCGCCCACTATCTGCGCCGCCATGTATGGCAAGACCAGCCGCGACGGGAAACGCCCTCCCAACCACAGTCCTAGCGTGACGGCGGGATTAATGTGCGCTCCGCTAATCCGACCGAAGGCGAGCACCATCGTCGCTACGGCCAGCCCGAACGAAAGTCCGATACCCACGCGTGTGATCTCGCCACCCGTGTAAGCGTCGACGGTTGCGGCACCGGCGCCGAAAAAGACGAGGCCAAAAGTTCCCGCGATCTCGGCAAGCAACACACGCGGTAAGCTCGGCAGACATCGAGCGGAATCCTCCAACAGGGTGAAGTGCGAGCCGAAGTCAGCCATTGAGTAGCATCTCCACTCGCGACCGAATCTCATCGCGGATACGGCGTACCTCGACGAGCGGCTTCTCGGCCGGATCTTCCAATTGCCAGTCCTCGTCCGCTATTAGCCCGGGGCACGCTTGCTCGACGTTGCAGCCCATCGAGATCACCCGACCCGCACCCCGGGCGAGTTCGTTAGTCAGCCTGCGCGGGAGTACGCTGAGCTCGATGCCGACCTCCGCCATCGCTTCTCGCACGACGGGGTTGACCTGTTGGGCCGGTTCCGTCCCCGCTGAGACGGCCTCGGTGAGACCCGCTGTGAGCGCGCGCACCCAGGCCGCCGCCATCTGCGACCGGCCCGCGTTGTGCACGCAGACGAAGAGATAGGCGGGTTGTTCGTTCATCGGATCCCCAGCCAGATTCCCCGGGAAACACAGGCGTTCGGCACGAAGCGTATGTAGTCGCGAGCCTATCGGGAAGCTCTGCGTGTCGCAGCCTGATGCATACGCACCCTGATACGCTCGCACGCGCACCTCGACGGATGGCGCGACGATTGCGATTTGGGAGAGACCTGTCATGCCCGACAGCGGTAACGGCAGCAGCGGTGATGCCCCCGAACACACAAATGCGCTCGCCCGAGAGACGAGCCCTTACCTGCTTCAGCATGCTCATAATCCCGTTGACTGGAACGCTTGGAATGACGAGGTCTGGGCACGGGCCAAACGCGAAGACAAGCCGGTGCTGGTTAGCATCGGCTACGCGGCTTGCCACTGGTGCCACGTAATGGAGCGAGAATCTTTCGAGGATGAAGTGATTGCCGCGTTGCAAAATGAGCTCTTCATCAACGTTAAGGTTGATCGTGAAGAACGCCCGGACGTAGATGACATCTACATGGAGGCGATCCAGCTGATCCACGGGCCGGGCGGCTGGCCACTCATCGTCTTCTGCACGCCCGAGGGGTTGCCGTTTTATGGCGGGACTGACTTCCCTCCGCAGGGCCGACAGGGCATGCCTGGCTGGCCTGACGTTTTGCGCTCCGTCGCTACGGCCTACGAGCAACAGCGCGACAAAGTCGAGACACAAGGGCAGGCCATAATTGAGCGGATTGAGGGGCGCGCCACCGCGCTTGAAGACGGCTCATTACCTGATCAGGATGACTCGTTTCGACTCGCCGCTGACGCGATCATGCAGAACTACGACGCGCGTGAGGGCGGCTACGGGGGTCCTCCCAAGTTCCCTCAACCGTTCTTTCTAGGCCTCCTGATGCAGGACGCTATGGCGCATGGTGACGAGCGAGCCAAGGAGCAGGTTCTCTGGACCCTGCGCAAGATGGCCGAGGGCGGAATTTACGACCAACTTGCGGGTGGGTTCCATCGTTACAGCGTCGACGCGAAATGGTTGGTTCCCCATTTTGAGAAGATGCTCTACGACAATGCCCTACTGCCGCCACTCTATCTCGATGCGGCACGGCTCAGTGGTGACCCTTTCTACGCCCGCATCGCCGAGGAGACACTGGACTATGTGGTACGCGAACTACGCACGCCCGAGGGGGCGTTTTACGCGTCGACCGACGCGGACTCAGAGGGTGTCGAGGGCAAGTACTTCGTTTGGTCCTTGGACGAGCTAAACGCCATCGTCGGCGCAGACGCCGAACTTTTTGCCACCTACTACGACGTCAGCCAGGACGGGAATTTTGAGGGAACCAACATCCTCCACGTCACAGCGCCGATGGAGCAGGCGGCCGAGGCCGTTGGAACGGACACGAAGCGGGTCTCCAGTCGCTTGGCAGCCGCCCGTGCGAAACTGCTCTCGGTCCGTGCAGAACGTGTGCCGCCGGCCACGGACACCAAGGTGATCGTGGCATGGAATGGGATGATGATCGACGCGTTAGCCCGCGGTGGTGCCCAACTCGACGCCCCTCGCTTCGTAGAGGCGGCCGTTGCCGCGGCCGCCTTCCAGCTTAACACCTTGCGAACTGGTGCTGCCGACGGCACCCTGCACCGCATTTATGCCGGTGGGCGTGTCTCAGTCACGGCGTTCCTGGACGATTACGCGTCCCTTGCCGACGGCCTGCTTTCGCTCTACGAGGCAACCGGAGATGAGCGCTGGTTTCGAGAGGCTCGCAACCTCGTCGAGGAGATGCTGGCGCGCTATTGGGACGATGAATTGGGCGGCTTCTTTACGACCGGCGCAGGAAACGAGCGGCTGGTCGCGCGCAACAAGCCTGTCTACGACGGTGCTACGCCCTCCGGAAACTCACTGGCCGCTCGGGCTATGGCGCGTCTTTACGCGCTGACCTCGGACGGCACGTTGGCCGAGCGGTTGGAGGCGTTGGTTGCCGCTCACGGTGCGATTCTCGCCAAGGCCCCCACAATGCTGCCTTTGCTCGGTACCACCCGTGACTGGCTTAGCCGCCACCAGTCCGTTGCTATCGTGGGGCCGGACTTGGCCTCATCACAGGATCTTGTCGACGCTGTGCGTGGTGGTCCCCCGCGCAACACTATTCTGATGAGGCACGTCAGCGGTGCGCCGAGTGATGTGCCGCAGCTCCAAGGCAAAGTTTCGATCAACGATGCGCCGACTGCGTATGTTTGCCACGGCTTCACCTGCAGCAAACCGGTTACCAGCGTCGCCGAATTGACCGAACTACTGGCAGCCGGACTCCCTCGGTAGTGACTTAACTTGGAGTGGTGTCCGGCGTGAGGAATAGAGTCCCAAGGGACTACACGGCAGATCGTCGGAAAGATCACCTCCGGGGTTACTGGTTCGCGGCAGCCCGACTCGGCATCGGGCCGGGCTGATCGGACTAAGCATCGGCCGGCGAGTTTCCACCGCCACAGGTAGCAAAGCTGTGAGGTTGAGCAATGGCAACAGGAGGTTCTTGAACCGATGGTTCACTCTAGTTTGTATCTCCCGCGCTCTAGCCGACTCACGTGGTTACTTCTGGAGGGAGATGTTGTGTAATCGACGACAGTTGGCCGGAACCGTATCCTTCCAGCGAGCTGTTTAGCAGGAGATTCTCATGGCGGCACGACGCATTGGTATCGGGTTCGACTGGCAAGGATCGATTGACCGTGAACGCTCGTTGGAGCGCGTTAAGGTCGCTGACCAAGTTGGGGTCGATTCCGTTTGGGCTGCGGAAGCTTGGGGTCGCGACGCTTTCACCTTGCTGGTGCGGGCAGCCGAGGTGACCGAGAACGTCAAGTTGGGTACGTCGATCGTCAACATTTATTCGCGTACGCCGGCCGCGCTGGCACAGCACTTCGGCACGCTTGATGAGCTGTCTGAGGGGCGCGTGATCGTGGGTCTGGGTAACAGCGGACCCCAGGTGATCGAGCATTTCCACGGCGTCAAGTTTCAGCCCGCTTTTCGTCGCATGCGCGAGACCGTCGAGATCATGCAGGTTCTCTTCTCCGGCGAGCCGCTTAACTATGATGGCGAAATCTTCAAGCTGGAGCGCGGCTTCACCATGCGGTTTGAGACCTACCGAAAGAAGTTGCCTTTCTACCTCGCCACACTCAACCCTAAAAGTGTGCAGATGACAGCTGAGATCTCAGATGGCTGGCTTCCTGTTATGATCCCGATCGACCGGCTCAAGGATGAGATTGACCAGGTCAATGGCTGGGTTTCGGCTGTCGGCAAAGATGCCGAGGAATTCACGGTACGTGCCCCCGGTGGTGTCACGGTGGCCCACAGCGCCGAGAATGTCCAAAAGGCACGTATGACCCATGCTGGCACCTTGGCCTTCTACTGCGCGCGCATGGGCGAGTTCTACTACCGTCAACTGAGCCGCCAGGGGTACGAGGATGAGGCCAACGCGGTTCGCGCCGCTTGGAAAGACGGTGGGGCGCAGGCCGGGGCACAGGCGTTGCCGCAGGAGATGCTGGACCAGTTCGGCTTTGTGGGGAACACGGAGGAGTGTATTGCTCGCCTCGACCAGGAAGCCGAGGCTGGGGCCAAACTGCACTCCGTTACCGTGATGGAGGATGACCCCGACGAGATGGGTCGGATTCTCGAGTCGCTGGTTGGCTAGCTCGCCTCCAACCAGCCCAGCCCGTGACCGTGGTCGTTCGCTTCGACCAGCACGTGGGTGCGGCGCGTCCCGCCCGCACTTACTCAGTATTAGTTCAGAGAGACCTGTCCTCGATGCTCCCATCGAGATGAGATCGCCGAGCCAGCTGGTGTGATGCGCGAAATCCTCGTCGCTCTAGTGCGGCCGTACCCACTTTTCGCGGGGATCTAACAAGGTCCGTGCATGGCGAAGAGTACGACTGATGCCTCGACCACTCCTCCGCCTAAGCAAGTTGGCCACCAACTCCACGTTATTGTTTTCTGGTAACTATGGCGGATGCTGTGGTGTGATAGCGATTATTCGCTCCTGACGTTCAGTGTGCTCCGGCAGGGTTGAGGGTCGCAGCGAGCTAACAGCGTCTGCATAGGTCCAGTTTATGGGATTAGAGGTCTGCGTCGCGTCGCTAGCGAACCTCGAACGGTTTTGGTAGCGATGCCGAGATCGGTGCACTGCGGCGCTCTGTTGTCAGGTTCATGCCTATTCCTACTGCGAGATCATTCGCGAAATCGGTGCGCAGCGAATGGATACTTTCGCAGCCAGCGTTCTTTTCGCTACCGCCCTTTGTTTGACCCAGCAACCGGCCGCGATCGTCTCCTATGATAGAGCTGCGTGAGCGGAGTCCCTGCCCGGGACTAGCCGGTACCTCCTCATCGACTAAACGCGGTACCCATCGTCGACGCTAATCATCTGCCCCGTGATCCCGTACGACTCCGGAGCCGCGAGAAGGCTTGCCATTGGGCCCAGTTCCTCCGGCTCCAGCACGCGGTTGACCAGGTTTTGCGCCGCCGCCCACGCGAGCCGCGCCTCCTCCGCGTCGGTGCCGCGCCGCCGCCCCATCCGTTCCCAGTCCACCAGTTGCGTGCCGGCGTAGCCAGGACATAGGCAGTTGACTGTGATCCCGTATGGCGCGCAGGAGGCTGCCAGTGAGCGCGTGAACCTGATAAGGCATGCTTCGTGTCGTGTACGAAAGTGTACCGTCGCTGCGTTTGGCGAAGCCCGAGCCGATCATCATGATTCGGCCGAACTCGGCCTTTTCATGTGGGGTTGGGCTGCTGTGGTCGTCCAGTAGGTTGTCGTCAGGTTGAGTACGACGTTGTCCTCCCAGTCGCCATCATCATGTTCGAAGGTGTCGCGACCCCGTCCGATCACGCCGCCAACGTTGGCCACGACGATGTCGAGGTGACCGAAGTGCTGGATCGTGCAGTGCACCGATGCGCGGGCAGAATCCTTATTCATTGCGTCCGAGACGATGGCCAGCCCGTCGCTGCCGATCTGGCGCGCCTCTGCCACGACGGAGTTCAGCTCCGACTGTGAGCGCGAGGACACGACGATCTTGGCTCCCTCACGCGCCAGCTCCAAAGCGATCGCGCGGCTGATACCTGTCCCGCCGCCGGTGACCAGGGCGACGCGCCCGTCCAGGCGTCCCATATCAATTCTCGTTCGATGACGTCAGCGATTTGAGCCAATTAACGGGGAAGGCTGACGCCCACCGGCGTCAGCCTTCCAAATGTCCTGCTCGAAGCGTACTAACCCAGGTGGGCTAGCACCTTCTCCAGTGTCGCTTCCGTCTGCTCGAGCTGTGGCAGATGTCCGGCCTCTTTGATGATTTCGACAGTGCTGCTTTCGATCAGGCGGCCGAAGTCGTCGGCATACTGCACCGGTGCCAGCTTGTCTGATGCACCCCAGAGCACAAGCGTGGGCGATGTTATGCGGTGGATGCGGTTCTTCAGGCCCTTGTCGGGGATCGGCCACATGAACTTGGCCGCCATCGATCCGGTTTTCGTTTGTTGGATCTGCAGTTGGCCTAGCTCGGCCGGGTCGCTCGGCACGGCCAGCATCATCTGTGCGGCTGGGTGATTGACGTCGTGGAAGACCGCCTCGGCGATCTCGTTCGGCAGCATTGCCCAAATGTCTAGTACTGGGTAGTCGTCGCTCCAGAGCCCGATCGGGCTGAGCAAGGTGACCGACTCGAAGCGCCGCGGTTGCATCGCGGCTACTTCGGCGGCCATCCAGCCACCCATCGAGTGGCCGATCAAATGCACCTGGTCGAGCCCCATGGCGTCCATGAAGTCGAGATAGAAGTAGAAGCCGTCATGGTGGTCGAAGACGTGTTCACCGCCAGTCGACTCGCCCGTGCCGGGCAGGTGGGGCGCGATCACGTGGTATTTCTGGGAAAGTGCTTCGAGGAAAGGATCCCAGGTCAGCCCCCCCGCGCCGTGCAAGAAGACGACATCGTCGCCCGTGCCGGCCTCAAGCGTTTGCACCTCAAAGCGGCCGTTGGCGACCGAAACCATCTTTTCTTCCATGGGACCTCCTTCGAAGCGATTCGTGAGCGTCCGGCAATCGCAGCTTGGAACAGCTGTTGTGGGACACCGCGGATGCTACGAACGGCACGAAACAGTGTCAATTGAATCTGATCATTTCGCCAAGGCACAAGCGCGAGGCCCATAGTGGGAAATTCCCGATTGGCGGTCGCGAACGCTTCGGTACGATGGGTTCATGGCGAAAGATAGAATCGCGCCGCATATCTTCCGTGCCTACGACATTCGTGGCTTGTCTCAGGGTGGAGATGATGATGAGATCACCACTGATACTGCCCGAGCGATCGGGCGGGCGATGGCGGCTTATCTGCGAGAATTGCCGTCCGCCGTTGGCAGCGAGCGACGCCGGCGCGTCGCTGTAGGATGGGACAATCGCCCGACCTCTGAGAGCCTCAGTGAGGCGCTCAGTGACGGTCTGCGGACCGGCGGCGCAGACGTCTCGCTTCTCGGCCTTGCCCCCAGTCCGCTGACCTACTTCACGGTGTACGACGGTGGCTTCGATGGAGGCGTTTCTGTCACGGCCAGTCACAATTCGATCGAGTTCAATGGCTTCAAACTGTTGCGCGAAGAGGCGATGCCGTTGTTGCCGAACGAGATTGCGCGCGTGCAAGAGATCGCGGACTCGATCGATCTGTCAACCCTACCGGGGTCGAGGGACCACGGGACGGTGGATATGGTTGCCCCTTACGATTCCTATATCGAGCTGCTGCGTGATCGCTTCACGCTTGCTCGCCCTCTGCGCATCGTGGTTGATCCAGGCAACGGGGTCGCGACGCTCAGCGGCCCCCGCGCCTTGGAGGCCCTGGGGGCGGAGGTAGTTGGCCTCTACACTGACCTGGTCTCCGGGTACCCGAATCATCTGCCGAATCCGCAGGATGCTTCGACCATGATTGACCTCGCGTCCTGTGTGGTCAGCGAAGAAGCTGACCTTGGCTTTGCTTGGGACGGCGACGGCGATCGGGTCGGCCTTGTCGATGAGCGGGGAGTGCGCTACGAGGCCGATTGGACGACCGCCCTAATCGCGCGCGATGTGCTGACGCGCCATCCTGGCGCACGCATCCTCTGCGACATGAAGACCTCCCGCAGTCCGCTGGAGGACATTCGCGCGCACGGGGGCGTTCCGGTCCTGGCACGTACCGGCTACTCGACGTTCCGTCGCCAGATGCGCGACGAGCAGATTGTGTTCGGAGGGGAAGTCAGCGGCCATCTCATGTTCGGTGAGGACTACCCCTACATCGACGATGGAGTCTACGCCGCCTGTGTAATCGCGAACCTGATCGCCGCCGCCGCCAAGCCGCTCTCGGCGCACTTCCTGGGTATGCGACGGCTTGTTACTTCACCGGAACTGACGCTGCCCTGCTCCGATCACGACAAGTTCCGCGTCGCTGCCGCCCTCGCCGCGCGTTTCCGGGACAGCTATCAAGTCTCGGAGGTTGATGGTGCCCGGATCGAGTTTCCCGACGGTTGGACCCACGTCCGCGCCTCTAATACGACGCCACATCTCTCGGTTCGGATCGAGGCGGAGACACTTGAACGCTTCAGGGAGATCCGAGACACGGATTTCGAGGCGCTGCGTGAGCATGACTCTGTCACGATCCCCGACGGCGTCGGTGAACCTCAGCCATGACGCGCGTTGGACGATCTCGACGTCCACGACCAGGAATGTCATGACCCACGAGCAGCCGCTCGTGCGCCACATGTTTCGCGCCTACGATATTCGTGGAGCCGTTGGCACAGAACTCACGCCCGAAGCCGCACGCCTGATCGGTGCCGCCTACGCTACCCTGCTACTCCGTGACTATGCCAGCGACCAAATTGTCCTCGCCAGCGACAATCGGCCCTCGTCTCCCGAGTTGCGGGCTGCCTTCACCGAGGGGCTGACTGGCGCTGGCGTGTCCGCGATCGACATTGGTCTCGCACCATCGCCGTTGATGTACTTCGCTGCCGTCCATTGGGGCATCAGTGGAGGGGCCGTGATCACGGCCAGCCATAGCCCCACTCACATGAACGGGTTCAAGTTGCTGGAGCGGGACGGCGTTCCAATCTCGCCTGCCGAGATCACGAGGGTTTTTGAGCTCGCCAGCGTGCGCGACTTTGAGACCGGTTCGGGGTCGGTGGAGTCGCGCGAGATCGAACCCAAGTACCTTGACTTTCTGGCTGGGCGCTTCCCGCTCGCTCGCCCCCTGCGAGTCGTTGCTGACCCAGGTAATGGCGTTGCCACCCTGACCGGGCCTGAGGCACTGCGTCGCATCGGTTGCGAGGTGGTCGTGATCAACGGTATCTCTGACGGCACCTTTCCCAAACATCTGCCCAACCCACAAGAGGCGGCGACGATGGAGGAACTGCGCGTCGCCGTGTTGGCCGCGGGTGCTGATTTGGGATTTGCATGGGACGGCGACGGCGACCGTGTCGGTGTGGTTGACGAGACGGGTCGGCGTCAGGAGCCGGACGCTATTCTGGCGGTGTTCGGGCGCGAGGCGCTGCGGCGCAGTCCTGGCGGCACCATCCTCGTTGACGTCAAAACCTCTCTTAGCACGATCCGCGACATTGAAGCGCACGGGGGAAGGGTGGAGATCGGACCGACCGGACATTCGCTGGCCAAGCGCCACATGCGGAACGGTGGTTACATCCTTGGTGGCGAACCCTCCGCCCACTTTTACTTCGCTGACCACTACAACCTAGATGATGCCGTCTATGCTGCCTGCATGATCGCCTCCGCCGCCTCCGTCGTTCAGTCCACCTCCCAGGTTTTCGCTGGTCTCCCGGTCTATGTTTCTTCGCCCGAGATCGCCGTCCCCTGCGACGACCTGGTCAAGTTCCAGATCGCGCAAGCGGCCGGCGATCACTTCGAGCAGAAGTATGACGTTTTGCGCATCGATGGCGCGCGGATCAGTTTCACCACTACCGACTCTGGCGAGGGCTGGTCCCTGATCCGCGCCTCTAACACCGGTCCCAATCTGACTCTCCGTTTCGAGGCCACAAGCGCTGCACGCTATGAGGAGATCCGAGCGGAAGTCCTCGCGCACCTCCACAGTTACTCTGAGCTCACCCTTTCCGATGAGCTAGGTGCCCGCTAGCGAGCGCTGCTCTCTCTCCACATGCGGTCTCCGGCGCGCAATCGGTCGGGCTACTGGCGCCCATCCCAACATGCAGCGACAATCCCCCTCCAGCAGAGGGGACTCCGCTCCTCCGAAAGGATCCGTCATGGCTGAATCCGATCCGAATCCCATTTCGACGCTCGGTGTCGTCGGTGCCGGCACGATGGGCCACGGCATCGCACAAACTGCCATTCTGTCCGGCGTTGAAACAACCCTGCTCGACATTGATGGTGCTGCCCTCGAGCGCGCGGTTGAATCGATCGAGAATGGACTCGAGCGGCTTGTCTCACGCGATCGGATCAGCGACGCCGACCGCAACGCGGCCCTGTCTCGTCTCCAGACCAGATCCGAGATGACTACGCTGGCTTCCGTCGACGCCGTGATCGAAGCGGCCTCGGAGCGTCTTCAACTCAAGCGCACAATCTTTGAGCAGATTGACGCCGTGGCTGATAAGGCGCTTTTCATTGCCAGCAACACCTCCTCCATTCCGATTCAGCAGATAATCGTTCCGCTCGCGCCTGAGCGGCGCGCCCGAGCCATCGGGCTGCATTATTTCAATCCCGCTCAGGTGCTGCCGCTCGTCGAGGTCGTGCGGCCGTTAACCGCTTCCAACGAGGCGATCGCCGCCGCTGAGGCATTCGTGCGTGCGACGGGGAAGACACCTATCGCCGCTCAGGACACCCCCGCCTTCATCGTCAATCGGCTCTATGTACCGATGGCACTCGATGCATTGCGCATGTGGGAATCAGGCGTCGCCTCCGCGGAAGACATCGATCGCGGCTGCCAGCTTGGCCTCGGTCACAACATGGGCCCACTAGCGACTAGTGACTTAGTTGGCCTGGATGTGCTGCTAGATGTCTCGGAGAGCATGTTTGAGGAGTTGCGTGACCCCCACGTCGCGCCGCCAACGTTCCTGCGTCGTCTCGTTGCGGCGGGTCGACTGGGCCGCAAAAGCGGGCATGGTGTCTTCAACTACAGCGAGTCCTAATTCGCCAGGAATCCAGGTCGTGAGAGAGGGGGCGCCCAGATGGTGCTCAAGTACGAAACCGACGAACACATTTGTACCATCACGCTCGACCGCGAGAAGGCGCTTAACTCCTTCTCGCGCGAGCTGATTCAGGAGTTCGCTGATGCCTGTGCGCGTTTCGACGCGGACGAGGAACTCTGGGTCGGAATCGTGACCGGGTCCGGTGATCGCGCCTTCTCCGCCGGTGCCGACCTCAAGGATACGATTCCCGCTCTGATGGACGAGCCTGCCAAGGGTGGCTATGTGATGCCACCTACCATTATGCGTGGCCAGTACATCTCGAAGCCCCTAATTGCGGCGATCAACGGCATGGCCTTGGGCGGTGGTTTGGAATGCGCCCTTGCCTGCGATCTGCGAATCGCCTCCAGCAATGCCAGTTTCGGACAGCCCGAGGTGGGCCTGGGCATCATTCCTGGATGGGGTGGCACCCAACGTCTACCACGGATCCTTCCCGGTGCATTGGCGATGGAGATGCTGCTGACTGGTGTATCTGTAGATGCCGAGACGGCCCTTCGCATTGGTCTGGTTAATGCCGTTGTCGAGCCTGGCGAGCTTTTGGGAAAGGCCCGGGCGATCGCGGACCGTATTTGCGCGAATGGTCCACTGGCCGTGCGCGCGGCCAAGGAAGCAGCGATGCGCGGGGTTCAGACGTCATTACATGAGGGTCTGCGGATCGAGCAACTTCTGTTCGACCGCCTCGCTTACACAGATGACGTCCGCGAAGGCCTGGCCGCCTTCGGAGAGCGCCGCTCGCCCGAGTTCAAGGGTGGCTAACAACTCGAGTCTCGTAGACCGGCTGCCGCCAGGTAGGAGACTTCGACTGAACACGAGTAGCACACTGAGGAACTCTTGCTGGGTTTAGACGGCGACTTGCACGCAATCACCATGTTTAAAGAGTCAGAAGTGCTGTCGTCTCATGGTCCCCCTCCGCATGGGAAGCGGTTGACCTGGTTGTGGACTCTAGAGAAAATTGTGCCAATGTCTCAGACGCGGTCACCTTGGCAGTCCATAGCCCGTCCGCGTGCCCTCACTCTAACCATGCTCGCTTGCGCACTATTGATCGCTGGGTGCGGTGGCACAGACGATTCCCCCACCGGATCAAGCCCACCCCTGGCAGTCTCCCCAGTCTCGAAAGACGACTCGCCGAGCCCACCTGCTCGCAGCGAGCAACAAGACCGAGCTGAAATTGAGGCGTTGGTGAGCGACTTCTTTTGGGCCTTCATCGCCGGCAAGGCGGACGATGTTTGGATGCTAATATCGAGTGACTTGCAAGCCAGGATTGCGCGGTCAGATATCGAGGAGTCGGCCGCGTTGGTCGCGGCCGCGTATGACGACCCCGGCTTTCAATTCAACCGCTTCCTAAGCTTTAAGAGCGACGGCCAGCGCGCCGAGTTCCAGGTCGACGGCTTCATCACCGAGGCGGGCGTTCGCGTTGGCTCAGAGGAGGAAGCTGCCCAATCCCCGCCCCTGCATGCGGTTTACGAAGGCGGCCGCTGGCGCATCGAGCCTGAAATCTCACTGCTCCGCCTCAATCAGACTCGGGTCAACGTCGGCGACTGACGCATGGTGTGTTCATTCCCTAGCTAGCCCGTCCCGCTTTGGTACCAGGACCGCACGCTGGAACTCGAGGATCTCTTCGCCGTCCTGGTTCACGCCCCAGGTCTTGACTGTGACGATGCCGCGATCTAGCTGTGACTTTGACTCCCGAAGCTCCAGCACTTGCGTACGCGCGTAGAGCGTATCGCCGTGATGCACCGGGCCGGTGTGCTTCATGTCGGTCGTTGCCAGGTTGGCGATGGCCTTCCCGCTCACGACCGACACCGTCATTCCGAAGACCAGGCTGTAGACGTATGGCCCGGCCACAATGTTCTGTCCAAATTGTGTCGCCGCCGCATAGGCGCGGTCCGAGTGCAGGGGATGCTGGTTCATCGTCAGCGCGCAGAAGAGGATGTCGTCTGCCTCAGTGATAGTGCGACCGGGCCAGTGCGCGATCACCTCGCCGACACTGAAATCCTCCAGATAGCGTCCGAAAGTTTCCTTGGTTGACATCTTCTGCTCCCTCGGCGCGACACGAGAGCGGATCCCCCCCCCGAGTGCGGATCCAACGCGCGTCTAAGTGTCTATTCGGTACAGTTCCAGCAGCCTCCGTGCGATTACCGTTTTCTGAATCTCGCTTGTGCCCTCTGCTACCACCATCAGCGGCGCGTCACGGTAGAAACGCTCCACGTTTAGCTCCGTGGTGTAGCCGACGCCGCCGTGGACGCGCATCGATTCCAGACTGGCCTTGACTGCGACCTCCGTCGCGAACAGCTTTGCCATCCCCACGTCGAGGTCGGCGCGCCGGCCCTCGTCCTTTGTGCGTGCAGCGGCTCGTGTGAGTAGGCGGGCGGCACGAATGTTTGTTGCCATGTCAGCCAGCTTGAGCTGGATCGCCTGGTGCTGGGCGATCGGCTTGCCAAACGTCTCGCGCTGCTGCGCGTAAACGATAGCTGCGTCGAATGCTGCTTGTGCGACCCCCACGCCGCGGCTGGCTACATTGATCCGGCCGATCTCCAGCCCGCTCAGCATCTGTTTGAAGCCTTGACCTTCTTCACCACCGAGCAGGTCACCGGTTGGCACGCGCATGTCCTCGAAGAACAATTCCGCCGTCTTCGGACCCTTGTAGCCGAGCTTGTCGATTGTGCGCGCCACTTGGAACCCCTCGGACTCAGGCTGTACCAGGAATGCGCTGATCCCGCGATGACGGGGTTGTGCCCCTGGGTCGGTTTTGGCCATTGTTAGTAAGAGTTCGGCCCGGTCTCCGTTGGTCACGAATAGCTTGTTGCCGTTGAGGACGTAGTCGTCGCCATCACGTTTCGCCGATGTGCGGATCGCTTGTGCGTCCGAGCCCGCGTTGGGTTCAGTGATCGTGAACGCGCCTTGGACTGTGCCATTGGCCAGACCTGGCAGGAAGCGTTCCTTCTGATCGAGCGTGCCGTGAGTGTCAATCACCCACCCGTCGATTACCGAGGTGTTGATGATCCCTGCCAGCCCCATCCAGCCACAGGAGATTTCCTCGATTACGGCAGAGTACGTTTCGAACGACAGCTCTAGCCCTCCGTATTGTTCCGGAAATGTGATCGAGTAGATTCCCAGGCTGATCATGTCCTCGTGTAGTTCGCTGGGAAAGTTGCCCGAGTGCTCGAGTTCGTTTGAGTTGGGCACGACTTTTTCTTCGACCCAGCGGCGTACGTTGCGCACGATTTCCACGCCGACTTCGCCGTCGCCGCTCAGGATCTCGCGTACGTCGCTTACGCCGGCCATGACAACTCCGTTCTATCTCCCGCGCTTCTCCGGGCTGCCCGCCAATTTAGCTTGTTAGCGTAAGAGCGCTTCGCGTTCTTCGATCCGGTCGACCCACTCCAGTAGTGCACGTGCTTGATCAGCGACGGGCTTGTCGATCATCTCGCCGTCCATCGCGACCGCACCCAAGTTGCGTGACACGCCGTTTTCGTAGAGTTCAATGACTCGACGTGCCCATTCCTTGTCCTCGTCCGTTGGAGCGAAGATCATGTTGGCGCGCTCTACCTGCGTGGGGTGAATGCAGAATTTTCCGCGGAACCCGAGCGTGCGGACTGTCTGCAACTCGTGCTCGAAGCCAGCCGTATCCTGAAAGTCGACGCGAGGTGTATCTATTGGGACAATACCTGCCGCATGGCACGCGTTGACCACTACGCTGCGCGCTTGCAGAAGTTCGGTGCCAGCGCTCGTGCGGCGCGTGCCAATGCTAACGGCGTAATCCTCGCCGCCCACTGCCGCACCGATCGTGCGCGATGTCGCGGTGCAGATCTCGTAGACATTGACGACAGCCGTAGCATTCTCGATCCAGGGGATTAGCTTGATCTGTCCTTCGGGGATGCCGCGTGTCTTTTCCAGAAATGTCAGGTAGTGGTCGACGCGTTCCATGTCGGCTGCGTCGTTTACCTTGGAGATGTTGATTCCGTCCAGGTGAGGCCCCACTACTGCCTCCAGCTCCAGCTCAGTCAGTCCGGTGTCGTAGCCGTTCACCCGCACGAAGAGCATGCGCCCGCGCGCTTCGAATTCAGGCAGAATTTTGGCTAACAGTTGGCGCGCCGTCGGCTTATCGTCCCAGGCGACGGAGTCTTCCAAATCAAAGCAGAGGACGTCGGCGGGGATTCCGCGCGCCTTGTCAATAAACTTCTCGCGGATGCCGGGTACCGACATCATGCTGCGGATTACGTGACTGGCCACGGTGGTGTCTCCCCGCCGCGCGCGCGGCACGTTCGATCTGCTCTACGGCGGAGCGCAGCATACCGAACGCCCTGATCAGGCGAAATATCTTGTACTATCCCGCCACCGCCCCATCTAGAAGCTGTCGTCCGAATTAATCTCCGTCTCGGTGGATGGCTCCGGAAAGATCTCGTTGAAACGCGCCGCCGCTTTCTCGTAGGGCGTAAGCATTCCGCTTAGCCCTGCCAGCCGCGCCAACGTCGCCGCTTTGATCGCGCTATCTGCATCGAGGTCCAGCGCGATACCGTTGACCGCGGGTAGGTCATTGGCACGCGCCGCGAAGCCAACGGTGTACCAGGCGTATTCCAGCAGTGTGCTTTCGGCTTTCGTATCGAATCCGATCTCCGCTGCCAACGATCCATGATCGATCCCCATCCAGGTTAGGCGGCTCGAACCCGCTGCGATCTCGTTCACAGCAACCATCCCCTTGGCTGAGTCGATCCAGGCGCCGATAGCCGTCAAGCCTTCCGGAATCCCGGCCCGCCGCTCCACGTCTTCAAGCAACGAGTCTATGTACTTAAGCTGATTCAGCCCTGCCAGCCCTGGCAGCGACACGCCGTAGATGCCCTCGGTCAGAAAGGCTAAGAGGTCGTCGCGTACGAGTCGCGTCTGGATCTCGTGCACATGCAGATAGACGCGGTGGCCAGCTACCAGCAGAGCGCGCACCTGCTCCTTTGCGATCTCGCGATCGGCAGGCTCGACCTGGGAAATGTTGACTAACGTCGCGTCGGGCACGAACGATGGCAGCGGCTGCCGAGCCCCGGTCAGCAGCAGTGAACGTACGGAGTCCATGTAACACCCTTCTGAGTAAATTGCATCTATCCGAGGCTGCTACTGGGTAATCAGTGTGCGGAGGGCGTCCGCATTTTCGTATGGTCCCACAACAGAGATGGCGACATTGTCACGCCGGATGAAGCGTTGGGCGACTCGCTGAACGTCGTCTGCGCTAACGGCTTCGTAACCAGCGATGATTTCACCCGGGCTCTTGATGCTTCCCTCGGAAAGCAGCGCTTCGCCGGTTCGGTGCGCCCAGGACGAGGCTGTCTCCAGGCTCAGCCGGAACGAACCGATGGCATGCTCACGGCCCTTCTCGAGTTCATCCGCCGGAACCGCTTCATCGACAAGCTTGTCCAGCTCCGCAAGGATTACTTCAGTTGCCTCTTCAACGTGCTCTGCGGTCACGCCGGCCCCGACCGCCAGATGTCCGGTATCGGAGTAGCGTGTCGTGCCTGAACCTACGCTGTAGGCTAGGCCGCGTCGTTCCCGCACTTCGACGAAGAGGCGGCTGCTCATGCCACGGCCTAAGACTTCGTTCAGTAGCGAGAGGGCGTAGCGATCGTCGTCTAGTCGCGGGAAGGTGCGTAGCGCGATCCCCAGATTGCACTGCTCGATCTCGCGGGTCTCCAACACCACGCGCTCGTTCGCCATCTGCGGCTGCGCCGCTACAGGCTCGGCTGTTTCGCGCGGCTCAAGGTCCCGCCAGTGCTGCTCGGCCAAGCCGAAAATGTGGTTGGCATCGATCTGACCAGCCACGGACAACACCAGTCTGTCAGGCCGGTACCACTCGTCGATGTGATCGACGAGGTTCTCACGTTCGATCGCACCTACGCTCTCCAGGTCTCCGGCGATGTCCCAGCCGATTGGTTGGTCGCCATAGGCAGCTTCCGATAGCAGCTGGAAGGCTCGCTGGCCCGGCTCGTCCAACGAGCGCCGGATTTCCTGTTGAATTACCGTCCGCTCGCGTTCGATCTCCTCCTCGGTCAATAGCGACGAGCGCAGACTATCGCTGAGGACGTCGAAGGCGAGATCCACGCGGTCGTAGGGGACGCGGTTCCAGAAGCATGTCAGCTCCTTGGTGGTGAAGGCGTTGAGCATGCCGCCCGCTCCCTCGATCGCGCTGCTAATCTCGATTGCCGTTGGGCGCGATTCTGTCCCCTTGAACAGCATGTGCTCCAGGTAGTGTGAGAGGCCCAGCGTTTCGCGCGCCTCCGCCCGGCTGCCCACGCCGACGTAGACTGCCAAAGAAGCCGCTTGTGAGTGTGGCAGTGGCGTCGCTACTACGCGCATGCCGTTGGCAAGGGTCGTGCTGGACCAGGCTTGTTTGTTAGGCATCGCTTTGGCGCTCCCTGTCTGACCTCCTAGGCCAGACGCTCGTCTCTGTTCCTGTTGCTCGTCTTGAGTTTGTCGAAGGGTGTTGATCGGGTCATAAACTGATTCGCGGCAACCCATAACCGAGATACAAATACTCCGTGCCTTGGACGCTACCGACGTCTGAACGCCGCTAGCGTACCCTGCGGGGTATGGCTCGCCAGTTCATCGGGGCGCGCTACGTTTGGAGCTGGAGTTCGCTGACTGGTAGCGTTCTCGGGCTACTGGAGCACTCTGGCCTCCCGGCCGACCGTACTCTGGTCGGCTGCGTCTTGGGTGAATCGATGCGTAGCTGCGGCCCACACACTGCCCGCGCAGCGTTCGCTGGTCAGGGCGATTTTTTCGCTCCGACGGGGTATTCGCCTCGCCCATTGGCGGGCCTGCTCGAGCCACTGCGGGCACTCGGCCTAGATGCAACCGCGCATGAACGGGATCTTGGGCGCGAGCGGGTACCACGTTTCTTTACCCGCCGCCTGAAGATGGCACTCAACGCCGAACGCGTGCTGATCGCGTATGGTGCCGGGCGCGCCGTTGGTCCCAGCGTGCAGCCAACGGAGTTCGGTCTGATAGTCGGCTACGACGACGAACGCCGCGCTTACCGCGTCGATGGTCCACTGAGCGCTGAAATCGGTGGCTGGTTGCCTTTCGATGAGCTGGATCGCCTTTCGCGCTCTGCTGCCGTCGATCGCCATTGGCTGGCCGTGATCGACGCTATTCTTAAAGACCCCCAGCATGATCGAGTCGTCGCTCTGGCACGATCGAAGGCACTTGATGCGGGCGGTCTGGCCGGGATCGAACGCTGGATTCAACTGCTGGAGGCCGATGTTTCAATCGACCCACAAGGCCATGCTTGGTGGGCGCAAGGTCTGGCCGCCGGGCGCGCCGAGGCCGCGCAGTTCTGGGCGCGCTGTGCTCGTTCGCTACCTGACTTGACGCCGGTGGCGGATGTGCTGCAGCGTGAGGCCCTCACGCTCTCACGTTTCGTCACTTTGCATCCCTACCCCGCGGGCGGCGATGTTGCCAGTGTCGCCGGGCGTACGCTTTCGGCTCGAACACTGGTCAAAGCGCTGGCTCTTGAGCGGGAGGCGGTCGATCGATTGGGCACGGCGACAGTGCCCGATTCATTCACCCTCGCGCCACTATGCTGAGTTCACCTGAACCCAACCGCACTCAGCTGCTGGTAGCTTCGGAGGCTTGCATTATGGCCGTCACCTTCAAGATGTTCCCTATCCTGGCCAACTTGTCTAAGAGCATGTTGGCCGAGCAGAAGGTTGATTGGTTTGAGGGCATTACGCCGCAATATTTGATCGATCTGGAGGGATTCTCCATGCAAGACCAGGAAGCTATCGCCGTCGTTGTAAATGAGGCCCAAGCCCAGCGCAAGACTGCACTCGCCGATGGTGACGAGGTGGAGCTTCTCGTTAACATTGCCGGTGGCTAACTACATGAACTGCTCTTGCTGGCCTCCTTCCGCACAGTCCAACACACAGCCGACCCACGAAACCCCCGGTTACTGTCCAGAATCGTTGACACCGTCTTCGCGCCGCTCATACGATTCGTTTCGACCAGATGATCCGCTTCCGCGAGCGGCCTGCTGCGGCGGATCCAACCGGTTCATGGGGTAGATGCCAAAGTTCATCTTCATTACCGGCGGTGTCGTTAGCTCTGTCGGCAAGGGCATTACGACTGCCTCCGTGGCGAAGTTGCTTAAGAGCCGCGGGCTCTCCGTTACCGTCCAAAAGCTCGACCCGTACCTCAATGTTGATCCCGGTACGATGTCGCCCTACCAGCACGGCGAGGTTTTCGTGACTGTCGACGGTGCTGAGACCGACCTTGATCTGGGCCACTACGAGCGCTTCCTCGATCAAGATCTCAGCGGCGCCTCCTCGGTCACAATGGGCCAGGTGCACCAGGCCGTGATTGAGCAGGAGCGCCGCGGTGATTTCCTAGGTGGCACGATTCAGACTGTGCCGCACATCACGAACGCGATCAAGAAACGTGTCCTCGGGCTGGCCGAAACGACGGGTGTCGATGTACAGATCATCGAAGTCGGTGGCACTGTTGGCGATATTGAAGGCCAACCTTTCATCGAAGCGATGCGCCAGATCCGCTCGGAACGCCCACGCTCCGATGTTCTCTCTATCCACGTCACGTTGCTGCCCTACCTGCGTGCGACGCGCGAACTCAAGACCAAGCCCACGCAGCATTCCGTGCGGGAGTTGCGCTCCATGGGCATCCAACCCGACATCATCATCTGCCGTACTGAGCAGCCTGTGGATGAAGCTATCAAAGCCAAGATCGCTCTCTTCTGCGACGTCGATACCGCAGCCGTCGTCCCGTTGGAGACGGCGCCCAGCATCTACCAGGTACCCGAGATCCTCGATGATGCCGGTGTCACTAACCTCATCATCGAGACCATGGAAATCCCAGCCGCCGACCGTGATTTGCAGGACTGGCGCGAGTGGGTGCAGAAACTGCGGAACCCTAACCATCATCTGACAGTGGCGGTGGTTGGCAAGTATGTGGAACTTCCCGACTCCTACCTCTCTGTGCGCGAGGCTTTGATTCACGCCGGAGTGTCACACGGGGTCGAGGTTGATGTGCGCTGGATACAGTCAGGCGGGCTTGAGCAGCGTGACCTCGAACAAGAACTGGCCGGCGCCGATGGCATAGTTGTTCCAGGCGGCTTCGGCGAGCGTGGCGCTGAGGGTGAGGTCGCGGCGGCACGCTTTGCTCGTGAGACAGATTGTCCATACCTAGGCCTCTGTCGAGGTATGCAACAAATGGTGATCGAGTTCGCCCGTCATGTGCTGGGATGGGACGATGCTACCTCAACAGAGTTTGATCCCGAATCGCAGCATCCCGTGATTTCCTTACTCGAAGAGCAAAAGGGGATCGAGAATTTGGGCGGCACGATGCGACTTGGCCACTATCCCTGCACGCTGCGGCCGGAGAGCAAGGCCCACGCTGCCTTCGGGCGGGACCAGGTTGACGAGCGCCACCGCCATCGCTGGGAGTTTAACAACAGCTACAAGGCCGAATTGGAAGGGGCTGGACTGATTGCGGCAGGCACGTCCCCAGACGGATTGCTCGTGGAGATCTGTGAATTGCGTGACCATCCCTTCATGATGGGATCCCAGTTCCATCCTGAGCTACGCTCGCGCCCGGGTCGGCCACACCCGCTCTTTGCAGCCTTCATGGCGGCCGTCGTTTCCCAGGCTGGACGCCGGACTCAAGTTGCTACCGAGCCGGTTCGGCAGCCGTAGCCGGTGCGGCCCTACTTTCCTCGCCGTTCCACCCAGGTACAGTCGCTGTTCGAGCTGTGCCTACTCGCGTACGGCGATTCGCCTCCGTCAAGGTGCGATAGCTAACAATGTCTGAGGATGAAGCCTTCCGTCTGCTCCACATGCTCAGCTTATTTATCTTCGTGGCGGGTGTGGGTGCCACGATGCTGCCTCTCTATCGCTCCTGGAACAATGATGAGATCAACACCCAAGTCCACGCGATTCAAGAGGCGGGTCGCAATCAGGCAGGGGTGTTGCTACCCGGTATGATCCTGACCGGTATCAGCGGCGTCTTCTGGGCGCTGCGTTCGGACCACGTAGACCCGATCCAGACCGGTTGGCTCTTCACCGTTGAGGTGCTCT
>CAZZMQ010000003.1:56944-57319 GCA_964655365.1 uncultured Dehalococcoidia bacterium | reverse complement strand
ACGACCTCGTCCCAGATACGGGC
This sequence comes from uncultured Dehalococcoidia bacterium, assembly GCA_964655365.1. GTDB lineage: Bacteria > Chloroflexota > Dehalococcoidia > Bin125 > Bin125 > JAPUIR01. Next base: position 57,296 of record CAZZMQ010000003.1, on the reverse strand, counting down.
ATGGAAACCCGTCGCATGGAGCAAGAGCACGCGTGTGCGCGGAGGTGCAGCGTTAGACGCCCAGTCCCAGTAGTGCAGCCGCAGGCCTCGCACTGTGATCTCTCGTGACTCTGGGTCGGGCCGTGTCGTTGCCATGATCGCTACGCTAACCGAGCAGAGAGTTCGCATCGAGGCGACGCATCTGCTCGGATGGGCTTCTCATGGGCGAAGCGCCGGGCAACTCGGAGTAGGCAATGGCCAGCGCATTAACAATCAATGGGCATGTTGCGACCGTCAGCCTTGAAGGTTTGCTTGATGCCGATCGTGTTTCGGAACTGAGCGGATTCAGTGATCACATCGCGGAGGACGCATC
>CAZZMQ010000003.1:47420-56934 GCA_964655365.1 uncultured Dehalococcoidia bacterium | reverse complement strand
GCGCGCTTGCGTGCTCCGCGCGTCGAGCGAGACCTGGGCGGGATGGAGCGACGCCGCACTAGTCGCTGCAGAGCAGCAAGGCCTCGTGGGGGACCCGTTCGGTTCCTTCGCATCGCTGCCGCAGGCGACGGTAGTTGTCTTGGACGGCGACGTTCGTGACGGGGGACTAGAGTTGGCGTTGTGTGCCGACATTCGTGTCGCTGGCCCCGAGACAACGCTGGGACTACCGGGTGCCGCGGCCGCACTGCCGATCGCGGGCGGGCTCCAACGCCTTTCGCGAGCAGTGGGGCGCGCGCGCGCGTTGGAGTTAGTCTTGACTGGCACCCCGATCGATGCCTCGAAGGCCCGTGCCTGGGGTTTAGTAAGCAAGGTTGGGGTGGACGCGGCTGGTGAGGCGGTGGCCTTGGCCGGTCGGATCGCCGAGCGAGGTCCGATCGCGGTTCGCTTCGCCAAAGAGGCCTTGAACCGAGGGATTGAGATGCCCTTGGAGCAGGCACTGGGCTACGAAACCGACCTGACTGTACTGCTACAGACGACCGCCGACCGTGCAGAAGGTGTGGCTGCATTCATAGAGAAGCGGACACCGACGTTCCGGGGTGAGTGAGAGGCGGTTCCGTGGGAGGCTGCGATCAGCGAAGATTCTCACATAGGTTTTTAGATGGACCGCGACCGATGGAGTACGCGGTGTGCAAAACGAAGGGAAGAGGCGAGTGCAATGCACGTGATCCTCGATGAACAAGAGGCCTGGTCGTTCATGAGTCTGGTCACATCCCTCGTCATCGACCAAGTGGAGTTGAGTGACGACGGTGTGGAGGCGGTGCGCGAGTGGCGGACGAAGTTGTCGGAGGGTTCGCCCGAAATGAGCGTTTTCGTTGAAGGGTTGAATGAGGCTCTTGGATCCAAGATTGACGACGAACTGCGCAAGCAGATCCGGCGTCGCGACTACTACCGCACCTGAGCCCGTTAGCCGCTGCCCGGCCTAACTGCAGGCGGGGCGCGAAGGAGCCCGAGATGGTCAAGGTTGAGTTTGAGCTTGAAGAGTCGTGGGAGCTGATGTCCTACGTCGTAAACACGATGCTGGATGATCTCACGATCGATAAATCGGACCGGGCCAAGGTCCGACGTTGGAAGTCTGGTGAGATGAAGACTGGCGGCGAAGAAATGCGAGCTCTGCACGAAAAGATCAATGAGGATCTCGTGCGACTTTGGGGCGTGCGTCGGCGCAGCGAGATTCAGCGTGCAGACTGGCGTTGATGAATCTGATGGGGTAGTTCATGGGGCCGGGAAGTGGTGCCTGGGGGGAGAGTAAATGCCTGAGCCGCTGATCCTCTATGACAAGCCGGAGGCGGGCATTGCCTGGATCAGTCTCAACCGGCCCGAAGCGCTCAATGCGATCAATCTCGAGATGCGAGATGCACTTTGGACTTATCTCGAAGCTGTCTCACTCGATCCTGACGTGCGGGTACTTTGTTTTCGCGGGCGCGGACGCCGCGCCTTTTCTGCCGGTGCCGATATCAGTGAGTTTGGTACGGCACCGTCGTACATCGACGCGAGGCACGCGAGGCATGATCGCGATCTCTGGGCACTGCTAGAGAAATTGCCGGTGGTGACGATCGCATCGCTGCACGGCTTTTGTTTCGGTGCCGGAGTCGAACTGCCGCTATATTGCGATCTTCGCATCGCGGCGGAGGAAACTGAGTTGTCTTTGCCGGAGGTGACGCTCGGCTACATTCCGTCGGCGGGTGGCACGCAGATGCTTCCGCGCATTGCGCCCCCGGGTGTGGCCGGAGGGCTGGTTATGAGCGGCGATCGAATAGACGCAACACAGGCGTTGGAGTGGGGTTTGGTTAATCGAGTGGTGCCTTCAGCCGAGCTCGAGTCGGTTGTAATGTCCCTAGCGCGCTCTATCGCGACTCGTGGGCGGTCGGGCTTGACGGTGGCTAAACAGGCACTATGTCGTGGGTTGGACCTTCCGCTGGAAGCGGCCATCAACCGCGATGCGACGTCTGCCGTGCTCCAACGGACGCAGGCGACGGCCGGGATCGTACGCGGTTGACCAGTCGGGGCTAGACAGAGGGGCAGAGAGCCCTTAGACCAGATATTCGACCCAGTCGTGGTCTGCAGAACCGGGCCTCGTCGCGCGAGATAGCGTGCCGATGTGTGATCCGGGAAGGGACATTAAATTGAACACCGCAGAATTTCTTGACATCTCGGCCGCGGTGGTTCCCGATCGGCCCGCGCTGATTACGGGGGCCGTCGCCAAGTCGTATCTAGAGGTCCAGACCGAGGTCATGCGCATGGCTAATGCTCTGCAAGGTCTCGGCGTGGCGCAGGGCGACCACGTGGGTGTGATGGCGGTGAACTCATCCGAATACATCACCATCTACTACGCCTGTGCCAAGCTCGGAGCGACGTTCGTTCCGCTCAATTACCGGGCCAAGGACGAAGAACTGACCTACATGCTTAACACGGCGGAGGTGAAGGTGCTCTTCATCTCCGACCGTTACCAGGAACTCGTTGAGCGGATCCGATCGCAGCTTGAGTCCGTTGAGCATCTGATCGCGCTGGAGACGGCGGCCGATGGCCAGCAACACTACGACGATCTGCTGGCATCCGGTAGCGACGATTTTGTTTACACCGAGGTAGATGATGACGATGCCTCGATCATCATCTACACCTCCGGTACTACAGCGATGCCGAAGGGCGTGGTGATTTCGTATGGGGATCTGACTGTTTACGTGACGAACACGATGTCGCCAGCCGACCCCGAAACTGATCCCAATACGACCCTCTTGAGCGTACCGTTATTCCACATCGCTGGGGCGACGGCCATGATTTCGTCGATATGGGGCGGGCGTACGTTGGTTGTCCTTCCGCAGTTCTCGCCGGAGGCCTGGATGGACGCTGTCGATACGCATAACGTGACGCACAGCATGGTGGTACCCACGATGTTGAAGCGGATCATGGATGCTCACGAATTCGGTAAGTTCAGCGGGGAATCGCTACAGTTGATCGCCTATGGTGCGGCACCGATGCCCTATGAAGTCGTACGCCAGGCGATCGAAAAGTTCGATTGCGACCTGATGAACGCGTATGGGCAGACGGAATCGACTTCATCGATCACGTTCTTGGGACCGGACGACCATCGTCTGGACGGGAGTGCAGCAGAGATTGAGGTCAAGGAACGCCGCCTTCGCTCGGTCGGGCGGGTGATGGACGACGTCGACGTCAGCATCCAATCGCCGGAGGGTGACATTCTTGGAGAGGGTGATGAAGGCGAGATCTGTGTGATGAGCGCTCGCACGATGAAGGGCTATTACAAGCAGGAAGACGCGACCAACGAGGCTATTCGCGACGGCTGGCTACACACTGGCGACGTGGGTTTCATTGACGATGCGGGCTATCTTTTCATCACAGGTCGTACCAAGGACCTGATCATCCGGGGCGGCGAAAACATTGCGCCGGGTGAGATTGAACAGGTGCTGGAGGATCACCCGGATATCGCGGAGGCTGCGGTGATCGGGGTGGAGGACGACGAGTGGGGCGAGGTGGGCAAGGCGGTGATTGTGCCGCGGCAGACCCAGCCGGTGACGCTTGACGAGGTGCGCGACTATTGCAAGGGTCGGCTGGCATCGTACAAGGCGCCGGAGTTCCTGAAGTCGGTCGGCGAATTGCCACGTAATCACATGGGCAAGGTGTTGAAGAACGATCTGCGCAAGCTCCACGGTAAGCCCGACAACGACTAAAATTTCTGGGTGGCCATGACGATGGCATGTTGCCTAGTTGGGTTCGGAGCGCACGACGGAAACGGACCGTATGGCTGGGCCGATCGATATCAGGGCGGGGATAGTGCCAGGCGTTGCGAAGCGCGCTACACGACTGCGGCGCGATCTTGATGCGAGTGATGCCAAAAGCACGGCTTTGACTCGACGCTCGTCGGATACAGCGAGATCCCAGCCCAAGGCCGCTACTAAAAAGAGCTTACGCTCAGGGAAGAGCCTGGGTGGTCTGGCGATCCCTATGTGGCTGCCACTCGGTGGGCTGGCGATGGTCACCGCAGTAGAGACGGGACGCATCGACGGGCCACATCGCGAGCTTTTCTACAACATCGATAATTTCTGGGTGCTTTACGCCTTGCTGCCGATTATGGCAGTGATCCTGACTTATGGGATTATGCGCCGATCGCGGATCTGGTTCCTTGGACGGCACAGCCCAAGCCTGAACCCGCGCGATCTGCGCGCGACGTTGCGGGGTATCAGCGAGCCCAAGGCAAGGTTGCGGCGGCTGCGTCGCGGCGGGTTTGGCACTGAGCGGGTTCTGCAGGACCCGTATTCGGGCTTAATGCATCTTTGCATTATGAGCAGCATGATAGTGCTCTTTCTGGTCACAGCCGTACTCGCGATCGACGATTACCTGCCGGACGATAAGGTGCAAATTCTGGTTGGGGATCGCTACTTAGGCTACTCGCTCGTGGCGGACATCTTTGGGCTGATCGGAATTGTCGGCGTCGCGATGGCGGTGGCGCATCGATGGGTACGGCCGCGCACACGCTGGTTGCCGACCTGGGAGGACTACCTGATCGTGGGTGGGTTGGGTGTACTGCTGCTCAGCGGCTTCCTGGTTGAGGGCCTGCGGATCCAGACGTCGGAGATCGACGTCAACCCGAATTGGTCGCACTGGTCGCCGGTCGGCTTCGTCGTGGCGGAGATGTTTAGCAAAGCGGACACCTCGATGCTGCTCGATCTGCACCAGAGTTTGTGGTGGTTCCACATGGTCGCGGCGCTGTCTTGGATCAGTTTGTTGGGGCTCACCAAGCTCAACCATCTGGTCTATGCGCCGGTCAACGCGTTTCTGCGCAGCACCGACGCTCCGGGCACGATCCCAATGATTCGGAATATCGAGGAACAGGAGCACTTCGGAGTCAGCCAGATCGAACACTTCACGGCCAAACAGCTCTTCGAACTTGATGTCTGCGTGCGATGCGGGCGCTGCACGGACAACTGCCCGGCCGATATTGCGGGCCAGCCGCTGTCACCGATGCACATCATTCAAGATCTCAAGCGCCACGCGACTGATGTGGGTGAACGCAAGGTTGCCAATCTGTCGCGGGGCCTGCCGATCGACGATGGTCTTGAGTCGGCGCCCGCGCTGGTAGGCGATGTGATCCGAGACGAGTCGCTCTGGGCCTGCCGCACCTGCGGTGCTTGCCAGACAGCCTGCCCGGTCTTTATCCAGCATGTGCCGACCATCGTCGATATGCGCCGCAGCCTGGTGATGGAAGAGGCGCGCATGCCGGAGACGGTGCAAGGCACCTTGGAAACGCTGGAACGGCAAGGGCACCCCTGGCGCGGCACACCTTATACCCGTGAGTCGTGGATGGATGACTTGGATATACCCACCTTCGATGGCGAGCAGGAATACCTTTACTTCGTGGGCTGTACAGGGGCGATGGTTGATCGGGCGATGGAGATCTCTAAGTCGGTGGTCACGCTGCTGCAGGAGGCGGGGGTCTCGTTCGGCGTGCTGGGTGCAATGGAGTCCTGCAACGGCGACCCGGCACGCCGGCTGGGCAATGAATACCTCTACCAAATATTGGCCGAGCAACTGATCGCTACGTTTGATGAAGCCGGGGTGACGAAGATCATCACCCACTGCCCACATTGCCTGAACACGTTCCTCAACGAATATCCTGAGATGGGCGGCAGCTACGAGGTGCTGCACCACACGCAGTTGCTGGAAAAGCTGATCGGCGAGGGCAGGCTGAAACCGAAGCCAGAGGGGCCGCGCCAAACGATCACCTTCCACGATTCCTGCTATCTCGGCCGCCACAATGGGATCTACGACGCGCCGCGCCGAATCCTGGCGTCTATCCCCTCGATCGATCTTGTTGAGATGCCGCGCAACCGTGAGCAGGGGCTCTGCTGTGGAGCGGGCGGTGGCAATATGTGGATGGAAGAGGAGGGCAGGCAGCGTGTCAACGAGGTGCGCGTGCGAGAGGCGATCGAGACGGGCGCTGATGCCGCCTGTTCGGCATGCCCGTTCTGCATCCAAATGTTCGATGCGGGCGTGGGTACGGTGCAGATGGACCACGAGGAAGCTGACCGGCTGAAGGCATTTGACGTGGTGGAGTTGTTGGAAGTGGCGGTCGGGCCCCAAGTTGCTACCGCGTCTGCAGAGAGCGAAAGAAGCTAGCGGCTGGTATTGCATCTGTGTCCGTTGTGTGACCTTCGTCACGAAATGTGTGGGAGTTGTCGTGTTGGAACTAGGACTGCTTCGTCGGCCGTTGCTTCGATGCGAGGGCGGCGCGAGAATGGCCGCGTTTTAACGGGCAAATCCATCTCATCTGTTGTGGTGGGCTATTTGCTGGAAGCGAGGCACGAGATCGGGCCGCCGCGGCGTTTAGCCGCGAGCGATGGCCCCGAAGGAGGTTGACTGTGGACGCGATTGTTTGCGTGAAGCAGATTCCAGACCCAGAAGCGCCGGCGGCGGCGTTTCAGGTCGACGAAGCGTCGATGAAAGTTGTCGATGCGCCGGGCATCCAGCCAGTGATCAATCCGTTCGACGCTCAAGCCATCGAAGCCGCGTTGCAGTTGCGAGACGCTGACAACGGGGAAGGCACGATCCGGTTGATCTCACTGGGCCCTGACTCGGCGCGAGATGCGATCAAACATGGCCTTGCGATGGGCGCCGACGAGGGTTACCACCTCAATGATGTTGCCTTCGAAGGCGGTGATGCTTGGACGATCGCGCTGGCGCTCTCTAAGGCGATCGAAAAACTCGGGGTACCCGACGTGTTGTTGTTTGGTCGTCAGGCCGCGGATTGGGACCAGGGCACAGTGGGTAGCATCGTGGCCGATCTGCTGGACTTGCCCGCGGCGACGGTGCTTCGCTCGGTTGAGTTGACCGATGGGGCTATTAATGTCTCGCGTGTTGTTTCGGATGGATTCGAGATCATGGTGCTGCCAACTCCCTGCGTGCTGACGATCAGCAACGAGTTCGGGGATCCGCGCTACCCGCAACTTAAGCAGATCATGCAAGCAGCGAAGAAGCAGGTCACAGTTTGGGCACCAGACGACTTGGGACTCGACGCCGGAGCGGTCGGCTCGGCCGGCCGCCGGGTGCAGATGGAGGCGTTGTTTCGGCCCGACAGCGATGTCGAGACGGAGTTCATTGAGGGCGAAACGCCGGAAGAAAAAGCGGCGCTCTTGGTCCAACGGCTGCGCGAAGAAAAGATCATCTAATTCCCGGGTCCTTGTTGGAGCCCGAGTCCCTTGGAGAATGTCATGGCGAGTGTGCTGGTGCTGGGCGAACTGGATGACGGTGCGTTAACTGCGACAAGTGCCGAGCTGTTGGGGGCGGCTACCCGGCTCAGCGGCGACCTGGGCGGCGGCGTCGCCTGTGCTTTGATCGGTGGGAGCGTCGCGGGTGCGGGGGACGCCGCCATCGCCGCAGGGGCTGACACTGTCTATGTGGCGGAAGCCGAGGGTCTTGCCACTTACCAGATTGAGACGTACCTGCCCGTGCTGCAGGGCGTTGTTGAGCAGGATGGACCCAAGGTTGTTTTATTGGCACAGTCGAGCATCGGTCGCGATTTGGCGCCCCGTTTGGCGACACGGCTGGGCAGCGCCGCAGTGATGGACGCGCTCAGCTTGGAGATGGACGGAGACCGCGTCAGGGCGACCCGTTCGTCCTATGGCGGCAACGCGCGGCAGGTTGTAACCGTTCTGACGGACCCACAGGTGATCACCGTACGGGCGAAGTCTCAGGATCCGCTGGCGGAGGATGCCCTTCGCAACGGCAATGTGCAGACCGTGGCGGTTGAGGTGGCGGAGGCCTAGGCTACTGTGATGGGCAAGGAGCAGGCTTCTAGCGATGGGGTGCGCTTGGAAGACGCTGAGATCGTGATCTCGGGTGGTCGGGGGTTGGGAGCGCCGGAGGTCTTCGGGGATCTTGAGCGACTGGCGGACGTTGTCGGTGCAGCCGTTGGTGCGAGCCGCGCAGCCTGCGATCTGGGTTGGTACCCGCCGAGTCAACAGGTGGGGCTTACTGGGACCGTCGTTTCGCCCACGCTCTATCTGGCGATCGCGTTCTGTGGAGCTAGCCAGCACATCGCCGGTTGCGGTGGCAGCAAGAACATCGTGGCGATCAATAAAGATCCGGAGGCCAATATCTTCCGCTTCTCGCGTTTCGGCATTGTGGACGACTATAAAAAGGTGCTGCCGGCGATTGAGGCGGAGCTCGCCAAGGCGTTTCGCTAGCCGACACCGGGCCATTCTTTTGGTCAGAGGGAACGCCCAGGTAGTGGGCCTGCTGCGTTAGCAGATGCGGGGCCAGTCACAGAAACCTTAGATACCTTTGGCCTTGCGCCAGGCGCGGATCTCAGAAGCGTGCTCCAGATCGTGCTCGATGAAGCTGTCGATGAACTCATCGGCGGAGAGTCGCTGATCGGCCAGGGCGTAGCGTTTGTCCGCGCGTTCAGCATCGGTCATCGCGGCCAACCGGCCGATCAATAATAGGCGCCCGCCACGCAACTCTTGGATCATGCTCTTCGTGGCCTTACCGGCCAACGATTTGACCGCGGCACTGTTCATGTCATCTCCGCTTGGCACGGAGACTTTCTCCCCACGTGTAAGGGCTGCCAGCGTCTCTTCAGCCCACCGATCCCATCCCATAATGTGGGTTAAGGTCTGACGAACGCTCCACTCACCAACCACGTCAGGTTCGTCGAGCAAGTCATCCTCGAGGCCGCCAAAACTGTGGAGAAGCTTCTCGCGAGCATCTTCGAGATCAGCGGTGTTGCTGAGAGCTTCGACGGTCATGTGACCCCCGTTGTGAGAATTTCGGCCAATACGACACGTCCGTCTCAGGGGACGTGGGCCTCCATTGTTGTGCCTTGCGGATGGCCGGCTGAGCGTCACGTCGACAATCGCGCAGGGCGAGTGTTTGCGGGCCGATCAAACCTTCCTGCGAAACTTAGCAACGCCTTCGCTGTCCCCGCTGTGTCGTGTGGCACAGTCGATTCCGCGTGACGACCTTTTCTGTCTCACTGAGCCGAATTGTTGACCTTTCTGATGGCCCGTCATAGCATCCCGCGAGGCTCTGAAACGGTCATTCTGTGTGGCTTGGGGAGGGATCTCCCCGGCGGTCTCCGGTCACTCCCAGCCCGTTTCCAGCTGCCGAGCTGTTTCGTCGGGGTCTCAAGTCTCGTGTGAAGGATTTGGAGTCGCTATGCATTCGATCGGGCTGACCGGTGGGATCACGTCCGGAAAGTCGACTGTTTCGAAGACCTTGGCGGAGCGCGGTGCCGCGCTAATAGACGCCGACTTGCTTGGCCACCAGACTTATGAACCCGGCACCGAAACCTTTGCGCAGGTCGTTAGGGAGTTCGGCGAAGAAATCGTCGCCGAGGACGGCACGATCAACCGACAGGTCTTGGGCGGAAAGGTTTTTGGCCATCCGGACGGGATGGTTCGGTTGACCGGCATCGTTTGGCCCGGAATCCGTGCGTTGGCAA
>CAZZMQ010000003.1:10749-47410 GCA_964655365.1 uncultured Dehalococcoidia bacterium | reverse complement strand
GGCTGGACGCGGAGGGGGCAGCCGTTGCAGTGCTGGAGGCGGCCGTGATGATTGAGGCTGGCTGGCAGAATCTGGTCGACGAGGTGTGGGTTGTGACGGTGCCACCGGATGTTGCACGGGAGCGACTGATGGAACGTAACGGGCTGAGCGCGGAGGATGCGGGCAACCGGATAAACTCCCAGATATCGAATGATGAGCGGATCGAACACGCCGACCTTGTGATCAGTACCGATTGCTCCCTGGAAGAGGTGGCCGGCCGCGTTCACGAAGTGTGGGACGAACTACAGCAGCGAATCAGCGCCGGCACCTAATTGGGTCGAGCCGGGTAGAGGACCAATCATGACGACCGCGACGGGACCGCAGACCGAATATCGCTCTTGGGCGGTGGAGGAGTACCGGGCTGAGGAAGAGCCCTACTACGTTCCCGTCAACGACGAGATCGAGATCTTCCAGGCAGCTTGGGAGGCCAAGATTCCGGTGTTGTTGAAGGGACCGACCGGGTGTGGCAAGACTCGTTTTGTAGAGCATATGGCCTATCACCTCAACCGCTTTGTGGAGGGCAACGATGGTGTGGAGGAGGAAACCAACCTTCCACTGGTGACCGTGGCTTGCCACGAAGATCTGACCGCGTCTGACTTGGTTGGTCGCTACCTGCTCGAAGGACAGGAGACGGTATGGATCGACGGGCCGCTGACGCGTGCGGTCAAGGCCGGTGCAATTTGCTATCTCGACGAGGTTGTTGAGGCACGCAAAGACACGACGGTTTTGATCCACCCCCTGACTGACCACCGCCGCATCCTGCCGGTGGAGAAGAAGTCGCAATTGCTGCAGGCGCGCGATGGTTTCTTGCTGGTGATCTCGTTCAACCCGGGCTACCAGAGCGCACTGAAGGACCTCAAACACTCAACGCGTCAGCGGTTCATCTCGATAGAGTTCGGGTATCCCCCGCGCGAGACGGAGGCGGACATCGTTGCGCACGAGTCGGGCGTGGATCCTTCGATCGCATTGGATCTGGCGCGGCTGGGAGAAAAGGTGCGCAACTTGCGTGAGCACGGGCTTAGCGAGGGCGCCAGTACGCGGTTGCTGATCTATGCGGGGAAGCTAATCAACAGCGGCACGTCGCCACGCCGGGCCTGCCAGGTGGCGATCGCGTGGGCTCTGACCGACGATACTGAGGTGCAGCGCAGCATCGAAGAAGTCGTCACATCAATCTTTGAGGACTAGGCCGCGTGTTGGCTGTGGCTCTGCGTAGCGGCCGGGGCTTCGCCCGGCGTCCGAGGGGGTGGCGGTGCGGCTAGGCATCGTCTCGGACATTCATGACAACATCCAGGCATTGGATCAGGCGCTAGAGGAAATGGGTGCCATCGACGAACTGATCTGTGCTGGCGATGCCTGCTACCAATTCCGCTTCTCCAATCCTGTGGCGAAACGTCTGCGGGAGTGTGGTGCCCGGTACGTGCTCGGCAACCACGAGGATATTTTGCTGAGCCCGGCCGGGATCCGGGCTCAGCAATCCGAGAAGGTCGATCAAGACTTGTTGGAGTGGACGCGGGAGAAGCCGCATTATCTGCGCACGACCGTTGACGGTAAAAGGTTGCTGATCTTCCATGCCACACCATGGGAGCCGTACCGGGATTATCTATACCCGAGCAGCCCGGATCTGCAGCGGCTGGCGGACGAGGATGCAGACATCTTGATCTACGGGCACACGCACCATCAACTCGAGACCCGTGTAGACGGCGCGTTGATTATCAACCCCGGTTCCACCGGTGAGCCGCGCGATCCCGGAAACGACTTTCAGGTTTCGTATGCTGTGTTGGACACGCAGACGGAGGCGGTGACATTCGGAAATTTTCCGGACCCTGCCCGCCCTGCTACGACAGACGAGAGCTAAAAGAGCCGGACGCAGACTGATGGCGGGATAACGAGCGATGGCAGATTCCCAGAGTGAACAGCTGAGCCAGACGCGTGAGGCATTGCGGGCCTTTCCGCCGGCTTTGCTTCAAGAGTTTGAGACCGCCCGTGGCAGCCTCAGCGAAGTGCTCTCCGACCAGGAGTTGGATGGCTGGGCCGGGGCAGGTGTAGGGGTTGCGCGTCATTCCTTGCGCTCCTGGGAGGCGGCTAGCGAGTACTTCCGTGCCAGTCCCGCGATGCTGACCCGGCTTACGTACCAGCGCTTCCGAGAGTGGATAGGGACCGGGGAAGAATTGCTGGAAGCATCGCCCGCTCTGGCAGGATCGTACTTCCGCTCCAGTCCGGAGGCACTCGACTACCTTTCGGTAACGCAGGCTAGCGACTGGGGCGAACAGGGTCGCTCGCTCTATAAGGGGACCTGGAAATCGGGATCGCTAGCGGCGCAGTACTTCGAAGTCAGCCCACAGGTGTTGCCTCAGTTGCCGCTGAGCCAGATGCGTCTTCTCGTCGAGGTGATCGACTCATTGGCCAGCCACTCCTACGAGTTGGCCAGCGCTTGTCTGACGATGTCGCCCAAGGTCTTGGAGCAGCTCGATCGGCCGGACCGAGCGCCGTTCTTGGAGTTCGGCTCCGTTGTCGCCAACACCGCATGGGTCGACGCCCGGGTCTACTTCGAGCGTGGTCCGTCGCTTGTGCGCCAGGTGCACTCGCAGCAGCGAGCGCGCTACCTGGCGTTAGCGGGGCGTGTGGCGCTCAATGTGGGCCGCTTGGGGCATCCTTATTTCATGGAAGCGGCATCTGCCTTGGCCGAAGTCGAGAAGGATTCCCATCGCGAGCTGTTGGAGCTGGCCGAGGGAATTGTGCCACAGTCTGGCATCGCCGCCATGGAATTTGTTAAGGCGAGCCCCTCGGTCCTGCGAAACCCGAGTCCGGTCCCCTTCGATGTATGCCTCGAGAAGGGGATCGAGATCCTCAGCCAGAGCGTCGATGGCGGAGAGGCGTTCTTCCGCCTCGAGTCGTCGAAGGGTGAGGAGATCATCGAGTCGCTTTCGTCTCGGGTCGAGCTGGACCGGGTCAGTGAGCTGATCCGGATGTATGCCAAGGCGCTGACGGGTCACGACGTTTCGGTGCAAACCGTCGAGAACCTGACCGAGAAGGGCGTTGGCTGGGTCAACGAGGCGGCACCCACGACTGAGGGCACCGCAATCTACCTGCCGCCGATGGTGGAAAAATACCAGAGCAAGGACGACAACTTCGCCGTCTACAAAGTCTTCGCGACGCATCAGGCGGCACGGTTGGAATTCGGGTCCTTCAGTTTCGATTTCGATGCGCCCGGCGGCGTCTTCAGCGATGAGCAGCGTCACAAAAGTCAGCCAGTGCTTCCACCACGGAAGGGGGATGGCGACGCGAAGGGTGGGGTGGTCACGGACGAAGGCGAAGAAACTTCTACTGAGCCGATTACCGAGATGGAGCGCTTCTTCGACCTGTTCGAGGATCGCAAACTTGCGCACGATCTATTCACTATCGTGGAGGACACTCGAATCGATACGACGGTGAAGCGGGAATATGCTGGGATTCGTAGGTCGCTGCAGCGCCTACAGGACGAGGCGATGGAGCAGCGGAGGCCGGTAGATGAGATGCCGGCGCGCGAGGCGATGGTGGAGAACCTTCTGCGCGCCAGCCTGGACGCCCGCTCGGCGATTCGTTGGCCGCGTGAACTGGCGCCACTGATGAATGAGCCGCTCGGCGTGCTCGACCAGATTCGTGGCACGGCGGCGACGGTTGAGGACTCGGCCGAAGCGACACTGCAGCTTTATCGCTGGTTGTCGCGAGTGCCGAACGTGGAACTCGATTCCCCCGACTGGGACGACCTCGACCTGCCGCAGCAGATGCAGGGTGAGGACGAGGATGGCGAGATGATGCCTGGTATGCAGGGTGGCGACTCCATGGAAGAGTCGTCGATGCCGGCCCAACCGGGTAGTCAGGAGCAGCCCTACGAGAGTCCGGACCCAGTTGACTTCCGGGGTGACTTCAAGCCCGAACTTGTGCAATTGCTAATGAAGCTCAAGGCACAGGAAGGAACCGGCGATCAGCCGCCGGTACCGCTGACCAAGGAGCAGCTGCAGGAGCTGCTGGAGAAGAGCGTGGAGATCTCGATCAACGAGATGATGGACGGGGAATTGGCTGACTCATCCGGTATGTTCCTCGACAACTTGATGAAGGAAGTTGAAGCGGCACAGCAGGCTGCCCAGCAAGCTCAGCAGAAGCAGTCCGGCGAGGAGATTGGTGGGGAAGAAGACGACAGTCCGCTGGCGGAAGAACCGGAATCTTTCTTCTACGACGAGTGGGATTTCCGCGCCAACGACTACAAGCCACGGTGGTGCCGAGTACAAGAGCAGCGGATCGACACCGGTGCGATCGACTACTACGACGAAACGCTGCGCGCGAACTCTGCGCTGGTGCGTGAGACGCGCAAGCAGTTCGAGCTTTTGCGGCCGGAGATGTTCCGCAAGATCAAGCGCCTGCCTGACGGTGAAGATTTCGATCTGGATGCGGTGATTGAGTGGTATGTAGAGCGCATCGCTGGGGCGACGTCGGAGCAGAAGTTATTCTACCGCCGCAACAAGGTCGATCGAGATGTCGCAGTGGCGTTCCTGCTAGATATGTCGGCCTCAACTGACGAAGAGATCCAGAAAACCCAGCACAGAGCTGGCGACGACGACCAGTTCGATGATGACCCACGCAAGTACTTGAGTTGGTGGGCGCAGCGGCGCGCGCAAGAGGCGAAGAATCCTGGCAAGCGCATCATCGACCTTGAGAAAGAGGCTGTGGTTCTGCTGATTGAGGCGTTGGAGACGATCGGTGATACCTACGGCGTCTACGGATTCAGCGGATATGGGCGCGACAATTATGAGTTTTATGTGATCAAAGATACGGACGAAGTCTTTGACGATAAGATCAAAAAACGTGTCGATAAGATCAGCCCGGTGCGTTCGACTCGGATGGGTCCGGCGATCCGGCATACCATTGCGAAGCTGAAGGACACTGGTGCGAAGATTAAGATCCTTGTGTTGATCTCCGATGGGCGTCCGCAGGACCATGGCTACGGGCGTGATCGCACGGAGAAGGAATACGCTATCCATGACACCAAGATGGCGCTGACTGAGGCGCGGCGCGAGGGTATGACGCCGTTCGCTCTGACCGTGGATCGTGCCGGACACGACTACTTGCAGCAGATGTGCACTGATATGGGATACGAAGTGGTAGCCGACATCGAAGCGTTGCCGCGTCGCTTACCTACGCTGTATCGGACGCTGACGCAGTGATGGGTTGATCTGCACTTTCCATTGGATTGGTGGGGGAGCCGGTCGTTGATGATCGGCATTGTTCATTGTGAGGCCAACTCGCGCGCGATCTGACGTGAGTCAAGGTGGCACTGGTACGTCGTGTCGCGATTCATAAGACGAGGCGATCGGCTACGTCCGAGGGTGCGATTGGAACTTGACCATGGGAGCTCCATGGGCGTCTGAATCCACCAGGTACCGTCCGGCGAGCACCTCGTCGGGAACTAGCTCAGCCGGATCACGAGATGGTTATCTGCGTTGCGCTCCTTGACGACGACCCCGGCATCCTCAAGCGCGTCGAGGTGGCCTACGATTTCGCCGGTAGCCTGCCAGAGGCGGCGGTCCGGAAGGTGGGGGAAGAACTTGAGCAATAGCTCGTACGGAGTCAGGGGTGTGCCGCGCAAGAAGCGGCGGATGCGATCCTGGCGCTTGCGGTGATGTTCGAGTGTGCGTTCGATGATCGGCGCGACCTCCGGCACGTATTCGCCGTGTCCCGGATAGAGATGGCTGGCCCCGAGTTCGCGCACCTTCTCCATCGACGTATTGAAGGCAGGCAGACTACGGAAACGCGTGGCGCTGCCATCGGTAGCAAAGTGGATGCCGGGGTTGGGCGTAACGTGCGGCAGAAGCTGGTCGCCGCTGAAAAGTGCCCCGCTTACGGGTTCGTAGCAGACGGCGTTGCCAGGTGTGTGGCCGGGTGCCTCAATGAAGTGGATCTCGCGCTCGCCTACGTTGAGGATTGCCCCGTCCGCGAGAATACGTTGTGGTTGGAAAGGGGTCCCTCGGATCATCCCTGGCCAGCGCTTGCGCTGGTTGTGCCTCGTTGGCTTGGGATCCTTGGTCGGGGGTCCTTGGTTCGCTCCGGGAAACGGTTTGTGCATGCGGCGACGGCTCGCGCGGAAGTTTTCGATCCGTTCCTCCGGCACGCCGCTATCGGCCATTAACCCGAAGACCAGGTCTGACTGGAAGCCGATCACCTGGTCGCCCTGGGCGAAGCGGGGGAACTCCGCCTCTGATCCGTATACCGTGTGCCCCTCCTTTTGCCAACGTGCTGCTAGCCCACAGTGGTCGATGTGAGCGTGCGTGATCACGACCCCCCAGATCTCGGAATCGCCTAGTCCGCCCGCGTCGAGTTGCCCCTGGAGCGCCTCCCAGGCACCGTCGTAGTCAGGCCCAGCGTCGATCAACAGAACGCCTTCAGACGAGGGCAGCGCGTAGATCCAATTGTCGCCAAGGGCGATTGGGAGGATGTTGTGCTCCGTCAGCATGCGGGTAGCGTCGCTGGATGGGGGGTGGGAAGCAACTATGACTTGACCACCCGTCGGAGTTTGATGTGCCTGAGCGGCGTTGGCTTAGCGGACTGTGCGTAAGGGTTCGCCTAGGGCGGCGCGACGGATCAGTGTCAGCGAGCTGGTGACGGCGCGGTTCTTGATTGCTTCGCGCGTCTGGGCAAAGACGTAGCCTGCATGGGCGGAGTCGGTTGGTGTCTCGATCCCTATGTGGGTCGTGCCGATCGTCTTGCCACCGTGTGCCGCGGGCCCAGCTACCCCGGTGACGCCGACGCCGATGTCGGCGCCCATCTCTTTCCGTGCGGCGTGGGCCATCGCTCGCGCCGTTTGCTCGGAGACGACGCCGTGCTCACGGATTACTTCCCCCGGAACGCCATAGCGCATCTTGGTTTCCTCGCTGTAGGTGACCAAGCCGCCCATGAAGTATCCGCTGGAGCCTGCGACATCCGTCAGAGTGCTGGCGAGCAGTCCGCCGGTGCAGGATTCCATCACAGCGATGGTCAGGTTGTTGCTCTTGAGCAGGTCCCCGATCGACTCTTGTAGCGTGTCGTCGTTGATGCCCCAAACGGCTGAGCCGAACAGTTCGCGCAGCCGTTGCTCGACTGGATGTATCAGCCGCTTCGCCGTTGCTTCGTCGGCGGCTTTCGCTGTGAGCCGGAGGTGTACACCATCACGCTTGGCGTAGACACCGATCGTAGGGTTCGCGGACTTGAGTAGGGGGCCGGCCATTTCGTCGACAGTGCCCTCGCCTACGCCCACCGTTTTGATCGTGCGACTCACGATGACTTCTCTGTTGCTGCGTTCCCGGAGCCGCGGAGCGATGTCGTCGTCCCACATTCCGGTCATCTCGGCCGGTGGACCGGGCATGGCGACCACGATCTTGCGGTCGCGTTCCACCCACCACCCTGGTGCGGTTCCGCGCGGGTTGGGGACCGCTTCGCCTGACGGGAGAACGGTGGCTTGCTTGATGTTTTTCTCTGGCATCGGAGCACCGCGGCGCTGGAAGAAATTACGCAAGATGGCTTCGAGTTCCGGAACGACATAGGCTTCTTCACCGAAGGCATCGGCGATGGCGTCTCGGGTGATGTCATCTTCGGTCGGGCCGAGACCGCCGGTTAGTATGACGAGTTCTGACCGGGCCATAGCGGTCTCGATCAGCTCTCTCAGCCGGTCACGGTTGTCGCCGATCTGGTGCATGTAATAAAGGTCGATGCCGAGCGCGGGCAGACGCGAGGCAATGAAGCGAGAATTAGTGTCCTGGATGTCAGCCAGTAAAATCTCGGTTCCGATCGAAATGATTTCGGCACGCATCCAAACCCCATTCTTTGCCTGCGTTGCTTGCGCGGCCGCGACATCGACGGCTCGCTCTGGAAGCCGAGGCTTTCACGCCGAACAGGTTGTGAGCAAGCGCAAATAGAGAGAATCGCTGATACGCTACGGACCCCGCGACCCGTCGTACAAATCTGAATTCCGGACTAGCCCGTGCACGACTCCGATAACACCGCGCCCACGCTTAGTGAGGTCACAGCTTTGGCGGACCGTATTCGGCAGAGCGTGGCCCGCGTGATCGTAGGCAAAGAACGGGCGATCGACTATGTCCTGGTAGCGCTCCTCTCCGAGGGGCACATCTTATTGGACGATGTGCCGGGGTTGGGCAAGACAATGCTGGCAAAGTCGCTGGCGCGATCACTCGGTTTGGAATTCCGCCGCATCCAATTCACACCAGATCTGATGCCGGCCGATATTTCCGGGATCAACATCTACAACCAGAAGAGCGGCGAGTTTGAGTTTCGCGCTGGACCGTTACTGGCGCAGCTTGTCTTGGCCGACGAGATCAATCGCGCTAGTCCGCGCACACAGTCGGCCTTGTTGGAGGCGATGGAGGAACGGCAGCTCACCGTCGAAGGTGAAACGTTGACGATGCCGCGCCCTTTCCTGGCCATTGCCACGCAGAATCCTGTCGAACTCGAGGGAACGTTTCCTCTGCCCGAGGCACAGCTCGACCGTTTTCTGCTGCGGCTCAACCTGGGCTATCCGACGCCGGAGGAGGAGGATGCCATCCTCGTCCGATTTGAGAGGGCGGAGCCACTGGAAGAACTGGAGCCCGTGGTTGATGGGTCACAGCTGTTGGCCATGGCCAAGGCGGTGGAACAGATACAAGTACACGAACGCGTGCGGAGTTACATCGTTTCGTTGGTCCAGGCGACGCGTGACGAGGATGCCTTCGATTTGGGTGCGAGTCCGCGTGGCTCGCTGGCCCTGCTGCGCACCAGCCGGGCGCTGGCTGCGATCCGTGGCAGGGATTATGTATTGCCAGACGATGTGCAAGAGATGGCACCCGCGGTGCTGCCGCATCGCCTCCGTCTGTCGACCCAAAGCCGCCTGCGCTCCGGCACGACGGACTCCGTGCTCGCGGAGGTGCTGCAGAGGGTGCCGGTTCCGATCGAAGCCTAGCTATGGCGTTTTTTTCTCGGGGTAGTGGTGGTCAGGATCCGGATGAGCAGGCGGAGGCCAAATTAGAGAAACGGCATAAGCAACGCGAGCATCGACAGGCCCTCTCGCGCTTCGTTGAGCCGCAAGAGAATCGTGCTTTGCGTGAGAGCTGGGTGATCGCATCGCTGCTGGTAATCGTGATCGGTATTGCCTCCGACGAGGTGATTGTGTCGCTAGTGGGTGCGGCGGTCTTTGTCGCCGGCTGGTTGGCGCGCCTCTGGGGCCGATGGTCGCTGCGCTTGGTCGAGACGTCACAAGAACTGTCCCAGACACATGCCTTCGTTGGCGAGTCGATTGATTGGCGGGTACGGATTGAGAACCGCAAACTTTTGCCGTTGCCCTGGTTGGAGGTGCGGCTCTCACTACCACCGGTGTTGGCGCCGAATAACCGACAGCTCTCATTCACGAACGGCAGTGACGAGGCGTTGATTGACCGTCGCACGAGCATGCGCTGGTACGAGCGCATCGTGTGGACGTACATGATTCCGCTCGTTGCGCGCGGGTTCTACCAGTTTGGTGCGACGCGCTTGCGCTCGGGTGATCTGTTTGGATTCTTCACGCGGCAACAGGAAGACTCCACGATCCAAAAGTTATGGGTATACCCGGAGACTGTCCCGTAGGAAGTGTTGGATATCCCGCTGCACCATCCCTATGGAGAAACGGCGGGCGGGCAGCCGCTGTTTGAGGACCCCTCCCGACTCAAAGGCTTGCGCGACTATCGCGGCGGTGATCCGCTCAAGCGCGTCGAATGGAAGGCGACGGCGCGCCACCGAAAACTGCAGAGCCGGATTTATGATCCATCGAGCAATCCGCAGATTGTCATCGCCCTCAACGTGACAACGGTGCCCGAGCCGTATCAGGGATTCATCGCGGAGATCTATGAGCAGGCCATCTCCGTCGCCGCGACGCTGGCTACGGTGTACGCCAACGAGCGGCTGCCTTTTGGCCTGATCTCAAATTGCTCTTTCCCCATGGAGGACTCCACGATTAGGGTGCCAGCTGGGCGCAGCGATCGTCAGTTGCTGACGGTACTGGAGGCCTTGGCGATGGTGGATTCGTTCACGTTGGTGACGATGGATCGGTTGGTGGATGAAGAGGCGCGCCGCCTCCCGCTGGGTAGCACGATCGTGCTCGTCACGGCGCTCACTCCGCCGCGTCTGGCCGAGGCGTTGCGGCGTGTGAAGCAGCGCGGGCACCAAGTGGCCGTGATCTACCTGGGGATAGAGGACCCACCGACAGAATTTGGCGGTGCGCTGATTCAGGACGTGCGGGAGGCACTGGATGGCATCGCGTTTACCCGTGTCGATGGACATTCGCTCAAGCGCAAGGATCTTGAAGTTCGGCTAGAGGAGGATTATGAGCCGCTGGGTGGTGGTGCGGCGGGCGGTAACGGCGGTGGGCCCGACGGGCCCGACTCGGGGGCGGGACGCATGGGGGGGTCGCAGGCCCCGCTGGGATCACGCGAGAGTGTCTGGGCGCGGCGCAGGGAAGGCGAGTCCGACGGCGATTATCTAGCCGCGAGTCCCAGCAGCGACGGGGGCAGCTGAGGTGACGGACGCTCAGCTCAGGGACGAGTCCACTGAACTCCTGCCATCCAGATTCGACTTTGAGAACGGGGCGCTGAGTCTCGCGACTCTCGTGGTTGAGGCGATGCCGATCGTCGTGATTGTGGCGGTCATCGGCAAGATTCCGGGCAATCACTCCGAGACGATCTCTGCATGGGGTGTGATGGGCTTGATGGGGGTCGCGATGTTTGCGACCCGCTGGCTCGCTAGGCGTGAGATCTCGAAAACGCAGCGTTGGCTGCTGGGCGCGCTGCTTACCATCGTCGCCCTGCAGGTGATCGGCCGACTCGATCTTTCGGAGTCGCTTCGGGTCTGGGATTTCGGTTGGATTGGTGATCTCGGTGACCCGGACAGTGACGCGTTTCGCAAATTCGGCCGCGTCGATCACACGGTCGGCGGCTTTCTCCTCTTTTTTGTTTGGTTCCGGGGAGTCTTGCTGGGGACGGCCGATGTCGTGGATCGTCCATTGCAGGGCCCCGGCGTCTTCGCGGCCGTTGCCTTTGTAGCTGGCTTCGTTGGAGGCAATGACTTTGGCATCGAGGGCACGGTCCGGCTAGCGGCGCTGATCTACGTCATGGTGGGTCTCGCGGTGGTCGCCTTCCGCGCTGCGAGCCGGGCGAAGGTGGAGGTGGCGGGTTCGCTCCGTGGCAGCAGTTTGACGTTTATTGTGACGCTTGGCTTGGTTTGGGCCGCAGTTGCGATCTTCATGCTGGTCGTGTTGCTCGTGATCGCAGGGCTAGCCGGGACTGGAGTCGCTGAGCCCGTGCTGGAAGTGCTCGGTGATGGACTGGGGTATGTATTTCTCGGTATCGCGTATTTGCTTTGGCCGCTGTTTTGGCTGATCGAACTGATTGTTCCGGACAACCCGCCTGAGCGGACGTTAGAATTGCCGGCTTTCAATTTCGACGATGACGGGGAAGCACTTCCGGGAGAGGAGACAGCTGCGCATCAGTCCTCATCGGCGGGCGCCGTTCTGGTGCGTGTTTTCGGCGCGATTGGCCTGGTGGTGGTGTTCGCCATCTTTGTGGTGGTACTTTTCCGGCGTTTCGCGGCCCGACCGACCGCGGCTGATGAAGAGCGCGACTCACTTTGGAGCGAAGCGCACGTGTTGGATGATTTAAAGGGCGCTTGGCAGAATGTACGTAATCGACTGCGCCGTCGGGTGGGCGCCGGAGAACACGATTTACCTCTGGCACGGCTCTACTTCGATGTGTTAGCCGATGCGGAACGCCGCGGTAACGTCAGGCCGATCGCTCGCCCGCCGCTGCAGTTCACGATGACCCTGTATTCACAGTACAAGTCGGACATCCCCGTAGAGATTTCGGAGCGCTTCTCTCGGCTTCGCTACGGCGGCGTGGATTCGCCGCCTGCAGACTTCGTGCGCCTTGAGCAGGCTTGGCTTCTTCTGAAAGAGGAGCCTTGATCGACTGGGCGGAGTGAGCTCTTACGAGCCAATGATGCGCAGTCGGTTCTGGGCGTCGCGGGTGACTACCGGCTGTGAGGAATCGACGTCAAGCTCAGCGGCGAATTCAAGGTCGGCGTGAAGGCCGAGCTGGCGTAGATTAATCGCATGGGGGGCGTCGGCGAAGGCGTCAGCCGCTGTCGCGTAGGAGTCGAAAATCCGCAAGGCCAAACGTGCTCCTGCTGTGCGCCTCAGCGTTGGTTCTGATGCGACAACCTGTCGCACCAACGCCCCAGCGGTGTAGACATCCTCCACGGAAGGGCGGCGGCTGCTGTCCTCGCCGCTGCATACGATCGCGAGATCATTTGACGTCGCCAGGGCCGCCTGCGCCGCCGCAAGCCGGTTGCGTAGGCAGGCGATGACGATGCACTCGGCCTCACAGGTCTGTTCCAGGGCCTGAGAGCCGTTGCTCGTGGATTGCACTACGGTCCAGCCGCGCACATCGAGCGAGGAGAACTGGGACGGCGAATTGCCGTAGTCGAAGCCCTCGGCCGGGAGGCCCCCGCGCTCGCCTACGAGCTTTGCGTCGAGTTCCTGAGCGACACTATGCGCCCTGTCTAGTGTCGCGACGGGGTAGACGGCTGTGGCGCCGCCGGAGATGAGTGTGGTGATCACTGTCGTGGCACGCAACGTGTCGACCACCAGGCAGGTCGTCCCCGCCAGCAGGCTGGTGGGCGGGGGCGTGAAGTGGACTTCGACGTGGCGGGCGTAGGCCATGCGCCCATCGTGACCGGCGTTCCCGCCGACGACAACCCGTCCGCGGGTGGCCTCGACAGGCAGACTAGACTGAATAGATGGCCTTCCGAGAGAAATTGCGAGCTGCTTCGAGCCGGAACGACTCCTTGCTCTGCGTGGGGCTCGATCCGAACCCCGCGCTGATGCCGATAGACGATGTGGAGCGGTTCTGCCTTACGATCATCGAGGCAACCCAGGATTTGGTCTGCGTCTATAAGCCCCAGTCTGCATTTTTCGAGGCCTACGGCCGCGAAGGCTGGGATGCTCTGAAGGCGACTATCGACGCCGTGCCGGGCGAGATTCCCGTACTGTTGGACGCTAAGCGGGGCGATATCGGCTCCACCGCGGAGGCGTACGCCAGCGCTGGTTTCGACTACTTCGGCGCGGACGCAATGACGGTCAACCCATACCTGGGCGCGGACAGCGTGGCGCCGTTCCTGGCTCGGCCGGAGCATACCGCGTTTGTGCTTTGTCGGACGTCAAATCCCAGCGCTCGCGACCTGCAGGATCTCGGCACCACGCGAGCCCTCGGAGAACCCGCCCAGCCGCTCTACATGCGGGTGGCGGAACTGGCCGACGAGTGGAATCGGCTGCAGGGCAACGTAGGGCTTGTGGTGGGAGCGACCTATCCCGAAGAGCTTGCCAAGATCCGTGAACGCTGTCCGGACCTGCCGATCTTGCTTCCCGGTATCGGCGCGCAGGGTGGGGATCTTGAGGGGGCTGTGGCGCACGGCTTGGATGCGGAGGGCGGTGGGCTAATGCTTAGCGCATCGCGCTCTGTGCTGTACGCATCGGACGGAGAGGACTTTGGCGCGGCCGCCCGCGCTGCTGCCCTTGAACTGCGCGAGGCGATCAACACTGCTCGCCGTGAGCCGGGCTCCGGTGGGCTGCACTGATTGCGGGGGCCTGATGCCAATTGTCGATTTCCGAGTGGACGATATCGTGTCGCTGCGCAAGCGGCATCCTTGCGGTGGCTTTGAGTGGCGCGTTTCTCGTGTCGGCGCGGATATTGGACTGGTTTGTACCACGTGCAGCCGACGTGTTCTGCTGGCGCGCCCCGTCGCCGAGAAGCGACTTAAGGACTTTGTCTCGCGCGCTGAGCCGAGCGCTCCACCGGATCCAGCAAGTCTGTTGTCCGGTGAGACCGGTGATTAACGAGTGCCTTACTCAGGACGAGAGGAATCCTCACCCCACCTACCCCAACGTGGATCTCCAGGCTTTTTGGCTGGCTCACCCGTTGGGAAATGCGGGCCAGTTTGGCTCACCGATCGTCGTTGCGGAGGAGGCGAGCAAAGTTTTACTATCCAGTCTCGGATGCCGCATAGTTGGGTCTTGTCCGCCGCGGTTGTCAATCTGGGCGCTGATTTGCTTATGCGAGCCCGTGCTCTAGGGCTGTTCGAGCTGCATTCAGCGTCCCGGAGCGTGGTGACTACCCTGTTACCGATGGGCGTTGTCCTGCCTTGGTCAATGTGACAGCCGATGCCATCCTCAATAAGCAGATGTCGGTTCGGATGCAGGGACAGATCTTCGCCTTGCAAACCCTTGCGGTTGGGTTAGTGGCGGTTCTTCCGCCGCTGACGAGCGGGCTGCTGACGGAGTTACTGAACGTGTGCGCTGTGTTCGGGTTGACTTCGGTACTGCCGATCTTTGCCTTGACCTGGGTGCGTTGGGTAAGTCTTGATCCGAACGAGCTCTGGTGTCGTGGCCGGGCCCGAAGGTAGATGACATGAGAACCCTGCGATGAGCGATCGCACATGAGAACTAGACGCTGGCGCATCTTCGGCGATGGCGCACATCTCCCGTCGCATGGCGATGGTGGATCGGATCCACCTGGACTCTTTAGCAACCGACAGTTCGTCGCGCTTTGGGCAGCACAGGGGATCTCGCAGACGATCAACACCGGGCTGCAGTTCGTGCTGTTAATTCTGATCGTAGATCGCTTCGAGAGCAGCATCGCTGGGTCGGGTCTGATCGTTGCGATGGCGGCCCCGCCGGTCGTGTTCGGTCTCATTTCGGGGCTTGTTGTCGACCGCTATGACAAACGCAAGGTGCTGATTGTGACGAACGCCATCCGGGCGATTGTGACGGGGCTCTTGGTCGTCGCCGACGTTTCGGTCGCGTCGATCTATGCGGTCGCCTTCGTCGCGGCAACGATGGGGCAATTTTTTCTGCCGGCGGCGGCAGCAGCAGTGCCGGCCTTCGTTCCGCGTACGCAGTTACTTTCGGCCAACTCAGTTTTCCAGCTGACAACGGTTACCGCCCAGTTGGTGGGCATGGTGATGGTTGCGCCGGTGATGCTGAAACTGTTCGGATTCGAGGCTTCGTATGTCCTGGCGGCGGTGTCGATCATGCTGACGGTGCCAGTGCTGTTCTGGCTGCCTCCTCTGCCGCCAGAGCGAGGCTTTGAAAGCGAGTCTTGGAGACACCGGGCGCGCGGTGTGCCCGGCGAGTTGCGGGAGGCCTGGGGAATCATCCGTCGCGACCGGCTGACTACGCTGGCGATGCTGCAGCTCTCCGCCGGCGGATTGTTGTTGTTCATGTTCGCCCTGCTGGTCCCGCGCTTTGTCAAGGACGTTTTGCTGCAGGACCCTGATGACTCTGTGTTCATTTTTTGGCCGGTGGGTCTGGGTGCGATTATGGCTCTGCGCCTGCTCGTCGTGTTGGGCCGACGATACTCGCCAACCGGAATCGTGACGGTGGGACTGTTCGGCCTGAGCCTCGCTATCGCCGCGATGGGGGGCGTGGATTTCCTCGTGGATTTCTTACAGGACCAGCAGCCTTGGGACTTGCTGGGACCAGATCAGATTCTGGGTACGTCGTTGCTAGTGGTCGTGACGGTGATCCTGGCCTTTCCGATGGGGATCGCTTACGCGATGATCAATGCCCCGGCGCAGACCGTCCTGCATGAACGGGCTCCAGCCGACATGAGGGGCCGGGTTTTTTCCGCCCAGTTGATGCTGGCCAACGCTGTTTCGATGGTTGCCCTGCTGGGGATCGGGGGACTTACGGACACGATCGGTGTGGCCCGCGTGCTCTTTGTCGTCGCGGGAATGACCTTCCTGATGGCGCTCTTCAGCGTCTACATGAGGAAGCTTGCCGCGAAGGATCGCCCTGGCCCGGGCGAGCTGCCAGCGGGCGTAGGGGAAGCGGGGGAATCGTAACCGGAACGCGTTGCGCGGCCAGCAAGGCCTGCGTATCCTGACGTCTGCCGGGATGGCACGCCTGAAGTATTTTGGTCGCGGGCGCATATCGCGCGCGCTTTTGAGGCGGGCCTTAACTCATTCCGGTGACACGGACTCGGCGAATGCAAGAGATGACCATCGAAGCGATCCGCGTCTCCTTGATGAACTACAACCGTGTGGTGATTCTCAAGGAGAAGGACAGTAACCGCTTTCTGCCAATTTGGATTGGCGCGGCGGAGGCCGACGCGATCGCGCTTAAGCAACAGGGTGTCAGCGTCGCTCGTCCGATGACCCACGATCTGCTAGCCAACGTGATTGGTGAACTTGGATCCGGTGTGCAGCGGATCGTGGTGAGCGACATTGAAAAGGACACATTCATTTCGCGCATTCACCTCACGCTGAACGGCGAAGATCTAGAGATAGATTCGCGTACTAGCGATGCGATCGCGCTGGCGGTGCGCACAGATGCTCCGATCTTTTGCGAGGATGAAGTACTCGACCAGGCAGGTGTCCTGCTGGATGAGGATGGCAGTATCGTCGGTGCGAGCGGTGAGCCGTCGGCGCGACCGCCGGTGCGCGAAGAGGAATTGGAAGGCATGTCGGCTTTCCGTGATTTCATCGATGGACTTGATCTGGACGATTTCGGGGAGAAGTGACCCTGGCCCCGGCGATTGCGGAAGGCGCGGCTAGATCGACTTTTGTAGCCGATTGTACGCAGCTGGACTTCGGTGGATTTCGTTGTTGCTACGGGGGACGCGTGATAGTCTTCCCGAGATTTTAACGGGTCCCTTTTGGGGGCGGCAGTGCGAAATCAACTGCGGCCCGCCCTTGGACTACTAGGGATTGGTTGGTATTTCGTCACCAGCATCGTGCTGGGCGCGATCGGTGGGCTCTGGCTCGACAGCGAGCTGAATACGGAGCCGCTGTTCGTACTGCTGGGGCTTATCCTAGGGCTGACAGCAGCTGCCTGGGGCACGTACCGGCTCTTGCGCGATGTTCTGCGTGCAGGACGTGGGTCCTAACGAAACCGGCTGGCCACCTAATTGTCCAGGGAAAGCGCGGAGCGGAATGAACACGAAGATCGCCCTGTTTGGCGCATTCGTGCTGATCGTCGTGGGGTTCATCCTCGTTAAGGCCCCGACTCCACCGATCGTCATAGCTGCTGAGCCGATTATCGACTTGGGCGGCTACACAATCACCAACACTATTCTCTCGTTCTGGGTCATCTTGATCCTGATGAGTGGAATGGTCTTTTTTCTGTACCGTCGCCTGCGCAATGTAGAAGAGGCTGTCGTTCCCAGCGGTCTGCAGAACATCGTCGAGGCGCTGCTGGACGCATTCTTTAATGTCGTTTCCCTGGTTGCTGGCGAAAAGAATGGTCGCCGCTTCTTCCCCGTTGTCGCGGGGATCTTCGTAATCTTGCTATTCGGAAACTGGTTTGGCCTCTTCCCGTGGAACAACGTCGTTGGTCGCACCGTCGATCTTCGCTTCGAACATCTGGAGATTATCGAGGAAGACAGCGAAGACATCCTGCATGACCTCAATGTTTTGAACGCGAGCGGCGAGCTCACTGTTGCCGAGCTCAACGAAGTGTTCGGTGAGCTCTACTTCGATCCGATTCCATTCGACGTGGCGCATCTGGACGATGCTGACGAGCAGATCGCTACCATTTTTGGCGGCGAGCTCACAGCGCGCGAGGTTGCGGTGCGGGAACTCTTTTCCGAGGATCCGATTCCGGCGGACAGCAAAGATGTCTTGAAGGCTCTCGAAGAGCGCCTTGAGATGATCGTCGAGGCGTACCCCTTCGGGAAAGCAGAGCTTGAGGCAATCCACGCTCACGGTGCTGCGGAAGCGACGGAGAAAGCGATTGTTTTCAATCTGCCCCTCCCACTGGGTGAGGTGACTGAGTCGGAGTTGAAGGGCCCTGTTGTCAACGGTGGCGGCGTCAACATCATTCCGATCAAGGCGGATGACTTTGAGTTCGATCCCTACCGGGAGCGGCTCGTGCTCGCGTTGGGTAGCGATGGGGCTGTGATCTCCGCCCGCGTCTTCGATACCAAGGGGGATGTGGACGATGAGAATCCCGTCCCGTCTGGCCCTGAACAACAGATAGAGCCTGTCACGCTCAACCTCACCCACCTGGGGCTAGTGCTCAAGATGACCGATGAAGGCGTCGATGGGAACGAGGGGGTGGCCCACATCTTTCCCTTCTTCCGCGCTATAGCGACAGACCTCAACCTGCCACTGGCGATCGCCCTCTGGTCCTTCATCTTCGTACAGTTGTGGGGCATCCAATCGCTTGGCCCCCGTGCCAACTTCGGCAAATACATCGGCGTTGGCAGCGCAGCAGTGGTCAAGGGACCGATTGGCGTTGTGGTGGGGTTCTTGGAGATTATTTCGGAGATCTCTCGTATCGTTTCGTTCACCTTCCGACTTTTCGGCAATATTTTTGCTGGGGAGATCGTCTTATTTATGTCGGCCTTTTTGGTGCCGTTCGCGATCACGACCGTGTTCTACGGATTGGAAGTGTTCGTGGGCTTCATTCAGGCCTTTGTTTTTGCAATGCTCACGCTCGTCTTTGCGGTGACTGCAATCTCGCATGGCGAGCATGAGGAAGAGTTTGATGGTGAGGGCGAGCACTAGCCCGCACCGCACAGCAAGGAAACCAGCGGCCATTTGCAATCGGCAGGGCCGCAATTGGGAGGAAAGCAATGCTAGATCTTCTGCTTGCCATCGAGGGTGACTTTGGCGAAGGGATGAAGTTTATTGGTGCGGGGCTGGCCATTGGCCTGGGTGCCTTGGGGCCCGGTGTTGGGATCGGCTGGATCGTCGGAAACGCGATGCAGGCTCTCGGTCGCAACCCCGAGGCGGCGCCCCAGATTCAGCCGAACATGATTTTGGGTATGGCGTTCGCCGAAGCGATCGGTATTTACGCCCTGGTCGTGTCGGTCATGGTCGGCTTCGTTTTCTAGGACGACCGCGTCCGCACCGACGGCCCGCCCCCTGGGCGGGCCTCTCGTCGACCGTGAGAGAATGATCGGAGGGTCGCCGTGGATGGCTTGGGTATCAACTTACCGGGGCTGATCACGCAGTTCGTGAACTTCGGGATCTTGTTACTGATCCTTTGGATCTTCCTGTTCAAGCCGCTGCAGCGTGTGCTCGATGAGCGCCGCAAGCGAATCGAAGAGGGCCTGAAGGCGTCAGAGTCGGCGCAGGAGGCAGCTGAGGAAGCCAAGGTCGATGCGACCGCGGAGGTCCAGCGTGGCCGCGAAGAAGCGCAAGCGCTCGTAGCGCAGGCACAGGAGATAGCGCAGCGCGTGCAGGCCGATGCGGAGGAAAACGCCCGTCGGGAAGCGGAGGCTATCGTCGAACGGGCTCGGACGGAGATTCAGCAGGAGCGTGATCATGCGATCACAGAGCTAAGAGCCGAGTTCTCGGATCTGGCAATCACAGCTGCGGAGCGTGTGATCGGCCAATCTGTCGATGCGGGACAGCACCAGCGGTTAATCCAGGAAGTCCTGGCGGAGTCGTCGTTCACCGCGAGCGACGGAAGCCAGAACTAAGGAGTCCCAGTGGCACGTCAGGATCCTGCCGCGAAACGATATGCCCAGGCCGTTCTGGATCTGGCGCGCGAGGCCGATGCGATCGATGCGTGGGCCCCACAATTGCAGGCGTTGGGAGATCTGTTCGCCGAGCCGACGGTAATGGCCTACTTGGCCGACTCGAGCGTGACCGAAGAGGCGAAATTCCAGATCATCGACCAGTCGCTCGAGGGCGCGCCTGCGCAGGTGCGTAATCTCGCCAAGCTGCTGGTTCGCAAGCGTCGCAGCGCGCTTGGCGTTGAAGTCGTGGCCTCCGTCAACGAAATGGTCAACGCGGAGCGCGGCGTCGCCGCAGCCGCAGTGACGACAGCGCAGCCGCTGGATGGGGCCGCTCGCGCATCCGTTGTGGACGCCGTGCGGCGTGCCACCGGCGCGACGGAAGTACAACTCAGTGAGCAGACCGACCGCACCATTTTGGGCGGCGCGATTATTCAGATCGGCGATCATATCGTGGACGGCAGCGTGCGAGCTCGGCTCGCAGGGCTCCGCCGAAACATCGCCGGCAGCATTAGCTAAGAGGAGCCAGCTATGGCCATCCGCCCGGAAGAAGTCGCCTCCATCATTCGCCAGCAGATCGCGGATTTCGATACCGCAGCGGTCTCCGCTGAGGTGGGCACCGTTGTGGAGACCGGGGATGGCATCGCCCGCATCCATGGTCTCTCCGGTGCTTTGGCTGGCGAGTTGCTGGAGTTTCCGCGCACCGACGAGAGTGGTCGCCCCGTCATGGGTATGGCGCTCAACCTCGAAGAGGAGATCGTCGGCGCGGTGATTTTGGGCGACAGCACGATTGTTGAAGAGGGTGACGAAGTTCGGTCCACGAGTCGCGTGGCCGAGGTACCGGTTGGCGACGGCCTAATCGGGCGCGTCGTCAACGCACTTGGTGAGCCGATCGACGGCAAAGGTCCGATTGATACGAGTGAGACGGGTCCGATCGAACGCATCGCACCCAACGTGGTGACCCGCGCGCCCGTCAACCAGCCGGTTCAGACCGGCATTCTCTCGATCGATGCACAGATTCCGATCGGACGTGGTCAACGCGAACTCATCATCGGCGATCGTCAGACTGGCAAGACGGCTGTCGCGGTGGACACAATCATCAACCAGAAAGGCAAGGACTTAGTCTGCATCTACGTTGCGATTGGCCAGAAGCAGGCCAAGGTGGCACAGCTCGTGAGCGTGCTTGAGCGCAACGGGGCAATGGATCACACTGTCGTTGTCAACGCGGCTTCGTCTGACTCGGCGGCGCAGCAATACATCGCCCCGTACGCTGGTGTAACTATCGCTGAAGGGATCATGGCGCAAGGTCGGGACGCCCTTGTCATCTACGACGATCTATCCAAGCACGCTTGGGCCTATCGTCAGGTCTCGCTTCTGCTGCGCCGTCCTCCGGGTCGTGAGGCGTATCCGGGTGATGTTTTCTACCTTCACTCACGACTGCTCGAGCGCGCCGCGAAGCTCAACGAAGAAAACGGTGGCGGATCGATCACGGCACTGCCGATTATTGAGACACAGGCTGGCGATATCTCCGCTTATATCCCAACCAACGTCATCTCGATCACGGATGGACAGATCTTTCTGGAGACGGACCTCTTTAACTCTGGACAGCGTCCCGCGGTCAATGCTGGCGCGTCGGTCAGCCGCGTCGGCGGCTCGGCTCAGAGCCGTGCGATGCGTGCGGTGGCCGGCCAGCTTCGGATCGATATGGCCCAGTTCCGTGAACTCCAGGCTTTTGCTCAGTTTGGCACCAGTGACTTGGACGACGCGACGCGAAACCAGCTCGAGCGCGGTCAGCGCTTGAGCCAACTGTTGATTCAGGTGGAGTACGAGCCGCTGCCGATGGCCGAGCAGGTGGCACTCCTCTTCGCGGTCAACGAGGGCTTTAGCGACGACATCGCAGTCAATAAAATAGGCGATTTCAAAAAGTCTCTACGCGAGTACCTAAACAGCAATCAGCCCCAGATCTTGGAGGCGATAGAAAGTAGCGGTGAGCTTAGCGACGAGAGCGCCGCCTCACTGCGGACTGCCTTGGGATCGTTCAAAGAGACCGTGCCCTTTTAGGTCGTCTCTATCAGAGTCGCAAATCTCGATTCAGGAATTTAGCTAGGGAATCATGGCCAGTACTCGAGAAATTCGCCGACGGATCCGTTCCGTCGAAAGCACGGCCAAGATCACGAACGCCCTACAGCTGGTCGCGGCGTCAAAGATGCGTCGCGCGCAGGAGCGGGCGCTGGCGGCGCGACCTTATGCTGAACGGATGCGGCACGTCTTGGCCGATCTGGCCACTGCCGGTGCCTCGGATGACGCTGACGGTGGCGCCCTACATCCCCTGCTAGAGCGCCGCGAGGTGCATGAGACCACCGTGATCCTCATCAGCCCGGATCGGGGCTTGGCCGGCGGACTGATCTCTAATCTGCAGCGCCACGCTGGCGAGATCGCGCTCAACCCGGGGCGTTCGGGAGACGTCTCTATGATACCTGTGGGTCGCAGGGGACTAGAGTACTTCCATCGCTTCGGCCTGAATTACCGGGCTCAGTTCCAGGATCTGGGCGATTACCCCATGCTGGGTGAGACGCGCCCCATTTCGACGGTCGCGGTGCAGGATTACTTGGCTGGGGATGTCGACCAGGTGTTGCTTGTATACGCCTCATTTGTGAGCACGGTTAACCAGCGGCCCACCACGATCCAGGTACTGCCGGTCGAGCCACCACAGGCGGAGCGGAGCTCGAATGGTCCCTCGGGCGAGGTCGATTACATCTTCGAACCGTCCCCGCGGGAGGTGTTGGATGAGTTGTTGCCGCGCTATGTGGAGATGCAGATCTACCAAGCCATCCTGGAAGCGTCCGCCTCGGAACAGTCGGCACGAATGGTGGCTATGCGTAGCGCGACCGACGCGGCTAACGAGATGATCGACGACCTCACCCTAGAGTACAACAAAGCCCGCCAGAACCAGATCACCATCGAATTGCTTGACATCGTCGGTGGTGTCGAAGCGTTGGGCTGACGTATGCCGGCCGTCTTGTTTGATATGGATGGGGTACTAGTGGACGGCGAACCGCTGCATTTTGCGGCC
This sequence comes from uncultured Dehalococcoidia bacterium, assembly GCA_964655365.1. GTDB lineage: Bacteria > Chloroflexota > Dehalococcoidia > Bin125 > Bin125 > JAPUIR01. The sequence continues at coordinate 24,754 of CAZZMQ010000003.1, read as the reverse complement.
GTGAACGCAATCTTGGCCGACGAAGAGGTCGAACTCGATATGGTCACCTACACGGAATACCTCGGTACCACGTTGGACCATACCTGGAATGATCTACGTGTCCGCTTCGGTCTCGCACACGGCTACGACCACTACGCGGATCGCTACGGCCTTGCAGTGATGGAGCAATACCGCACCCAGGCGGAAGCGATGCCCGGTGCCCACGCGTTGTTGCAACAATTGGAAGAGGCGGATGTGCCCTGCGCTGTGGCCTCTTCGTCTAATCGCAACTGGGTGGAGACAGCCTTGACTAAGCTGGGTATGCGAGAGAATTTCCAGGCGGTTGTTGCTGGCGACGAGGTAAAGCAAAGCAAGCCGGACCCAGAGATCTATCTGTCGGCGGCCGCTAAGCTGGGCGCGGAGCCTGGGGTTTGCACCGTGATTGAGGATGCGCCGGCCGGGATCGAGTCGGGGCGTCGAGCTGGTATGCAAGTCATCGCGGTGCGGACCGAGATGACGGCCGGGATCAAATTGACCGGTGCCGCACGTATTATCGATTCATTGGAAGAGTTTGATTTGACTTGGCTCGAACAAGGGCTTGAACAAGGGCTCGATCAGCGGCCAGTCTGACAGCGACAAGTACGCTCTGAGCGCCGTGGGGCGCCGCAGGAGGTAGCGCAATGGCAGAAGGAAAAGTCGTCCAGGTTATCGGTACCGTGGTCGATGTGGAATTTCCGCCCGGAGATCTTCCCTCACTGTTCAACGCCGTCAATGTGACGATGGACAGTGGCTCGGTCGTGGTGACCGAGGTGCAGCAGCACCTTGGTAATAACCGCGCACGCTGCCTCGCCATGGATGCCACTGAAGGCATGCGGCGCGGCAACGCGGCGGAGGATACGGGGGCAGCGATTACCGTGCCAGTCGGCGAGATCGCGTTGGGTCGGCTCTTCAACGTGTTGGGACAACCGTTGGATGATCTGGATCCGATCCCAGTTGATGCGACCCGCTGGCCGATCCAACGCAAACCACCGAGCTATGAGGAACAGGTCTCCGAAGCCCAAATCTTGGAAACCGGGATCAAGGTGATCGACCTGATTGCCCCCTTCACCCGTGGTGGCAAGATCGGCGCTTATGGCGGTGCCGGCACTGGTAAAACGGTGATTATTCAGGAGCTCATCCGCTCCATCGCGTCTGAGCACGGTGGTTACTCCGTCTTCGCCGGCGTGGGTGAACGATCGCGCGAAGGCAACGATCTCTGGAACGAGATGAAGGAGTCGGGCGTTCTCGACAAGACGGTGCTTGTCTTCGGCCAGATGAACGAGCCGCCCGGCGTGCGTCTACGCGTGGCGCTTTCGGGTTTGACTTTCGCAGAGTACTTCCGCGACGAACAGGGTCAGGACGTGCTGATGTTCATTGACAACATCTATCGCTACACCCTGGCCGGGCAGGAGGTCTCAGCTTTGCTGGGGCGTATGCCCTCGGCTGTGGGCTACCAACCCACGCTTTCGACGGAGATGGGTGAGCTTGAGGAGCGGATCACGACGACGCCCAAGGGCTCGATTACTTCCTTCCAGGCGATCTATGTTCCCGCCGATGACTACACCGACCCTGGCGTGGCGACGACATTTGGCCATCTAGATGCTGTGATCGCGCTCGAACGTTCGATCGCGTCGCAAGGATTTTACCCAGCTGTCGACCCGTTGTCGTCATTCAGCCGAGCGCTTGATCCGAACATTGTCGGTAACGAGCATTACGAGGCTGCTCGTGGCGTGCAGCAGGTTCTGCAGCGCTACAAGGATCTGCAGGACATCATCGCTATCCTGGGTGTTGATGAACTGTCGGACGACGATAAGCTTGCCGTCGCGCGAGCACGTCGCATCCAGCGCTTCCTGACCCAGCCATTCTTCGTGGCAGAGCAGTTCACCGGCGTGGGCGGCGAGTACGTCTCGATTCGCGAGACGGTGCGCGGTTTCAGTGAGATTCTGGACGGCCAGCACGATGACCTGCCGGAGCAGGCCTTCTTCAACGTTGGCACGATTGACCAGGCGGTAGCCAAGGCGGCCACGCTGAGTGGAGCCGCGGCAGCTGGCTAGAGCTAGTCGGGGGGCTCACTAGGCCAGCACGGCGAGCAGGAGAACAGCTCATGCCACTTAGGCTTGAAATCATTACTGGGGAGCAGTTGCTCTTCGAGGATGACGGAATTGATGAAGTAATCGCTCCAGGAGCGCTTGGGCAGCTGGGCGTGCTCCCTAGCCACGCGGCGATGTTCACTACCTTGCAGCCAGGGGAATTAGTTGTTCGCAAGAACAGCGCCGATATGCCCTTCTTTCTCAGCGGTGGCTTTCTCGAGGTTAAGGACGATTTGGTCACGATCTTGGCTGATGCCGCAGAGCGAGGCGACGAGATCGACCTCGAGCGTGCCGAGGCGGCTCGAGTCCGGGCTGAGGAGCGTTTGCGAGACGAATCCACCCAAGATCGCGCGAGGGCGGAAGCGGCGTTGCGTCGATCAATGATGCGGCTACGGATTCTCGAACGACGCCGACGCCGAGGCCGCGCTGATCTGCCCAGCAACGCTGGCGGCGCGGAGTAGCGAGCGCGCGACGCGCGGTTACCTCATATCGCTTCTTGGAAATTCGGGCTGTGCTTGTGGGCCCCGGTGGTCGCGGCTACGGTGGCGTAAGTAGTGGGTGAGCGGACGGTGGCGCTTTGAGCGACTCGATCCTCCAAATTGCGGGTGGTGCCCGCCTGAACGGTAGCGTTCAGGTCAGTGGTGGCAAGAACGACGCACTTCCGTGCATGGCGGCCGCGCTCTTGACGCGCGAGCGCGTGACCCTCCGCAACGTGCCCACGATTGCTGACGTGCGCTACTTGGCACAAATCTTGCAATCTCTGGGAGCGGACGTCCGCTACGATCCCGATGCTCACGAGATCGAGATAATAGCCGCTGCTGACCTAGCGGACGCACCACCTGACGAGCTTGTGCACCGCCTACGAGGGTCGTTCTTGGTTGCCGGACCGCTGCTTGCTCGTGTGGGGCGGGTGATCTGCGCTGCGCCCGGAGGAGACGAAATTGGGCAACGCCCCGTCGACGTGCACTTGCGCGGCTTCGAGAATTTCGGTGCGCGCGCTCGCCATGAAAACGGTTATTTCGAAATCGATGCAGACCGGCTACAGGGAGCCCGCATCGTGTTGGACTACCCCAGCGTGTTGGGTACCGAGAACCTTATCTTGGCGGCGGTCTTAGCCGAGGGGCGCACCGTGATCGTCAATGCGGCGATGGAGCCGGAAATCTTCTGTCTTGGGGCGATGCTGAATGAGATGGGAGCACGTATCGTCGGGGCCGGCCACAACACGATAACGATTGATGGGGTTGAGACCCTTGGGGGGTGCGAGCACTCCTTGATTCCCGATCGAATCGAGGCAGGGACACTGGCGACGGCGGCTGTTATCACCGGTGGAGACGTGGAACTGTGCGGTGTGCAGCCGAGGCAGATGGACGCAATCCTGGCCAAGCTGAGCGAGATTGGAGCCAGCGTTGAGGAATCGATCGAGTCGGGGGTGGTGCGGGTGCGGGTGCGTGGCACACCGGAGCTGCGCGCCGCGAACGTTCAGGCGGTGCCCTACCCGGGATTGGCGACCGATCTTCAAGCCCAGGTAACGACGCTACTGACTCAGGCGGAGGGTGACAGCAAGGTCCACGAGCGCGTTTTCGAGAACCGTCTCGGTTACGTGGACGATCTGCGGCGCATGGGCGCGTTGATCGACGTCGACGGATCCACCGCCATTGTGCACGGGCCGACACCGCTGCGGGGATCCATCGTCTACGGACGGGATATCCGCTCGGCTGCGTCACTTGTGATTGCTGCGCTGGTGGCAGACGGAATGACGGAGTTGCGGGATGCCCAGCATCTCGCTCGCGGCTACGAGTGTTTGGACGAGAAGCTACGTTTACTCGGTGCGGATGTCACCCCTGCAACTCCCTCCGTCGATGCGCCGGGCGGCTAGGCGGGCCTGACTCTGACCGCTCCGATACACTGAGCACCGTTACGGGAGTTCTTGGATGCATGACCGTGTTCCCAGATAGGGGCAAGGTGAGGGCGAGCTCGCAGCGTGGTTTTTGGTAAGCGAATTGGGATTGACCTAGGTACGGCCAATATTCTGGTCGCCGTGCGCGGCCGCGGCGTAGTTCTGCAAGAGCCAGGTGTTGTGGCATTGGCACATCGTGACAACGCTGTTGTCGCCGTCGGCGAGGACGCTCGCGGCATGATTGGCCGCAACCCGGAATCGATCTCGGTCATCCGTCCCATGCGCGAGGGGGTGATCGCGGACTACGTCGTCGTCGAGGCGATGCTGCGGTACTTTATCGGCAAGGTGCTTGGCCGCTTTTCGTTTATACGCCCCGAGGTCATGATTTCAGTGCCGGCCGGGGTCACTCCGGTCGAGCAGCGTGCGGTACGAGATGCCGCGGAGCAAGCCGGCGCGCGCCGCCCGGCGCACTTGATCCCGGAGCCATTGGCGGCGGCGATTGGGGCGGGGCTTCCTGTTTCTACGCCGCGCGGTAATCTCGTTGTTGATATCGGCGGTGGCCGCACCGAGGCCGCTGTGATCTCGATGTATGGCATGGTTGTTTGGGACTCGGTCCGCGTCGCAGGTGACCGCTTCGATGAGGCGATAGCCTCGTACATCAAGCGTCGCCACAATTTGATCGTCGGCGAACGTACTGCGGAGGATTTGAAGATCGCGATCGGCTCCGCCCTGCCGATCGAGGATACCCTCCGTACGCAAGTTCGCGGCCGGGATCAAGTTTCGCAGCTGCCACGCACGATCACGGTTACTTCGAACGAGATTGCGACGGCTCTGCAGGAGCCGCTCACGGCAGTTGTGCAGGTGATCAGATCCGTTTTGGAACAGACCCCCCCGGAACTGGCGGCGGATGTAATCGACCGCGGGATCGTCTTGACCGGAGGCGGTGCTTTATTACGCAATATCGAAAAATTGTTGACTGAGGAGACTGGCGCGCCCTGCCATGTGGCGGACGACCCTCTGCGTTGCGTTGCCCAGGGTGCCAGTCTGTCGCTTGAGTATCTAGACGTGATCCGACGCAATCTTCCCTCCGACGAAGGCTTGTTGAGCCCGGCCGATCCGTAGGCGGTTGTGCCGCGAGAGCCTTGGGCGGGCTGCCCCTAATCAGGGGTAGAGGTATCCGTCTCACCCTCGTGCTGTTTGAGGTAGTAGGTCATGCTTTGCAACTCCAGCACAGGATCGATCTGTCGCAGATGGACTCCGCTTGGGGCACGATTGACGATCGGCGCGTAGTTCAGGATCGAATGAACACCGCTTGCGACGAGGACGTCGATTACATGCTGTGCGGAGGTGGCCGGGACCGCCACGATCCCGATATCGACTGAGGTCTGGCGTAGGGACTGTTCGAGGTTCGTCACGCTCTCTACTCGCACGCCGTCCAGCATCTGCCCTATCCGATTGGGGTCTGAATCGAACGCGCGGATGACTTTGAACCCCTGTGGGCTGAAGCCGCCGTAGCCCAAGATGGCCTGACCAAGTCGGCCCACGCCAACCAAGGCCAAGCGCCACTCCCGGTCTAGACCGAGAATTGAGCGAAGCCGGTCAATCAGCTGCTGGACGTTATAGCCGCGCCCTTGCTTGCCGAAGCGCCCGAAGTAGGAGAGATCCTTCCGGATCTGGGCCGGGGTTACGCCGAGTTCTTGTCCGAGTTCAAGCGAGCTGATGACGTCGCGTCCTTCCGCCTGCAGCAGGGTCAGAGCACGCGCGTACATCGGCAAGCGGTGAATCACGACGTTGGGAATTTCAGACCCGTTCATCTCGCCGATCACCCTCCAGCTTGTGTGGGTAAGATTCAGTTCAGAATAGCCTCGCTCGCAGTACGAACAAATGCGTACGAGTTCGTATGAGTTCGGATGATGGATGTTGCATGAGTTGGTGGTCTTTCTACAGCTAACTGAATCGTTCCACAGTGATGAACGTCCTACTGCCTACTCCGATAGATATTCAGTCTCAAGAGATTCAGATGGAGACCTGGTTCGTTATTAGGGTCACTTCGTCACCACGTTGCGGGATTAGCGCCAAATGTCCGTTCTCCACCGGGAGATCGGGGTTACCGGCAAAGGCACAGATCCGTCCCAAGCCACAAGGCTGTTGGACCCGATGGCCGCCCTAGCAGCGCTTAAATTCGTACGATGTAAAGAGTCGGCTATCTTTTTAAGTCGCTGCTGCAATGTGAGGTGGTACGTGGTTGTGAGGCCGTCGTTCTCTTTGTGGCCGCAGCTCAGCTCATAGCCTTCGAACCCAGTTTTCCGGCATGACCAGAGTGTCTAACAGCATGCGTTCCTTGATGCTCTCAGGGTGGTTTTGCGTCTTTCGCTGAGTTGCTTTGCGAAGGCTTCTGCATATTCCTGCAGGAAAGTGTCAGCGCCGAGTAACTACGGGTTGGTCCCGCGAAATCGAGGCGTGGGCGGGCTGCTATTAGCCAACCTAGAATTGATGCCGCGGTGATGGATCGCCTGTGCTGAACTCGGCCCAGGTAAAACCAGCGATCGAGATATTGACGCCGAATTGCCGCAATATTTTGGGTCAGCTCAGGTATATCCATGCGCACATCGTCTCGATCCATCTTCGAGCGGAGGCGGATGGTAGTTGAGGTGGGGACTCCTGACGTGAGAGGTTGGTTGTCCTCATGTCTTGGTAGGCCGAGCCCGCGAGGCACGCTACAGCATGCTGCCAGCTGGTTCGTCAACGCCGAAGTCGGTTGTGGCAAGATCCGCCAACTGGTTACGCCGCATAGGGTCGATAGGAGGTAAATCGATGCTAGCTATGGCGTCGGCGACTTCGGCCTGGTTTTTGACGCCGGGGATCACGCTGGTGATGGCATGGTGATCGAGCACGAAGCGGGTAGCAGTTTGCGAGAGTGGCGTACCGTCCACTTTGAGAAAGTCGAGCCTCGTCGCACGCAGGCGGACGCGCACGACGAGCGAATCGCCGTCGAAAAGACGATCGACGCCCTCCGAGAGAACCCCGGCGGCCAGATTTCGAATCCCGATGGCGGCCATGCCCAACTCCGCCGCCAGCGGCAGGATCTGCCCGTGATCCCAGAGTGTTGAGCCGTCGATCAGCGGAGTGGCCGCGCTGGTATTGAGCAGGTTGTAGTAGACCTGCACGCTATCCAGCGCCGCGTTCTGCATCACCTCGCGCACGGCCAGGCTATCACCGATACCGGTGAATCCGATCAGCCTCGTCTGCTCGCTGGCCTTGAGCCGGTGTAGCGTCTCTACGACGCCGCCGGATCGCAGGACGTCATAGAGCCCGATCGAGCCGTCTGAGGCATTGTCGCCTTGGGTGACGCGGTTGTGGAGTTGAAAGAGGTCGACTTGTTCTGTCTGTAGTCGTTCGAGGCTGGCAACGAGCGATCGCTCGATCGCGCCGGGGATGTCGTCGAGATCGTCCTTTGTGAGCCGCACCTTTGTGGCGATTACAGCCTGTGGCCGGTTCGGGCCAAGGGCGATTCCGAGGTTCTTCTCGGCGAGTCCGGACCCGTAGCCGGGTGCGACGTCGAAGAAATTGATCCCCGTGTCGAGTGCGAAACGGATCGCCTCGTGCACGGCTTCGTTGCTCGTGGGGCCCCAGACATGGCCCAGCCCCCCGCCGCCCACTCCGATCTCGGAGACCATTAGCTCGCTGCTGCCGAACTTTCGGTAGCGCATCATGGCGAGTTCCCTTTCGAAGCTGACCGTATCAAGCGGGGCGCAGCGTACTCCTTGCCGCGGTTGCGAACAGCCACGCTGTACGCAACGAGCGGCCACTCTGCTACTGGAACCGCGGGAGGTGAGTGGTGCCTGAGCCGCGCGAAGCACGCGACCTTTTCTCGCTCAGTGACGAGCCTTGCCGATATCCGGACCCGCGTCCGGCCGCAGAGCGCCGCCCCTACCTTTATCGCCACGGGCTGCTCTACGATATCCAGCCGCAACGCGAGACTGTTGCTAGCTTGGATGAGGTTCCTGTCGATCTTGGCGACAGGGTTGTGTCTTTGGTGGAGGCGCTCGAACGAGTTGGAGGAGCACCGCTCGATCAGCGTATTCCCGTGCTGGCTGTTGGTTCGAATGGTTATCCGCGGCAGTTGCTCGATAAATTCGAGGGGCTTGGCAAGGGCGAGCGGATCCAGGATGACAGCGTGATTGTCATGGGTTGCAGCGCGCGTGGTCTGCGCATTGCCTATTGTGCTGGCTACTCGCGCAAGGGCTATGTGCCAGTGACCGTGTGCCCAGATCAGGAAGCGCTGACACACACATGGCTACAGTGGTTGACTACGGAGCAGCTCGCGGCGGTCGCTCGTACCGAGGGGTCGGGCTACCGTCTCGTTGAGTGCGGATTGGACGCCGCTGGTGCCTCCGCCGTGGCGATGCACGGAGTCGCCGAAGGCCCCGCCCGTGTTTATGCTTGGTGCTACGAGGCCTTGCTTGCCTGGCCTGGCGAGGAGTTAGCGCCGCTGCTTTATGCGGGTAATCCGCCGGAAGGCTATAGCGGCGAGGCGCGTGGCGTGCCGGAGCTAACGGTGCTGCAGGATGCGGTCCAGCGGATGCTGACGGTGCGTGGTGAGACGCTGACCTGGGACGGCTGCCATCTACCCGAGTCCCACCGACGTGACCTGCGCGTACTGCTGGAGCGCTACCGTCAACCACTGCCGTTGCCTGCCTGGTGGTCCGTGGTGGAGCGCGGGGTTGAGGGTTTTGCCGAGGCCATGAAGGCCGGATAAAACAGGTGGAACAAGCTGCAAGATCTGATAGGGAAGCCCGCGATCTGACTGGATCGAACTGGTAGAATATACTGGCACCGATGGCGTGGAGCAGACCGTAGGGATGGGCTGAGGTCAAGGCTTGACGCGGTTCGTCCGGCTCAGTTGACTCCCCCGCCTTCCGGGATGCTAAGACCGCGAAAAGCGGTTTTCTTCAGAGGAGTCAAGTCGGCTGAAGGGCACCAGGTCCAATGGTCACTGATGCGCAGAATATCCGTCCTCGACGTATTGTCGATGAGATGCGTATGTCCTATCTCGATTACGCCATGAGCGTGATCGTCCAGCGCGCTTTGCCGGACATCCGCGATGGGCTCAAGCCTGTACAGCGCCGCATCCTCTATGCCATGGACGATCTGTCACTGCGTGCCAACGGACGCCACAAGAAGAGTGCGACGGTGGTAGGTGAGGTGTTGGGAAAATACCATCCCCATTCCGACACGCCAGTCTATGAGGCGATGGTGCGCATGGCGCAGGACTTCAGCTTGCGCTATCCGCTTGTCGACGGGCAGGGCAACTTTGGCTCAATTGACAACGACCCGCCTGCGGCCATGCGCTATACCGAAGCACGGCTTAGCTCGCATGCCGAAGAGATGCTGGCCGATCTCGACAAACAGACGGTCGACTTTCGTCCGAACTATGATGACAGCCTCAACGAACCGACAGTTTTGCCGGGCCGGATGCCGAACCTGCTTGTGAACGGATCGACGGGGATCGCGGTTGGGATGGCGACGAACATGCCGCCGCATCACCTCGGTGAGATCGCGGACGCCGTCAAACTACTGTTGGACAACCCCGAGGCCGACGTCGATGAGTTGATGAACGTCGTGCAAGGACCGGAGTTTCCGTCCGGCGCCGTGGTCTTTGCGGGTCGCGACCGGCATATGCTACGGGATCTTTGGGCGACAGGCCGCGGCCGCTTCGTGATGCGAGCCGTGCACCACGTGGAGGAGACGGCGCGTGGCGGGCGGATGCAGATCGTGTTTACGGAGCTGCCCTACCAGCTTAACAAGGCCGCGCTGGTAGAGCAGATTGCACACTTAGTGCGTGACAAACGTTTGGAGGGGATTGCCGATCTGCGTGATGAGTCGGATCGCCACGGATTGCGCGTCGTAGTAGAACTCAAGCGCGATGGAAACGTCCAGCTGACTCTCGCACACCTCTGGAAGATGACGCCGCTCCAGACGACCTTCAGCGCCAATATGGTGGCGCTGATCGAAGACCGTCCGCGTCGCATCCCGCTCAAACTGGCGCTGGAGTGTTATATCAACCACCGCCGCGACATTATCCGACGACGTTCGGAGTTCGACCTCGCGCGCGCGCGCGACAGGTTTCATATAGTCGAAGGGCTGCTCTCGGCGATCGGAAAGATCGATAGCATCATCAAGAAGATCCGAGAGGCGGATTCTGCAGACGCCGCCAAACAAGCTTTACAGGGTCGTCCGTTCAACCTCAGCGAGCGTCAGGCCCAGGCGGTGCTCGACATGCAGCTGCGGCGGCTGGCGGCGCTTGAGCGGACTAAGCTGGAAGAAGAGTTCCAAGACCTCTCGGAGACGATCGAGTATCTCGAAGGCCTGTTAGCCGATGAGAAGAAGGTCGATGCGCTGATCGGGGGCGACGTCTCCGAGCTAACTGAACTGTATGCTGGCGCGCGCTTAACCGCGATCGTCGCGCAGGATGTCGAGGACTTCAACACGGAGGACCTGATCGCACACCAGGCCTGTGTCGTTTCCGTCAGCAACGATGGCTACATCAAGCGCGTGCCACTAGAGACTTACCGTTCTCAGCATCGCGGCGGCAAAGGTGTGAAGGGGATGCAGACGCGGGACGAGGATGTCGTTGCGCACCTGCTGGTTGCCGATACGCACGACCATTTGCTGATGTTCACGGACAAAGGTCGGGTTTTTTCGCTCAAGGCGCATGAGGTGGAGGAGCGCGCACGCGAAGCCCGCGGCTTGCCTCTGCGCAACCTGATCCAAATCGACGCCGATGAAGCTGTTACTACGATCGTGCCGGCGACCGACTTCGAGCACGATTACATCTTGCTCGCTACGCGCGATGGCCAAATTAAGAAGACGCCGCTTTCCGACTTTGCCAGCGTACGGAGAGCAGGACTGATCGCCTTCAATATCAAAAACGGCGATCGGCTTGTTCGCGCCGCCTATGCGCATGACGGAGAAGACGTGATCGTCATGACTGATGCTGGATTGGCCGTTCGCTTTCCCGTCGATTCGCTGCGCTCTGCCTCTCGATCCAGCGGGGGTGTGCGTGCGATCCGGGTGCCGAACGACAACGTGTTGATTGGACTTGAGGCGATTCGAGAGGGGACGCAGTTCTTGACCGTCACGGCGCGTGGCTTTGGTAAACGAACCCCGGAGGCGGAGTACCCACAGAAGGGTCGTGCGGGCAAAGGTATGATCGCCCACAAAGTGACCGACAGGACGGGCCCCGTCGTGGCCTTGAGACAGGTGGATGGCACCGAAGAGTTGGTCTTGATTGCAGAGGGAGGTAAGTTCCTCCGCACCACAGTGCAGTCGATTGCGGCTGTGGGTCGTTCCACGCAGGGTGTGACCGTGATGTCTACTGACGATGATCGCGTGGCTGCGGTGGCCGTCGTTGACATGGGTCGGTCTTTCGGTGAGAAGCTAGGGCTGGAAGAGATGGAGACCGAGGCAGCGAAAACATCCGTCAACGGCGGCTCGACGGCGAAGCTCGAGCCGGGGAAACGTAGGGCGACCAAGGCCGGTGGTAGGGCTAAGAAGACTGCCAAGAACTCTGGTTCGAAGACCAGAGTGAAGAGGGCCTCCAGGAACGGCAGCAGCACCTCGAAGCCAAGGCGTAACAATAAGAAGTAGGGCTAGTAGCCGCGCTCCGGGTCGACGATGTTCTCGAGTATCTCTCCACGGATGTAGCGCTGTAGGTTCTCAATTAACAGATCCGCTGCACGGTCGACGTAGTCCGGCTGGTTTCCGCTGTTGTGGGGCGTGATGAACAGATTTGGCACTTGCCAGGAGAGGTCGTCCGGCGGTAGTGGCTCTGGATCGCTGACGTCGGTGTAGACGGCGGCAAGGCTACCGTTGCGGAGAGCTTCGCACATAGCTCCCCAATCGACGATGGTTCCGCGCGCGATGTTGATCAAGACGGTGCTGGGATGCATCGCGGCTAGTTCGGCTTCGCCGATCATGTGGCGAGTCTCGTTAGTGACCGGTACGCAGAGCGCCACATAGTCCGCCTGCGTTAGCACCTCGTGCAGGGCGTCGGCTGGAAACAGCGTGTCTACGAACTCCGCGGTGCCACCCGGTTCGGCGGAGCGGCGCGTGGCGATCACGCGAGCCCCGAAAGCGTGGCTGAGTCGTGCGACTGTTCTGCCGATCGCGCCTAAACCGATCACGGCGACCGTCGATTCGCGCAGTGTGGTTACGCTATAGCGTTTCCAGGTACGGCTGCGCTGTTGGTCGAACGCCAGTGGCATCCGCTTGGCGTGCATCAGCATGAAGGTTAACACCCATTCGGCGATCGGCATGGCGGCTAGGCCGGACGAGTTGGTCATCTGGAGATGCGTGGGTGGCTGTTGATTGAGCAACCCTTCGGCTCCGGCCGACGCAAGTTGGATCCAGCGCAGTTTTCCTACGGCTGTGGGGAAGTTCATGTTGGGCCAGGAAAAGCCGAACCAGATCTCCGCCGACTCCAGCGCGTCCTGTATCTCTTTATCGGCACCGGCAGGGTCGTCGACCTCCCGCTGGCGGTCGTTGAGGCGGCGGGCCGCGTCGCGGCTGAGGACGTGAAGACGAATGCGATCGTCGACTGCGCGAATGCGTTCTTGAGCTGCTGCGGAGATGGGAAGTGTGCAGGCGATCGAAATCTCATCAGGCATGTCAGCGATGATACCCGTGCTGCATATATCGGAGTTTTACGCGGTCGGTTCGCAGCGTGGTGGGCGTATACTCGACTGACAATGACTACGACGCAGCCCAAGAGAGATCGCCTAACGAGCGAGACCTGTTCGTTCGCGAGCGGCAGCCCTGATGAGACCCGACAGCTTGGCGAAGCGCTGGGTGTTCTCGTGACAACCGGCTGCGTGCTGCTGCTGTCGGGCGAGTTGGGTGCCGGGAAGACGGTCTTTGCCCAAGGGGTTGCGAAGGGGTTGGGCGTCTCCGGGATCGTCAACAGTCCCACGTTTGTGCTGATCAACGAATATGGCGATGGCCGTGTACCCCTGGCGCACGCTGACCTGTATCGGCTAACAGGCGCGGACGAGATCGAAGAGCTCGCCTTGGACGAGATCGCGGCTGCATCGGTGCTGCTAGTCGAATGGCCTGAGCGTGCCGGTGCCAATTTGCCCGCTGACCACCTGCGTATCGAGATGATTCCCGGACCGAGTGCGAATGAGCGTCAGCTTCGGCTGGGAGCGAGAGGCTCTCGCAGTGATGATCTACTGACCGCACTGCGGGCAACCCGCGAGTAGCGCGTTGGAACTCGCAATCGACAGCGTGGGACCGTCGGTGAGCGTGGCTGTTAGCGATAGCGGGCGAGTGTTGGCCGAGATCAGCTGGCCTACAGGCCGACGTCACACGCCGACGCTCGTTCCGATGATTGATACCGTGTGTAAAGCCGCCGCGATCGAGCGGGCCCAGTTGGAAGCCGTTTTTGTTGACGTTGGTCCCGGTGCCTACGGCGGTATCCGAGCCGGGATGGCGGTTGCAGCGGCGCTGGCCACTGCTCTGGATCTTGCGGCTGTTGGGGTGGGGCGATTGGAGATCGAGGCATATGGACAGGCGGTCACGCGGGGTCCGATCATCGCTTTGCACGATGCCGGGCGCGGGCAATGGGCACTGGCCATTTACCAAGGACCAGCGGCGCACTGGCGAGAACTGACACCGCCGATGCTCGTTAGCCTGCGCGTTTTGGCGATACGGCTGGACGAATTGGGCGAGGCTGGAGTTCTTTGTGGAGAGGCGGAACGACTACCCCAAGACGTGGTGGCACATCTGTCGCGGTTAGGCTGGACGCTGGCCGGCGGCGCAGCGAACATGCGACGGGCGGCTCTACTCGCGGAGCTGGCATATCGCAGTTGGGAGCGCGGCCGCGCGGCCGGGCGGGGGCGCGAAAATGGTTGCGACCGCGCGCGGAACAAAAAGTGTTCGTCTCTCATCTGACATCTGTTTATCCGCCACAAGGCGCACGTTCGACTTTCGCTGCACGCTT
>CAZZMQ010000003.1:0-10739 GCA_964655365.1 uncultured Dehalococcoidia bacterium | reverse complement strand
CGGGCGCGAGTTTCCACCGCAGCAAATGAAACCGCTCTACCTCCGCGAGCCGGCTATCGGGCCACAGGCCCCCGTCGTCGAGGAGCCTTTCCCTGTAGAGACCAATTTCCTGGAGACGAAGCCCTTGGAGACGAAGCCCTTGGAGACGAACGAGTGAGTGTGGAAAGAACTCTCGTTTTGGTGAAGCCGGACGGCGTGCAGCGTGGCTTAGTCGGCGAAGTTATCAGCCGTTTGGAGAGTCGCGGCCTCAAGCTGGTCGCCCTCAGGTTGACGCAGATGAGCGATGCCATCGCTGACCAACACTACGAGGCGCATATCGATAAGCCGTTCTTCCCCGGGCTGAAGAGATTCATGACGTCGTCTCCCATCGTAGCAGCCGTGTTCGAGGGCCCTGACGCTGTGCGTGCGGCACGTACAGCGATGGGTGCGACCGACCCTCTCGAAGCAGCAGCAGGCACGATCCGGGGTGACCTTGGGCTCGATATCGGACGCAACGTGGTGCACGGATCCGATTCTCCGGAGGCCGGGGAGCGGGAGACCGGTATCTTCTTCGCACCGGAGGAGCTGCTGGCGTGGGAGCGTGATTCCGATCGCTGGATTGTCGAGTAGTGACCCACAGCAGTCGCGGCGCGCTCCATACACCCTTCGAGATGGTCCGGTGATCCGGGCTATTCCATGCGCAGGAGCTGGTTGCCGTGCGCCCAGAGGCTCTCAAGATCGTAGAATGCGCGTTCATGCTGGCTGAAGAGATGTACGACCACATCCCCGAAGTCGAATAGCTGCCAGCCGGACTCCGGAGTTCCTTCGATGCGCGGGCGGAGGATATTGAGCTTGCGCAGGGCGTCCTCGACCGCCTCGAACTGTCGTCTGGACATCGTGGAGCCGATTACGAAGTAGTCGGCCACACTAGACACCTCTGCGATGTCGAGCAAGACGATGCTTTCGGCCTGTTTTTCGGACAGCTCCTCCACGAGGCGGCGGGCCAGTTCAAGTCCTTGCAGGTCGATGCTAGCTGCCTTCATCCCGGGTAGGTTGGTGAGTGCGTCGATGGGTGTTGTCTCTTCGCTCAAACGGTTCTTCCCGTGAACGCGTGCGATTATATCATCGGCGTGAGGCGTCGGCCCTCGAGTGTGCAGGAGATGATCTGATGGCGCAGCGTGTGGTGGTGGCGATGAGCGGGGGCGTGGACTCGTCGGTGGCGGCGGCTCTGCTGGTGGAGCAGGGCTACGACGTCGTCGGGATCACGATGCGTCTCTGGCCCGAGGCGCGGCCCGAGGGATTTAGTGGCAAGACCCTCTGTTGTGGCATTGAGGATATCGACGACGCTCGCCGTGTCGCTCAGGTGTTGGACATCCCGCACTACACGCTCAATCTGGAGCAGCCATTCAAGCGCTTCGTGGTTGATCGCTTTGTCGAGGACTACGCGAATGGGGTGACGCCTAACCCTTGCCTGAACTGCAATACCTACATCAAGTTCGATCTGTTTCTAGAGCGCGCGTTGGCGCTAGAAGCCGATTACATGGCGACGGGCCATTACGCACGCCGAGTTGAAGTCGCCGCTGGTGTGCAGTTGCACATCGCCGCTGATCCGCAGAAAGACCAGTCCTACGTGCTTTACACGCTGTCCCAGGAGGCGCTGGATCGCTGCCTCTTCCCAGTGGGGGACCTGGTCAAATTCGATGTGCGGGAGATCGCTTCCCGGTACGGTCTTGCCGTGGCCGAGAAGCCTGATAGTGCCGACATCTGCTTCGTGCCCAACGGCGACTATCGGGAGTTCGTGGGCAGCCGCGTTCCGGACCGGCCGGGCACGATCATCGATCGTGACGGCACCGTGCTCGGTGAGCATCTTGGTGTTCAGAACTTTACCGTGGGGCAGCGACGAGGGCTCGGTGTCACGACCGGTGAGCCGATGTTCGTGACCTCGCTCGACCCAGTGGACAATGTCGTTCGGCTTGGTCGTGAGGAGGACTTGGCTTGCACGTCTTTTCGCACCAGCGAGACGCACTGGTTTGTCACGCCGCCCGTCGGGGGGTTAGCTGCGCAGGTGCGGGTTCGGTATCACGGTGCCGAGTTGTCTGGTCGCGTGACCGTGACGAGCCCAGACGAGGCACTGGTGACTCTAGACCGGCCAGCGCGCGCCGCGGCACCGGGACAGGCGGCGGTTTTCTATGTCGGTCAACGCGTGGTTGGGGGCGGTACGATTCAGGCCGCGCGGGACTGGTGAGCGGGGCAACAGTGGTTGCCAGGAACACTCAGCGGCGATGGTATACTCGCGGCTCTTCCGGCATGAACATCAAGCTCGGGCTGTGAGCGCTGTGGCTGATCTGTCGACCCTGACCGATATCCGTGATGTTGTGATCATCGTTTTCGGCATTCTCGGACTCGTGGCGCTTACCCTGTCGATTCTCTTCACTGTTCTCATCGGCTGGGGCTTGCTTAAACTGCTTCGTGTTTCGCGCAGCACCGTGACGGACGGGGTTGCCCCGGCCCTGGAGAATGCGACGGAGGCCGCCCGCGGAATGCGCGGCACAGCGGAGTTCGTGGAGGAGTCTGTCGTTAGTCCGATAATTCGCGTTTACGGTGTTTTCTCCGGTGTCCGGCGTGGCTTCAGTGTGCTCTCACGGACGCGCAAAGATTAATGCTGCGGGAGTAAGTGAGCTGATGGGTCTGCGACGTGGGGTGCTTCTCGGTTTCTTGATGGGAGCCATAGCGGTTGTGACTAGCCGGCGCGTGCAGAACGAAATCGAGACACCCGATAGCGAGGCGAACCAGCAGTTCAAAGAACTGCTGGACGAGGCTCTCAGTGAGGGACGGGCGCAGCGTGAGGCGACGGAGCAACGTTTGCGTCGGCGCTTCACTATCGCCCGTGAGAGCGGACATTTACCCGACGAGCCGGAGGCGCCTGCTTTGTAGGGTTGGCCGTGGCGCGAGGGTGTTTGGCTGGATGCGTTGCTTCGTGCGGGTCCGGAGTGGGAGCGTTGGTATACTCGATCCCCGTTGGAGAGGTGTCCGAGTGGCTGAAGGAGCCGATCTCGAAAATCGGTAGGCGTTGACGCGGCTCGCGGGTTCGAATCCCGCCCTCTCCTCCACCCTCGTAAGAACTAGCCGACTGGTGGGTTCGGAGGGATCGTGCTTCGCCGAGCGTGTGGACCTTGAGGTCATGGCGAAGTGCGAGCTGCAGCCTGGCGGGGCAACATTAATTCGGAGAGGTGTCCGAGTGGCTTAAGGAGCGCGCCTGGAAAGCGCGTGGGGGCTTGTCCCCTCGTGGGTTCGAATCCCACCCTCTCCGCCACTATTTCGATTTGGCCCACAAAAATTTGAACACATCGACACAGACTCCCTCCGAGAACATCGGAGTTTACGGTCAGGGGCCAGGTGGCCGGATGTCTGTCGGTTGAGTACCTACGGACCGGTACGGCTAACGCTCAGGGAGTTGCTGGATGTGGTGGGCCGCTGGAGGCGGAGCAACGAATTCCGATGTGCGGCAGAGCCGTGACCGCTACGCGAGCCTGCTCTAGGCTCGCCGGAATGAGACGATACATCGCATTGGTGGCAGGGCTGTTGCTCGTGATGTCGCTCGGGTTCGCGCAACCCGGGGTGGGCCAGTGGTCGTTGCGCGGGCAGGTCTTGCCGGCGCCTGTGATCAGTCCGATTGGCAGTGGATGGTCACTTTTGGTCAACCTCGGTCCGGCCGTTAGTCCGGAGACGCTGCTCGATCGGATCGAGTGGGCCACATCCGCATATACCTTCGCTCCTGTCGATGGCAGTTTTCGGGCTTACCGTTCCGGACAGGTAGCTATCAATGATCTAGATAGGATTCAGTCAGGCCAGGCGTTCTGGGTTTTTTCGCCCCCCGAGCGGCTGCAGAGTGACGTCACGTTCTGGCGGCAGCCAGCAGGTGTTAGGGACCTTGGCGTCGCACTATGGCCGGGATTCAATCTCGTGCCCTGGACTGGATCGGATGGAGTGCACGTGAGTGAGGCGGTGGGGGAATTGCCAGTGGATCGCGCCTACCGCTGGGATCCGGTCAGGCAGATCTTTGTGATCTGGAGTTCTGCTCTACCTCCCGAAATTCAGGTAGATTTCATACTGGAGTACGGTGAAGCACTCTGGATCGAACTAGGCGGAGGTTCGGCCTTGGTTTGGCAGCAGTCCTGAGGCCTCAGTCACCGTTCGATGGGTGGAACTCAGTTTCTTGTGGCAGGCGGCGACGCATGCACTCGATGGCATCGTCGTTCTCGTCGATTAGGACGAACCGCCGATCAAGTGTCGTGGCAGCGGCGCCTACGGTGCCGCTGCCCGCGAATGGATCGAGGACTAGGTCTCCAGGGTTGCTTGAAGCAGCGATGATCCGCTGCGCTAAGGCGACCGGTTTTTGCGTGGGGTAGCCGGTCCGTTCCGCGCCGCTCGTGGGTACGATCGTGTGCCACCAGACGTCTGTTGGCAGCTTGCCCTTGGCTGCCTTATCTGGACCCACGAGCCCGGGTGCCATGTACGGGATGCGATCGATGCCATCCTGATTGAAGGTCTGTGCGCCCGGCGTCTTTACGTAGAGCAGGATCGTGTCGTGCTTGGCCGGCCAGCGATTCCTAGGGCGGCCGCCGAAGTCGTACGCCCAGATGATCTCGTTGAGAAATGTGTCGCGGCCGAAGATGGTGTCGCAGAGGACTTTTACGTAGTGCACCTCGCGGGAGTCGAGATGGAGGTAGAGCGATCCGGCTTTGTTCAGTAGTCGCTGCATTTCGATAAGCCGCGGTTTAAGGAATGCAAGGTAATCGTCGTACTGGTCGTTGTAGGAAATCTGGCCCTGAACCTCACTGCGGTATCGGCGACCCTGGAATCCGATTCGGTCGCCATCGGGGTCAGCGACGGTACGCAGCGTCGTGCGACGCTGCGTAGCGCCTGTGTTGAAGGGTGGATCGGTGTAGATCAGATTGACGCTGCCGGTCTCGAACTCGCTTAGCAGCGCAAGATTGTCGGCCTTATAGACGACTCCGGGCGGAGGCACGTAACCATCCCCTCAGACGTCTGGCAGTTGGCGCGGCAGCTCGGACTTGTCCTCTGCGACCTCGCCGCGCCGACCCTGGTCGTAGCGGCGCTCTTCCTCTTCTTCCCGCTTGCGCGTCCGCTCATACTCGAGTTCTTCAAGCTCTTTACCGAATCCTTCCTCCTCCATTTGCTCCACGGAGCGTGCCTCGACCTCGGCGGCGAAGGCTGTTCCGAGTTGCGCGTAGCTGTTGCCCCCCAGGTATTGCAGGGGCTTGTACTCCTCGTCCGCCAGCAACCACCGGCCGTCGTCGAAGTCAAAGGCGTCGGTATCGGCCTGAGCCGCTACGACGCGGCCGATGAAGAGCGTATGATCGCCCACCGTGTAGTGGTCGTGCAGGCTGCACTCCATCCAGCCCACGCAGCCCTCGAGCAGCGGAGCATCGACGACGCGTGCCTTGAAGAAGGGTAGATTGGATGCCTCCAGCTTGTCTCCCTGCAGGCCGCTGACCATGCCTAGCCATTGAGTATGGTTGGCGATCACCTTGCTGGGGATGTTGATTGCGAACTCTTCGCCGAACTTGATCATATCGTGGCTCTGACGCGAGGAATGGACGGCGATCGCGATAAGTGGCGGATTAACGCTGACTGGCATGGACCAGGCGACCGGCATTGCGTTCGGTACGGTTCGCCAGGCTGAGGTAATGATCACCACGGGTGCGCCACCCAGTAGTCGACGCGCATCCATGTCTTCGAGTTTCTTTCGGGCCATGTGGCATCCTTTGTTGCGAGTGTACGTCGGCGGATGCATTGCGGGGTAGTGACGGACGCTCTCGGTAGCTTCGACCAGGTCTGCTTGCGCAACGGTAGTCCGCTAGCATCCGTGGGGATCGTTCAATTTGACCGGCGTAAACTGAATCATGTCGGTTCGTGGAACTGGGAGAGTCTGATGGTCGACTTTCACGATAGTTCGCAAGAAGCAGTATTCCGCAGCGAGGTACGCGAATTCCTGAAACAGGAGTATGAGCCGCTGCGAGAGTCGATCCGGCAAGAGGCGCGGGAGGATGCCTTTGCGTTGTCACCGACGCGCCGTCAGTGGTTCCGAACATTGGCCGATCGCGGTTGGGTAGCACCTGCTTGGCCTGAGCAGTACGGCGGAGCCGGGATGAGCGTGACGAACCAGTTCATTTTTAATGAGGAGACGGCGGAGGCGCGGGCGATGAGACCAGGTGGCATTGCTATTGGAATAGCTGGCCCAACGGTAATCACGATCGGGACCGAAGAGCAGAAGGCTGAGCACCTGCCGCCCATCCTGAGCGGTGGGACGATCTGGTGTCAGGGATACTCCGAGCCGGGCGCAGGATCCGATCTCGCGTCGTTACAAACACGGGCGGTCAAGGACGGCGACGACTATGTGATCAACGGGCAGAAGATCTGGACGAGCGGGGCGCATCAGGCCGACTGGATGATCCTGTTGGCCCGCACCGATCCTGATGCGCCTAAGCACAAGGGCATCACCTATTTCATTTTGGACATGCACACCCCGGGTGTGCATGTCCGGCCACTGGTCAACATGGCGAGCACGCATGAGTTCAACGAGGTTTTCTTCGAGGATGTCCGCATCCCGGCTAAGAACATCCTGGGGGAGGAACATCGTGGCTGGTATGGGGCGGTTACAACGCTGGATTTCGAGCGTAGCAGCATCGGTTCAGCGGTCGGCATCCGGCAGGGCGTGGAGCAACTAATCGAATACGCGAAACAAAGTGAGAAGTCACAGTTGTCTGGCGGCGACAGTAGCGGCAGCCGTCTGCGTTGGGAGCTGGCCGACCGTTTCATTGAAGCGCAGGGGGCGTTGATGATGTCCTACCGGATCATCACGATGCAGGCGCAGGACTTAATTCCAAACTACGAGGCGTCCATGTCGAAACTGTACTCAATGGAGCTCAATCAGCGTATCGCGACGACGGCGATGCATGTGCTGGGGCTCTATGGTCAGATCGGCGGTGGCGATCCGCATGCTGCGCGATACGGACGCTATAACTACAGCTACATGCGCTCCGTCGCCAACACTATTGAGGGCGGCACCAGCGAGATTCAGCGCAACATCGTCGCTACTCGCGGTCTCGGATTGCCCCGCGCATAGTCGAGGCCGCTAGTTTCTACTATGCGGCTGGTCGCGGGATGATCGAGGCGCTGTCTGGAAGGACGGCGATGCGCGGTGATTTGCCGTGCAGGAACTGATGCGACACGGCGAGTGCGCCCAGGGTTGTCTCGATACTTCTGGTGGGTGTGATGTGCGCTGAGTGGAGTGCCTCGGTCAGTAACTCGGATTGCAAGTGGACGGTTCCTGCGTGGCGGCGGGCGGCGAAGATGTGCAGCGCGAACCATTGCCCATCGCTCTGGAAGTCTGGGGCGATCAACCGGTTCCAAACACCGTCGATAGTAGAAGTTTGGGGCAGCATCCGTTGGAACTGTTCGTCGCCGATGCCACTGCGGCAGGGTGCGGCGAGCACAATTGCACCTCCCTCTTTGATTAGCGCACTCGCGGAGGCGAGTGCTGGGGCGGTGGTGGCTAGCGTAGACGCGGTGCTGCCGGCCACGACGATGTCGAACGCGCCATCGGTGGTTGGTGTGTGCGGTGGACCCAGCGTCGCGATTGATTCTTGGATCGAATCCTCGAAGCTTCCGACGAAGACGTGTGTTGCCCGGCCATCGAAGTCGCTGGCTAGCCAGAGGGCGAGGCGCACATCCGCTGTCACGGCGAGTTTGACTGCAGCGTCGAATATGGGGTTGCCGTCGCTCACGCCGGAACGTGCGTCGGGATGGAGCATATTGGCGATACTGAATGTTTGTGTGACGTTGTGTTCCGCCGCCACACCTGGCAGTACCGCCAGTGCTTGCGTCCAGCCGGCAGCGAAGTGTGGAGCCGCTTCACCGACGACGATACGAATACTCGCGTTTTGGAACGCCTGGGACAGGTAGACTCCGCCCCGACGTTCGCCCGGGTAGCGCTGCTGGAACAGCAGGCTGTCGGGGTTGTGTGGGTCGTGGACGAGGACGCGATAGCTGCGGCCGAGCATGCGGATCGGGTCGGAGTCGGTGTTCGCGAATTCGAGATCCCGCCCTATGATCAGGCTGATACGGGAGCGGGATACACCGCGACCCTCGATCGCGGCGAGCAGCTCAGCCGCTACCACACCGCTGATTCGATGAGGTAGGCGCGGGCTGAACACGATCGCAACATCCTCGTCGTCGTCCAAGTCGGCTAGCGGAGAAGCGCTGGCCAATGCTGCCCGCACGGCCGCGGTCGGGTCGGGTAGTGGCGGGGCGTACTGTGGGGCGATGACAGTCGAGCCGTCTGGCAGTTCGGCGTCGAGTGTTGCGCTGCCGTAGCGGAGCGTGGTTCGCATTCGGTCGTGCGTCTCGATCTGGTCTAGATCTGTGAGTAGCCCGAACCTTTGGTTTCGATCCCGGTGCCGTGGCCCTGCTCTATCCACCCGAATTCCTGCAGGATTTCTTGGCTATAGGTGACGCGTCCGGTGACCTTGTCGAGCGGTTCTGTAGCAAGCAGCAGTGCCGCTTGGGCCATCGTTGTTTCACTCTCGGCCTCGGATGGGTCGCGGCCCTCCATCAGCTTGTGGAAGACGACGCCCGGCGTGGGCACGATCTGCGAGGGGCTGAAGCAGGTCACGCTGATGCCGGCGTCATACACTTCTTGGGCGAGGCCCTGCGTGAAGCGTTCTAACGCAGCCTTTTCGGCACCGTAGAGTGTGCCACCGCGCTGAGGTGGTCCTGGATAGGGTCCCCGCCCTGGCCCAATCGCGGCTCCGCTGGAAACGTTGACGATCGACCCACTGCCACGTTCCAGCATGTCCTTTTGGAGGCAGAGCTGGCTCATGTAGAAGGGTCCGTGGAAGTTGACACCTGTCGACCGCAGCCAGCGGTTGATCGGGAACTCCGCGACAGGGATAAAGTAGGTTAGCGCGGCGTTGTTGACGAGTACGTCGACTCGCCCATATGTGCCGATCGCGGCGTCGACGATGGCCTCACAGGATTCGTAATCGGAGACGTCACCGGCCACCGCCGTCGCCTCGCCGCCCTGCTCTTGGATATCTGCCATTGTTGCGTTGAGCGATCCGGGCAGGGGGTGTGAGCCTTCCTCCACAGTGCGGGCCGTTGCGATCACCTTGCCACCTTCGGCGGCGAAAAGCCGGGCGATCTCTGCGCCAATTCCTCGGCTAGCGCCGGTTACGATGGCGACTCTGCCGTCGAGCTTACCCATTTTCTTCCCTCCTGCAGGAACTCGCCGTGGTCGAGAGCGACTCGTCGATCGCGGCCATGATAACGGTGGGGCGGCTTTACGCGTGGCTCACGAGGCGCCGAAAGCAGCGTCGGGAATGTGGTGTTTGGTGGAGGGAGCGGGTGATGGATTCCGGGGAACAAAATTAGGGGGTATTCCAGTGAAGCATCTGCTGCGCGAAGCACGGTTTGAAGGATCTGTTTGAGCTGACTTATGGTTTAACCGTACCTCTGCGTAGTTGACCAGGTGAGATGAGCTGGCGGGAGCTGTGCACTTGGGCCACCGCTGTGAATGGCTTTCCGTCGAAGTAGGTCGGGAGAAGCGGCTGATTGCGTTCCGGTGGCGAACTGACCGCCGATGCAACTTTCTGCGTCCAAGAGAATCAACTGGCGTGGGAACCCCGGCTCCGCCATTGTCATAGGGAGCCTTCAACTATCGTGTGTTCGGCGCGCGCCGTTGACATGTGTGTCGATCAAGATTCAGGTCGAGGAGATTAACTTGTCGCCGGGCTCGTCGCTCGGGTACGCGTGTCTCAGACGCTAGGCGTCACTTTCGACTCCGATCTCCGAAGTACTTGCAAGGGGCTCGCTATCCCGGTCTCCGGCGAGCTGCACAAGCCGACGCTATGATTGAGCCTGGTGGACGAGGTAGCTGTCGTGCACCTGATCGAGGATTTCGTCGAATTCTGGGTACTGCGCGCGCAGGAGCGCAACGAAGTCCTTCGTCTCGATCGCGCGCCGGGCCCAGCCCGCGTCGGCTTGAATGTCGTCCAGTTTGGAAGCGCTGGCGCAGAGGAAGACAAAGAAACGCTCGGTTCCGGGCTCGACGCTGACAGCCTGAGTCGTGGCGGTGAGATGCAGCCGGGCGGCCTGATACCAGTCCTTGAGCGTGATCCCCCAGCGCGTCTTCGCTGTGGGTTTGATCCAGGCTTGGATCTGCTTCTTGGTAGCAGGTTTGCCGGCAGTGTCCGCGTCCTCTGGTTCCTGTTCCAGCATTGGGATCGCCCAGGGCTGGTTTGCCCCATCTTGCCGCACGACTACCGGGCGCCCGTCTTTACGCCAGGTCAGCAGGTAGAGGCGCCAGATCTGATGTAGCGGCGGCAGTTCGTCTGTGATCTCATTGCGCGTGATGTATTCGTCGTCATCGAAACGCTTCTCTAGGGTCCAGTTCCTGATCCGCTTTGCGATCAGAGCGGCCTTGGCCACAGCCGACGACATCAGACTCTGCATTTCAGAATCACTGGGCTGGGTCATGGGGATTCCTCGTCTCGCACCGTTAGCCGTGGGGTGCTTCAGGTTCGAACTTTGTACGTCCGTCGATGTTGACTAGCCGACCGACGCCGGGAAAGGTGCTGTGTACACAGACGACAAGTTGACCCGTCGTGATTGCCTCGTGCACCAACCGTTTTTTTGTCTCCAACGAGACTAGGGGCAGAATGTCGAACGCGGAAATC
>CAZZMQ010000002.1:69388-71270 GCA_964655365.1 uncultured Dehalococcoidia bacterium | reverse complement strand
TTCAATATGGCCTATCGCCAGGCACAGCAGGCCAAACCCGGGCCCACCTACTTGGACCTGCCCGGCGACACCCTCTACAAAACCGCGGAGGAAGAGGAAGTCTACTTCCCGCCCGGCGGGAGCGAACGTGCCCGCCCTCGTGCCGATGCTGAAGCCGTAAAGCGCGCTATCGACCTACTCAGCGGCGACAAGCGTCCAAACGGCGTAACCGGCTCAGGCATCTTCTGGTCCAACGCGTCACCCGAGCTGCGCGAGTTCATAGACACAGCCAAAATCCCTTTCTACACCACTCCGCAGGGTCGCGGTGTCGTCCCGGAAGACCATGAAATGTCCTTCATCGCGGCACGCAGCAAAGCCTTCCGCGAGGCCGATGTCGCGCTCGTCGTGGGAACCCGCTTCAACTTCATCATCTCCAACGGCCATCCCCCACGCTGGAGCGCCGACCTCAAGGTGATCCATATCGATATTGACGGCAGCGAAATCGGCCACAACCGGCCCGCCGACATCGGGATCGTTGCCGACGCCAAAGTCGCTCTAGGCCAGCTCGTGGCCGAAGCCGAGCAACAGGGCCTGAGAGGCCCGACCGACTGGGCAGCGCAACTCCAGGAGGCTGACTCCGACCGCCGGGCCAACTCTCTCGCCATCGCCGAGTCCGACACCGACCCGATCCACCCGCTACGCGTCGCCAACGAAGTTGTCAACTTCATGGACCGCGACGCCATCATCTCGGTCGACGGAAACGCCACACTCGCCTTCGCCCGCCAATGGATTCCCTCGTTCGCCGAGGGCGGCCGTCTGAATCCCGGCCCAAACGGCTGTATGGGCGTTGGAATCCCGCACGCCATGGGCGCCAAGGCCGCCGCCCCGGAGAGACAGGTTATCGCCTTCGTCGGCGACGGCTCTTTCCTCATGAATGTGCAGGAATTCGACACCATGGTTCGACACAATCTGCCAATCATCGCCGTGGTCAACAACAACGGCGGCTGGACCGCGAGCTCCAACGACACTCCGGGTCGCACACTAGGCTTCGCCCAACGCTACGAAAAGGTTGTCGAGGCGCTGGGTGGGTACGGCGAACTAGTCACCAAAGCCTCCGAGATTCGGCCCGCAATCGAGCGCGCCGCAGCCAGCAACCTACCCGCCTGCATCAACGTGCACGTTGAACAACACGCCGACGCCACGACAGCTTCCTTCGGCGGCTACTCATCAATGCTCTCGCGCTAAAACCGCTCAGAAGAAAGAACGGCGCGGTGGCTGAGATGCGCGAATCAAGCACCGATTTGATAGAAGTACCACACCTCGCGCGCTCAGACATCATCAACCGGATGGCCCACCACAAGTCTCACCTACCTGGCTGATACAAGACTCTGCCGCGATTATCACCAGCACGACAGAAGAAGCGGCGCAAAACGAATAGCATGCGGCGTGCCCCACGATCGCCCTCTCAATCGTCGGTCGCGACAACCCATTTCACCACATGGAGTTGCACGGTTCCGGCACGATCGAACCCTATCCGGACAAGGCACTGCCGTCCCGGCCGTACATGCTGTACCCCGGACAGGGGCAGTTCCCCGTCGACACAAAGATCCGTGTCGTGGTGCGCTTCACTCCAAAAAATACCGTCGTAATGACGCCATCGACCTAACCAGAAAGAGGTTCCATGACAGCCATCCCTGCCGAGTACCACGACCTGATCGGCGCACCGCACTTCGCCCACCTAGTCACCGTCAACAAAGATGGGAGCCCACAGTCTTCGCCGATCTGGATCGTGAGGGACGGTGACGATGTCCTCTTCGCCACAGACGCGACCTATCGCAAGGCCAAGAATATGGTCCGTGAGTCGCGCGTTGCGATGACGATTCGCGACGAAAACAACCCCTAT
>CAZZMQ010000002.1:64080-69378 GCA_964655365.1 uncultured Dehalococcoidia bacterium | reverse complement strand
CGTTACATCGAACTGCGGGGGGATGCCAGGCTCGAACCTCGCCCCAATTACGACTTCGTGGATACCCGGACGCAGGAGTACATGAACCGTCCCGAATACCCCTATAAGAAGGAGGATGCTGACGGTCTGCTCGTACGAGTCACGATAAGTAAGGCGTTCCCCCACCACACAGAGGATCTGCCGGCCATGGCAAAGCACCCGGCCGATATCAGCGACCTGCTCGCGGCACCACACTTCGGGCACATCGCTACGATCAACCCCAATGGTTCGCCGCAATCCAGTATTGTTTGGATCAAGCACGAAGGTGACGACGTGCTCTTCTGGACCACCGCTGCCACACGTAAAGTACTCAACCTCGTGCGACAACCTGCCGTCTCAGTCAGTTCCCACGACATCACCAACCCCTACCGATACGTCGAGTTGCGTGGTCGAGCGGAAGTGGAACCCGTAGGCAACGATTGGTCGCTGCTGGACGAACTCACCCCGCAATACTGGCAGGCCGACGAATATCCCTTAAAATCGGAGACCGTCGAGGGGATTGTGGTACGAATCAAGCCTCGCCACCAGGTGTCGATGGGCTAGCAATTTCGGTCGACCGG
This sequence comes from uncultured Dehalococcoidia bacterium, assembly GCA_964655365.1. GTDB lineage: Bacteria > Chloroflexota > Dehalococcoidia > Bin125 > Bin125 > JAPUIR01. The sequence continues at coordinate 68,779 of CAZZMQ010000002.1, read as the reverse complement.
GGGGTGGTAACAGCCGAATCATTGGGATAGCCTCCAATCCGCTCGCTAGAGCTAGATGTCCGCGAGCGAACAACAAGAAACTGACCGATCGAATCCCGTGAGGGAGTTAATCAAATGGACCTTGGACTCTCCGAAGAGCAGGAAATGCTCAAGAACTTCGCCCGCGACTTCCTAGAGAAGGAATGCACGGAGAAGCTGGTCCGCGAGATGGAAGAGGACGAGCGGGGCTACACCGACGAACTCTGGCAAGGCATGGCCGGCCAGGGCTGGCAAGGTCTGATCATCGACGAGGACCACGGCGGTACTGGAATGACCTTCTTGGACCTCTGCGTGCTGCTTGAGGAGTTCGGTCGAGCCCTTGTTCCAGGCCCGTTCATTGGCACCGTATTGGGCGCTGGCTTTGTGCAGGCCGTTGGCAGCGATGAACAGAAGACAGAAATTCTACCCAAGGTCGCCAGCGGCGAACTCGTCATGACGCTTGCCTTCACCGAGCCAAGCGCTCGCTTCGACGCCGACGGCGTCGAGACGACCGCCGTCGAAGACAGCGGTGACTACGTACTCAATGGCACCAAGCTCTTCGTCCCAGACGCGCACGTTTCCGACAAGCTGATCGTAGTCGCCCGCGCACCCGGCAGCTCCGGCGATGACGGCGTCTCGCTTTTCCTAGTAGACGGCAAGGCGGAGGGAATCACCTCCACCGTGCTCAAAACCATCGCCTCCGACAAGCAGTGCGAAGTCAAGCTAGAGAATGTCAAGGTCCCAGCGAGCGCGCTGCTCGGTGCCGAGGGGCAAGGCTGGGGCATCATGCACCAGGCTAAGCGCTATTACACCGTCGCCTACTGCGCCTACCTCGTTGGTCTCGCCCAACGCGACTTCGAGATCAGCGTCGACTACGCCAAGGAGCGCATCCAGTTTGGTCGCCCCATCGGATCCTTCCAGGCGATCCAGCACAAGGCTGCCGACATGGTGACCGATGTGGACGGTTCCCGCTTCATCATGTACCGCGCTGCTTGGGCCGTGAATGAGGAAGAGGATGACGCCGACCTCCAGGTCAGCATGGCCAAGGCCTGGTGCTCAGACGCCACACGTCGAGTCGTCGCCCATGGCCAACAGATCCACGGTGGTATCGGATTCACCAAGGAATACATTATCCAGCTCTTCTTCCGGCGACAGAAAATGGCCGAACTCATGTGGGGCGACGGCGATTACCATCGCGAGAAGGTTGCCGAGCTACTCAAGATCTAAAAGATACCCTCGCCGCAGCCGTAGAGCATGCGGAGCAAACCAGAAGCCCTTCCTTTCGGAAGGGCTTCTTTGCGCCTGTAGCCTCTCTACATCAAATCCGCCCTAAAGGAACCGCCGCCTAAGACCGACGGGAGCATTCATGCCCTACGAAAACATCCGCTACGACATAGCCGACCGTGTCGCTCAAATCACCCTCGCGCGGCCCAACTATCGCAACGCCCAGAGCCGCCAACTCATCGAGGAAATGGACGACGCCTTCCACGCAGCTGCTGAAGACGCCAGCGTGGGCGTTATCATTCTGCGCGGCGAGGGAGACCACTTCTCCGCGGGTCATGATCTCGGTTCACCTCAACTGAAAGCAGACCACCAAGCGCGCCCCTATGAGGATGGTTTGCGCGGCTTCTACAAGCGCACCTGGGACCTGAACGTCGACGTCTGCTTACGCTGGCGGGAACTGCCCAAGCCCACCATTGCCGCCGTGCAGGGGTATTGCATCTTCGGTGGTTGGATCATCGCCTCATCCATGGACATCGTTTTCGCCTCTGACGACGCTCGCTTCCTGCCCACCAACTTCCAATACTTCTCCGTACCCTGGGACTTGGGCGCACGCAAGACCAAGGAGGTCCTCTTTGAAAGCCGGTTCCTAGATCCCGCCGAGGCCCACGAACTCGGCTTCGTCAATCGCGTCGTACCGCGTGCCGATCTCGACGACGAAGTACTAAGCTACGCGAAGCGCGTCGCACAGAATGACCCCTTCCAACTGCGCATGATCAAACTCGCCGTCAATCAGATGCAGGACGGACAGGGATTTATCCCACACATCCGTGGGGCACACGCCCTCTATGCCCTCTCTAGCCAGGGCGAGTCGGATCCCGCCTATGCCCTCCAAAAAGCCGATGGTAAACGCCGCCCCATGGTTCAGCGTGCGCTCGAAAATAGCGACTTCTACTAGCCACCGCGCGAACGCGTCCTCCAGCATGACAGCCATCCAGGAATAATGGTCGCCCGCCGATGGAGCCGAAGATTCAATACCGTTCAGCCACACCCCGCCCCTTCACTTACGCAAATGTCCAAGGGGACGATCAATGACTCGCGACGTCACATCCTATAATGCCTATGCTCAGATCCAGAAACAGCCCGAGGAGCTCGCGCGCCTCCTAAACGCCGACGAACCGATCGCCGCGGCAGCTCACGTGTTAGGCAAAGCTACCCGCGTTTTCACAGCCGGCAGCGGTACGGCCTTCAACGAGGCACTGACCGCAGCATGGCTGCTGCGCGCGGCCGGCATAGACACCCAGGCCTGGCAGTCCTCCGACTTCGTCCAATACGGCCCCGATCTGCGCTCAGACGACGCCGCACTAGTCTTCAGCCACACCGGAAACAAAAGCGCCTCGCGCGATGTCCTGGCACGCTTGCGGAAAGCCAGGGTGACAACAGTCTGGATCGCGGGCACAGAAGCCGAAGAGAATCCCGCCGACATCATTCTGCGCGGCGTCAGCCCGGAGACGGCAGCCCCCTACACTGTCTCACACACCGCTGCAATGCTGCTCGCTGCTCGCGTCGCCGACACTATCGCCCCCGGTGCGATTGGTGACCTCACTGCAATCCCTAGCGCGATCCACGACGCGCTCGGTCACGAACCCGCCGCCCGAGAGCTCGCCGCTGCCTGGTCGGATATCGGCGCGATCATCGCCGTTGGCGCCGGCCCGCACGAGGCCAGCGCTCTGGAGGCAGGTATCAAGATGGACGAAGCCGCCTGGATGCGCGTCACGGGCTACGGTCTAGAGCACTTTCTACACGGACCCCAAGCACAAATGCAGACCGACGACGCGATGATCGTCTTCTCCGCCGAAGGACCCTCCTTGGAGCGCGCATGCACGGTCGCCCAATTCGGCCTCGACATTGCAGCACCGGTTGCCTGGATTTCACCCGCCTCCGGCCCGGACGGCACGATTACCTTTCACGTCGCCGACGTCGGCGAGCAACTCGCACCTATCGTGCAGGTTATCGTGACGCAACTTCTGGCGGTGCATCTGGCGGCCCAGCGCGACGTAGACGCCGACAAGTTCCGACTCGACGACCCATCTTTCGCCGAGGCCTTCAAGCGCTACGACCTCTAGCGCCGACGAAACGTGTGCTCACGAAGCACACTCTAGCGACGTCGCTCCAGCCAAAACTTATAGCCCAACGCGACCACGATCGCCGTCCCTGATAGGCCACCGCCGACGCCCCAGACCCAATCAGGCACATCGTCGTCTTCCGTCGCTACCCGCCGGTCAAGGACCAGCTCCACCACACCCCCCCCGCTGCCACTGGTCCGGCTAACAGGGCTGGCGTCACGAGCACTGATAGGCGAAATAGAGCCGCTGCTACCTAATAGCAAGGCGGGCAAAAGGGCCAGCGCGAGCGCGAGCTCAGCTCCCGTTCTGCGCAGCAGACTCAGCAATCGACGCATGTAGCCATTCTCCACGGATCGCGGCCGGGATGATAGTCTGCACCGCCGCTGGCACACCACAAGATCGACGGTCTTGCTAGACGCTTGTGCTACCCGGCCGATAGCCTCGGCATATGACGCAGGATCGAGCAAAGCGCCCAATCACCAATACTCGAATTGCCACGATCGAGCGGCCTGACCCCGAGACGATGACCCTGAAAACGTTCTGGTCGCCCTTTCCCACCTGGATCTACGGAACCGCGCTGTCGGCAATTCTGGCCACACTCAGCGCTCTGGTTGGCATCATCATTGGTGCCGAAGGCAGCGATATCCAAGACATCGCCCTCTTCGCCGCGTTGATCGGTTATTTCGGCGGCGCGATCGGCTGGGCAATCGTCGGCGTATTTGGCGGCGATGTGCAGCACATTACCTTCGACAAAAAAGAGTATATCGCGCTAGTCCACCAAAAGCTGCTCTGGGGTTGGCGGCGTGATTGGACCTTCGAACTGGACGAGCTCTACCGCATGCACATCTGGCAAAAGAGAGGGCGCTTCGTCTTCAAGATGTCTACGACCGAGATAGTCGACTTGACCTTCACCAACGACGAGGACAGCGCCAAGCTTTCCGACCTCAATCTCGGCAACTACCCCACGGAGCTTGAGGGCGCCTATATTGGGAAGCAAGTCGCCGAGTTCCTTGACGTTCCCGTCTCCCGCAATCCACCCGGAAACTGAACATGTCTGACGAGATTTTCGCCAGAGGACGGACACATCAACTGCAACGCAATCCAGGAACGCCGACGACTCGAGAGGTGGCCCTAATCGCACTCTTTCGCGAGCAGACCCAGACGCTACCTCACTGGCTGCGTAGTCATCTGGCCCGCGTTGTCGCCGAAGGACGACGGCTCGCCCAGATCCACGAAGTCGATAGCGGACGCGTACAAGCGGCCGCCTGGGGTCATGATCTCTACCGAGCCCACTCGGATGACGAATTGCTTGCGGCGGCCGAGCGATTCGGAAT
>CAZZMQ010000002.1:50564-64070 GCA_964655365.1 uncultured Dehalococcoidia bacterium | reverse complement strand
CGCCCGAGGAGCGCGCCGCGCCGATCCTGCTACATGGCCCAATCGCTGCACGGCAGGCCGAGCTGGAGTGGGGCGTCGTTGATGCGGACGTACTCGAGGCGATCTATTGGCACACAACCGCGCACCCCACATCCTCCGTTATCGCCCAGATCCTCTTCGTCGCGGACAAGATCGAGCCGAACAAAATAGCCGCTGATCCTACGCTCGCGCCGATCCGCGCCCTCGCCGACCACGACCTACACGCCGCCACGATCACTTTGCTCGAACGCCGAATCACCCTGCACCTCGCCACGGCTACGGTCATCCACCCAGCGTCGGTCGAGGCGCGCAACTACTACCTTCAGCTCAACTAACTGTGCGCCTTATCGCGATTTCACACATCAAGTAGAACACCTGTGCGGTATAGTGCTCTCATGAATGTGCAGGACCCCGACGCCGCCAACGCCGCGGGCGAGCAGGAATCGCCATTCCCACCCGACGACGACAGCATCGCGATGCGCACGCTACCCGAGGATTCCAGCCTGCGGCTGATCACGTCGACAGAGCGCGAGGAGGATGTCCTCGACCGCTCGCTGCGTCCCTCTCGGCTCGACGAGTTCGTCGGCCAGAGCGCGATCAAGGATGCTCTGGAGATCGCAAGCACGGCTGCCCGCAATCGCGGCGAGCCGCTCGATCATGCACTCTTCCACGGGCCACCCGGCCTAGGCAAAACCACCTTGGCCCGAATCATGGCCGCCGAGATGGGTGTCAGCCTGCGCACGACCTCCGGTCCCGCTCTGGCACGGGCCGGCGATCTCGCCGCAATCCTCAACGCCCTCCAACCACATGATGTCCTCTTCATCGACGAAGTTCATCGGCTCCCGCGCGGCGTCGAAGAGGTCCTCTATCCGGCGATGGAAGACTTTGCGCTCGACATCTTGATGGGCAAGGGGCCGGGTGCTCGTCCTCTCCGCCTTACGCTCAAGCCGTTCACGCTGATCGCCGCGACAACGCGCTACGCCTTGCTCAGCTCACCTCTGCGCGACCGATTCGGTGTCGTGCATCGGCTTGACTTCTACACCGCCGAGCAGCTCGCCGGCCTGGTCAAACGCAACGACGCCAAACTCAATGTCGAGATCACCAGCGCCGGCGCGGAGACCCTGGCCCAACGCTCGCGCGGCACACCACGCATCGCCAACCGACTGCTGCGCCGCGTGCGCGACTACGCCCAAGTACGGGCAGACGGCGTGATTACGACCCCTGTTTGCTCCTCCGCCCTGTCCCAGCTCCAAATCGACAAACTCGGTCTTGACGACCGCGACCGAGAGCTGCTGAGCGCCATCGTGCAGCGCTTTGGCGGCGGTCCCGTCGGTCTCGACACGCTGGCCGCTTCAATCGCCGAGGAGACCGACACAGTGATGGATGTCTACGAACCGTACCTGCTCCAGCTCGGATTTCTCGAGCGAACCCCGCGCGGCCGCATCGCAACCGCTGCCGCTTACGATCATCTCGGCATCGACTCAAGAAATCCAACCCAACCCGGACTCTTCCGGCCGAACGTCTAGATGGGCCCGTTGCGCAGATGCCTGCCACGGGGAAGGCGCCCTTGTCAATTCCGATCGCGCCGATATTTCACTAGCCCCCACCACCCGCGACTGCGCCCGCCTCGTGCGACACAGGCTGGCCCTCGGCTGACCGTATGCGTGCTCGCATCCGGTCCAACACATCCAGCGCCTCCGCCTCGTCGAACGTCGCCTCTTCGCTCTCCGCGTAGGTCATCTCATAGAGCTTGGCATAGTACCCATCCCTCGCCAGTAAATCATCGTGGCTGCCTTGCTCCACGATCCGGCCCTCGTCCATCACGATGATGCGGTCGACCGATCGAATCGTGCTCAGGCGATGAGCGATGACAAAAGAGGTTCGTCCCTCCATGACCCGCGCGATAGCCTGCTGGATCAGTGCTTCCGTCTGCGAGTCCACGTTGGCCGTGGCTTCGTCCAGGATCAAGATGCGTGGATTCGAGAGAATCGCTCGCGCGAATGCCAGTAGCTGGCGCTGCCCAACTGAAAGGTTTTGGCCCCGCTCGTTGAGGAACGTCTCGTAGCCGCCCTCAAGCCGCTCAATCCACTCGTGCGCCCCGACCACTCTGGCCGCTTCCATCACCTCTGCGTCGGTGGCGTCCAAGCGCCCGTAGCGAATGTTGTCCATCACGGTGCCGGTGTAGAGGAACGCGTCCTGCAAGACGACTCCCATTCGACGCGTCACCGATCGGCGTTCGATCTCTCGCACATCGTGTCCATCGATCAACACTCGGCCAGAACTGACGTCGTAGGCACGGCTGATCAGTGCCGTCATCGATGTCTTGCCCGCTCCAGTCTCCCCTACGAAGGCAACCGTCTCACCCGGCTGTACGTGCAACTCCACGTCATGCAGAACCGGAATCCCTTCCACATACTCGAGACCCACGTGATCGAACCGCACCTCTCCTCGAATGTCATCCAACTCGACAGCCTGTGGCTTGTCAGTGATCTCTGGTTCCGTATCCAACACTTCGAAGATGCGTTCCGCGCCCGCCATCGCCCGCTGAAACATCGTGTATTGCAAGACCAGGTCACGTACCGGGTCGAAAAAACGCTGAATAAAGATGGCGAATCCGATCACTGCTGCCACACCCGTCGCGGGATCCAAGCTGCCGTTCGCCAGCCGGATTCCAGCTACCACAACCACCAATGCAGTCGCCAGCGCCGTCATAAGCTCAACAACCGGAATCACGGCTGCCGACATCAGGCCCGCCTTGCGCGTCGCACGCAGGTTCCAGCCATTGACATCATCGAACCGCTTAGCGTTCTCATCCTGGCGACCCACGCTCTGTACGACCCGTACGCCGTTCAGATCTTCGTTCAGTGTTCCATTTACAGCCGCGATCGCGGACCGCACTTCTAGGAATGCAACGCGCGCACGCTTACTCCACCAGATCATGGCAACGAGCAGGAAGGGCAATACGACGAAGGTTACCAGCGCCAATTGCACATCGATCACCAGCAACAGCGCTATCACGATCATCAGCCCCAGAACATCCGAGACCACCGTCAGCACACCGGTCGTCAGCAGTTCCTGGAGGACCTGGACGTCCGATGTCACCCGTGACATCACCCGGCCAACTTCAGCGTCATCATAAAATCCCTGTGAAAGCGACATCATGTGGTCGAAAACCTGGCGGCGCATCGTAAGCAGGATGCGGTGGCCCACCTTGGCCATCGCCCACTGGCGCACAAACTCCGCCAGCCAGGCAACCACAGCCAACACAACAAACAGCGCCATAATCCGGGCCAAGCCACCCAGATCCCCGTCTGCGATGAAGTCGCGCAGCGCGATCGTGATGATGAATGGTTGCGAGAAGCTTGCCGCGGCGAAGATGATCATGGCGATCAGCCCCACAGTCGCCCATTTTTTGTGCGGCTTCAGATATTGCACCATGCGCCGCGCAAGCTGCGGATTGTAGAGCGCTCCGTACTCATCTTCCCATCCATCGCCGCGCCCCCACGCCGAGCCCCAGTGACCACCCTTGGGTCCGTGCCCGCCTCCACCAATGTTCGACGACCAACCGCCGGCGTTTCCCCCACTCCACATACCCATTAGCGGCCTTCCCCCCCACCGACGACCTGCGACGCGAATGCCTCTTCTTGGTCGCGCAGCTCCAGATCGTAGATCTCGCGGTAGAGACCACCCCGCGCCAATAGCTCTGCGTGCTTGCCACGCTGCACTATCTCGCCCTTATCGAGTACCAAGATCTGATCGGCCTCCCTCACACTGCGCAAACGGTGCGCAATCACGAACGTCGTCCGACCGCGCATCAGGGCCGCCATCGCTTGTTGGATTTCCAACTCTGTGGCCGCATCCACGCTTGACGTGGAATCATCGAAGATGAGCACGCGTGGATCCATCAACAAAGCCCGAGCAATCGCCACGCGCTGCTTCTGTCCGCCTGAAAGCGTTGCTCCGCGCTCACCAACCCAGGTGTTGTAGCCTCCCGGCAGCGTCATGATGTGGTCGTGAATACGAGCCAACTGTGCCGCCGCCCGCACCTCTTCCTCCGTAGCGTCCGGGCGACCGTAGGCGATATTGTCTTGAATCGTCGCGCCAAAATGAAACACGTCCTGTTGCACGATCGCCACCTGCGCGCGGAGGCCTTCCAACGTCAGGTCGCGCACGTCAGCATCGTCCAGCATCACCGAGCCGCCGCTTGTGTCGTAAAAGCGTGGAATCAAATTGACGATGCTGGTTTTGCCCGATCCAGTCTGGCCCAGCAGTGCCACCAATTCACCCGGTCGCGCTTCAAAGTCAATCTTGGTCAGGACGGGACGAGCCTCGTCGTACGCAAAGGAGACATCGTTGATGCGCACCCGGCCCTTGGGAGCGACGGGCTGAACGGCCCCAGGCCGTTCTTGCACATCCGACTCTTGGTCCAGGATCTCGAAGATACGCTGCGCCGACGTCGCTGCGCGTGGCACCATCATCACCATCCAACCCAGCGAACGAATGGGCAATTGCAGCAGTTGGATAAAGAACAGAAAGGAGGTAAGCGCTCCGACGCTCAGATCGCCATCGGCCACCTTGATCCCACCCCACCACATCGTCGCCACCAGGGATCCCATCCATAATCCCGTCATGATCGGCGAATTGATCGCTTGAACCCGGCTCGCCTCAAATGAACGTTCGTAAAGCCACTGTGCCGGCCTCCCGAATTTGCGTCCTTCAAACGGCTCCCGCGCGAACGCTTTAACCACACGGATACCGGTCAACGCCTCTTGGAGCACGGTCCCGAGTTGAGCCTGGCCTTCTTGCACATCCTGCCAAACGGGCCGCAGCGACTTTGAAACGCAGTAGGAGCGCCAGCCGATCAGAGCCATGAAACCCCACACGACAACCGCCAGCTGCCACTCCTTGATCAGCATGATCACGAGGATCGAGAACATCAAGACGAGCGTGAATAGGAGCCGCACGCCACCAAGGTTGAGGAACATACGCAAGACTTCCACATCCTGCGTCGCCCGCGCCATGATTTGTCCCGTCTCCGCCTCATCGTGATAGGAAAAGGAGAGATTCTGCAGTCGGTCATAGAGCGTATTGCGGATGTCGTAGGCAACTGTCTGTCCTACCCATTCCGCGAGGTAGGCCTGCACAAACTGGAACGCGCCACGCATTGCCGCCGCGCCCAGCAACGCCAGCGCCGCGACCACGATCAGGGTCTCGTCGACGTCGACGGAGGCAATATTTTCTTCTGCACCTAGTGCCGTGTCCACGGCCCACTCCAGCAACAGTGGCGTCGCCAGAGCGAAACCGCCCGTCGCGATCAGCGCGAGGAGCACGAGTGTAAGCTGGCGCCAATAGGAGTTCGCGTAGGCAAAGATGCGCCCTAAGTTGCGGGCGCCGTCGCAAAAACCAAGATTCGCGGGCTGAGACCTTCTCAGCTCCGCCTGGTCGTTCGGCCGAACGGACATTAGGAGGTAACAGTCCTTTAGCTTGAAGCAGTATAGCCGCAATGTCAGTCACCGACGGGCTAAACACGCTCTCAGCGCAGCCCCCGCGACACAAGGCCCGGCCACCACGAGAAATTGGCCAAACTAATCCCAGGGACAAGCAATGCAGCTTCATCTCCGCGCCATGCGATCGACCGATGTACCCAGCATCGTCGCTCTCGATCTGGCCGCCTTCGGCCCAATCGACGCTTGGTCGGCATCATCATTTCGTAACGAGCTGCGTAAGAACCGGCTCAGCCGCTACTACGTCCTGGAGGACAACACTGCCGCCCAGAGCGATGTAGGCACCGCACTGCGGGGCTACATCGGATGCTGGACGATGGTTGACGAGTTGCACATTGTCACCATCGGCGTCGATCCAAACTGGCGTCAGCGTGGGCTGGGAGAAGCGCTAGTCCAGCGCGCACTCGACCTCGCCCACGAACTTGGTTGCGAGTCCGTCAGCCTGGAGTGTCGCGAATCGAACGTCGCTGCGCGCGCGCTCTACGGCAAATACGGATTCGAACAGGTTGGTCGCCGACGCCGCTACTATAAGGACGGTGAGGATGCTCTCATCCTCACCGTCCACGACGTGCGCGACGCTGCCTATCGTTCCCGCCTGCGCCTCAAACGGCGTGCCCTGCGCGAGAGTGGGCTTCAGATTCAGCTCAGCTCCGGCTCGTGCACTCCGGACTGCTAATCGCGACCGCCCACGGGCTGGACGCTCAACAGCGCGCCCAGGATACTTCCCACATCATGGACCGAGCCGAACTCCTACGTCTCAACCTTCACGAAGCGCAACGCCTAAAGGCGAGCGGTCCGCGTACGGACGAATTCATGCGCTGGCGCGACGGGATCTGCGAAACGCTGAGTGGCATGCTGGGGCCTGATCATCTGACTAGTCGGCAACTTCGAGCGGCCGTCGGCCCCCTAGACGCCGTCGAAGCTGAGGGGCTGCAGATCCAAGGACCCGAAGGTATGTTAGCCCGAATCGACAACGCGGTTCCGATTCTGCAGAGCCTGCTAGGCGACGACAGCTAAGTCGGTCACGCAGGCGACTTGGTCCGCCGCTAGCCACAGCGGCTACTGTGCTTCCGCGTTCGCTCTCGCCGCATCGACGATCACGCTTCCCGCCGTCTCGAAACTCAACCTCGAAGTGTTAATGACCAAGTCGTAAAGCCGCGGGTCCCACACATCAACCTTCCAGAACTTCTTGTGGAAAGCCTCCCGCCCGTGGATGGATTCTCGGATCCGCGCGACCGCATCCTCTTCACTCAGCCCCTCCCACTCCATCACTCGCCCAACTCGGATCGACTCATCGGCCACCAATTGGACATGGGTCGCACCGCGAAGATCGCGCAAGATCATCTGCGAGCCCCGGCCCAGAATCACCACGTCACCTGCTTCCGCCAGATCATCGATGATCTGAGTCGCCGCGTGCCGGAAGGCGCGGTCGTCGACAATTCCAGGCACGTCTCCGTCCGCCATTGCTTGGTACGTCTGGGCCAGCATCACTTCTAAATTCGCTGCGCCGAGCATTGGATCCACTTGACCGCCGGCAGCCGACCGCTCAAGCGCCCGCTGAAGAAAATGCCCGATCCGCTCGCGTAGCGAGTCCGTTCGCTCATCCTTGGTGGCGACACGGCTGACGGTCACCCCGAGTTGGCGCGCGGCGTCCACCAAGACGGCTTGATCAACGTAGTGCAGCGACAGTTCACCAGCGACAAAGCGACCCACATCGATCGCGCCCGCCCCGTACTGCGCTGAGATGGTGACGACCGGCATGGATCCCGTCCCTTCAACACGAGCGGCAGCGGACGGACTCGCGTGCCTGGGAAGTCTACCGGCACCAGGTCAGCCAGTGACACTCCCCGCATGCAGCAAGTTCAAGCCTGGATCATGTCTCCCAGGTCCATTCGGGTCTGAATGGCCCATGAGCCATCATCCACCTCCAGAATTGCCACTTGCGTCACGACTAAGAAATACGTCTTCTCGCGCAGATTCTCCACTACGCGGTCAGCGTCGGCCTCGCTGCGAAAGCGCCCTATCGTCATCGCCGTGCGTTGCAGGGGAGAATTAGCGGGAAAATCGGGGCGGTGGTGAGGAAACACGTCACGGTACAGCGCCTCGCTCAGTCGCTGCGACTCCGGCGCTCCCTGGACCGCCATCAATTGCAATAGTTGTGGGGAGTCGGTGTCTGGATCGTGATCGTAAACGCGCTCGGGCAACCCCAACTCAATCATGAACGGTGGATGCACGCTCACGATCAGCTTCACCATCTCGTTCAGGTCCGCCAGTGGGGTGTTCTCCTCGAACGGGTCAACCAGCGGAACATGGGGCGGCGTAAATTCCACGCCGTCGCGGTCGTAGCGCGCTCGCACCAAGTCGATCTCGCGCGTCGCCGCCTCATCAGTCAGGGTCGCGATCATACGTAACACCGATTCAGCCTGCATCGGTCGCCATGCCAGCGTCAAGCATGGGACTCGCTTCTCTGGTACCTCGTGCAAAATGGCACCAAAACCAGACAAAGTGCGAGACAAACCAAAATTCGGCACTGCAGCACTGTATCGCTGGGTCCTAGGGCGTCTCGATCACTATTGCCCAATCAGCAACAGTCTGCACGATGGTCATCGCTCAGAATGCCCATCTCCAACTCCCTGCTACGCGTTTCAGCATCTCGAACGCAGGAGAATAGGTTTCTGCCGACAAGGGCGATTAGATCCGGCATCCGTGCGTGAATTCACGCACAACATCACTCTCACTTTCCTTGAGCGCCTCCCTATCATCTATTCGACTATACATACATTGCGAGATCTTATCTCCAAGCCATCATATAATTTTCGCAGTGCACCAGACGAGATAGGTCTTATGGCGACTAGCTTCTACGATATCCTCGGACTTCCGCGTACCGCCTCCCAAAAAGAGATCCAGGCGGCGTACAAGCGTCTCGCCCGCAAGTACCACCCCGATGTGACCGGTGGCGACAAAAAGGCCGAGGAACACTTCAAACAGGTCAATGAGGCCAACGAGGTTCTCTCCGACCAGACAACCCGCGCCGCATATGATCAATGGGGCGACCAGTGGGCCCACGCCGATCAGCTGGAGCGGATGCAGCGCCAACGGGGCGGCTTCGGCGGTCCCAGCGGCGGGTTCCAGCAGGGGCCTAGCGGGATACGCTTCGAATTCGGTGACGATCCGACGAGCGGATTCGGATCGATCTTCGACCGGGTTTTTCGGGGCAGGCCGGAGGCCACTCCGCGTACCACGCCCCACAGACAACGCGGTCAAGACATCGAGCACCATGTCCGCATCTCGCTGGCCGAGGCCTACACAGGCACAAGTCGACGCGTTCAGGTCCAGTCGAGCGAGGACAGCGAACCGATCGGGAAGCAACTCGAGGTCACAATTCCGGCCGGCGTGGAATCCGGCAGTAAGGTACGTCTCCGTAGCAAGGGAGGCCCCGGCATTGGGGGCGGTCCATCCGGTGATGTCATCCTGATCGTCGGGGTCGCGGCCGATCCGCTGTTTGAGCGCAAAGGCAGCACTCTGCGCACTGACATCCCGCTGCCGCTGACGGTCGCCATCCTCGGCGGTGAAGCCGAGATCAGCACCTTGGACGGCTCGGTCATGCTCAACATCCCTCAAGGAACACAGAACGGTCGCGTCTTTCGCCTTGGTGGTAAGGGCATGCCGCGGCTCGCAAACGCCAAAGAGCGCGGCGACCTCTTCGCGCGGGTGCGCGTCGTGCTACCCGAAGATCTGAGTGACGAAGAGCTTGAACTCGTGCGTCGCTTGCACGATCTACGCCCCAGCAGCAACCCACGAAGTGGCAGCACCGCGAGCGACGACCCCACCGCACACCAGGCCACAGCCGATGGTCAACGGAACGATTCCGTCAGACCCGAGCGAGGTGACGCATGACTGAACACACGGCGCAAGACAGCGAGCCCGTCTACGTGATCAGCGTCGCGGCGCGCATGATCGGCGTCCACGCCCAGACCTTGCGCACGTATGAACGCGAGGGATTGGTGGCGCCTCAGCGTTCCAGGGGTGGCGTACGGATGTACTCCGATGCCGACATCCAACGGCTGCAGGTGATTCGGCGCTTGGTTGGCGACCTAGGCGTCAATCTGGCCGGCTGCGACGTCATTCTGCGGCTAACCCAGCGCATCGACGGACTTCAAGGCGAAATCGACGCGCTCCGCCAGGAACTTCAACGCGAGCGAGACCGGCACCTGCCGGCTCTCAGCTCACCCTTCGGTCGGCCCCACGCCTAGCCAGCCGAGCCGCGGCTCCATATATGAGCCCCCACGAACAGACACATATGATCGAGGTGAACCATGATGCGACAGGATCGATTTACCGAGCAGGCGCAGAAGGTGCTCGGCCACAGCCAGGAGCTTGTTCGCGCCCACGGCCACAGCCAATGGGACGTTGAGCACGTCTTGCAGGCTTTGGCGACGGCCGACGGTCTAGCCGCTGATCTACTCGACGCACTGGGCATCGACCGAATCAAGATCCAGACCGACGCCACAGCGGCCCTCGAAGCGAGCCCGAAGACGGCCGAGGTCGTCCAGATCTACACGACTCCTCGGATCGTCAAGATGTTGGAGCGGGCCAATGCGGAGGCCGAACGGCTGAAGGATGAATACGTCGGCGTCGAACATCTGCTGATCGCGATCAGCCAGGTCAGCGACGGTACGGCCGCTCGCATCGTGACCGCCCACGAAATCTCGCAAGAGCGAATCTACACTGCGCTACAGAAGTTGCGGGGCAGCCACCGCGTGACCGACCCAGCAGCCGAATCGCGCTACGGGTCCCTGCAAAAATACTCAACCGACCTCACCCGTCTGGCCGAGGAGGCCAAGCTAGACCCGGTGATCGGACGCGAGGTCGAGATCCGACGCGTCATGCAGATCCTTAACCGGCGCACCAAGAACAACCCCGTCATAATCGGCGAGGCGGGTGTTGGCAAAACCGCGATCGCGGAAGGGCTGGCCCAGAAGATCATCTCCGGCGACGTGCCGGAAAACCTCCGTGACAAGCGCCTAATGGCACTCGACATGGGCCAACTACTAGCCGGCGCAAAGTTTCGCGGCGAATTCGAAGAGCGCCTGACTGCCGTGATGGACGAGGTCCGGTCATCCGATGGCGAAATCCTACTCTTCATCGATGAGCTCCACCAGGTCGTCGGCGCGGGTGCCGCAGAGGGCGCGCTCGACGCCGCCAACATGCTCAAGCCGGCACTCGCCCGCGGAGAACTGCACGTGATCGGCGCTACAACGCTGGACGAGTATCGCAAGTACATTGAAAAGGACGCTGCACTGGAACGACGCTTCGCGCCCGTTCACCTAGACGAACCCAGCGTGGAGGAGTCAATCGAGATCCTGTGCGGCCTGCGCGCCCGTTACGAGTCGCACCACAAGGTGACCATCACCGATGAGGCATTGGCGAGCGCCGTCCATCTCAGTCACCGCTACCTGACCGAGCGACGACTGCCCGACAAGGCGATTGACCTTATTGACGAAGCCGCCTCAAAGCGCGTCATCACCAACCAGTCGATGCCATCTGACGTCGCGGACATGGAGCAGCGCGTAACCGAGCTAGACGACCAGCAGCAGGCCGCCTCTCAACGCCAAGACTACGAAGCCGCCGCCCGCATCCGCCAAGAGTTGCTCCAAATCCAGAGCGACTACCAACAGCGCAAGATCGCCTGGCAACAGGAGAACCCACCGACGACAGAAGTTGGCGAGCGCGACATCGCGGACCTGTTAGCCGACATGACCGGCATTCCGGCCGGACGTATGCTGGAAGAAGAGAGCGAAAAGCTGCTCCAAATCGAGCAGGAACTGCACCAAAGAGTGATCGGGCAAGATCAGGCTATCGGCGCTCTGGCCGATGCGATCCGGCGTTCACGCGCCGGGCTCAAGGACCCCAAGCGCCCTATCGGCAACTTCCTGTTCATCGGTCCCACCGGCGTAGGCAAAACGGAGCTCGCTAAGACGCTAGCCGGGTACCTCTTCGACGATGAGGAAGCGCTAATCCGACTCGACATGTCGGAGTACCAGGAGCGACACACCGTCAGCCGCATCATCGGCGCACCACCCGGCTACGTCGGCCACGACGAGGGGGGCGGGCTCACGGAGCTCGTGCGACGCCGTCCCTACCGTGTGATCTTGCTCGACGAAATCGAAAAAGCGCACCCAGATGTTTTCAATGTGCTGCTACAAGTGATGGACGACGGTCGCCTCACCGACGGCCAAGGCCGCACCGTGGACTTTCGCAACACAGTCTTGATCCTGACCAGCAACCTAGGAACCGGCGAGACAGGTAAGCAGTTGGGCTTCAGCGGCACGCGCTCCGCCTCGGACGGTGAGCACCGCGATCGCGTGAGCGCGACGGAACACGCCCTAAAGGACTTCTTCCGACCCGAGTTCCTCAACCGACTCGATGAGATAATCGTCTTCGAGCCGTTGGCACAGCCCGAGCTGTTACAGATTGTCGACTTGATGGTGATCGAGGAACGCGCTCGGCTGGAGCAGCGCGGTCTGACATTCGAACTCACCGATGCGGCGCGCGAAGCCTTGGTCGAGGAAGGCCACGACCCCGCATTTGGGGCACGACCCCTGCGGCGCGTAATCCAGAGACGGCTGGAGAACCCACTCAGCCGCGAGCTACTCTCAGGTCGCTTTGCAGAGGGTGATTGTGTGATGGTCGACTTCGTCGAGGGCGATTTCGTCTTTGAGCGCAGGCCTGGTGTCTTCCAGCCAGCCCCCGCGGAGGAGCAAGCTGCCGAGCCTGCTGCCGTCTAGTGACGGACGCCTGCACCCGATCTGAAAGGGCCGGGCGAGGAACCACGAAAGGGAGCGATCCCTGCACATCATGCGTACTTCTAATCCGGTGCGAACACAGCGAAGAGCCAGGTCACTACTGCGGTCGGCTGAACCAACGGTACGCCACCTCGGTTGAGCTTCCTGAGGCCGGCCACCGCAAGCGCAAATTCGCTCAGCGCCGTGGCTTCGAAGGAACCCACGTGGATCAACCACTAGAACTAGTGGTCATAGACACGAATACCTTTCATCTGGCCAGGTATCGTCGATTCATTTCTGCGTTCAGATCCTGCCAGGAATCTCCGCCTCGAACCTCCGGTACTACTGTTGACCACTAGTTCCGAATCAGTCGAAACTGAACCACCCGGTCCCGTATCCGTAAACTGAACCCCTGAATGGCT
The DNA here is from genome assembly GCA_964655365.1 of uncultured Dehalococcoidia bacterium. GTDB lineage: Bacteria > Chloroflexota > Dehalococcoidia > Bin125 > Bin125 > JAPUIR01. The sequence continues at coordinate 51,341 of CAZZMQ010000002.1, read as the reverse complement.
GAGGAATACCGACATGACAACGGCCGCTGATCCCGCCTTCCAGACCAGATCCTCCAGCGGCGATCTGCTCTACGAAATCGACGACCATGTCGCGACGATCACCCTCAACCGGCCCGACCGCATGAACGCGATCAACGGTCCCATGTTGGAGGCGCTATCGGCCCAACTCGTCGCCTGTCAGAAGGACACCAACGTCCGCGCCATCATCCTGACTGGCGCGGGGCGTGGCTTCTGCGCCGGCCTCGATCTACAGGAGCAAGGCGAGCGCCTTAAGCACGAGAGCGAGAGCGACGGCACGTCCGGCAGCTTCTCGCTCTTCGACTGGCGCGATGCCCCTCCCACTGTCATCTACCGGATGGACAAGCCCATCATCTGCGCACTCAACGGCGCTGCGGCCGGCTACGGCATGGATATGGCGCTACTCTGCGACATCCGCATCGCCAGTGAGAACGCCAAGATGGGCGCCGTCTTCGCCAAGCGCGGCGTGCTGCCGGAGAGCGGCGGTACTTGGATCTTGCCGCGTCTAATCGGCTGGCATCGCGCGGCCGAGCTAGTCTTTCGCGGACGTGTCCTAAGTGCGCAGGAGTCGATGGAGATGGGGCTGCTCAACAAAATCGTCCCACATGAAAATCTGATGGTCGAGGCGCGTACCTGGGCCCAAGAAATCGCCAATAACGCCCCGCTCTCCGTGCAAGCCACGAAGCGAATGATGCGGCTGGGCTGGGACGAGCCCTTCGAAGCCGCGGTCGACCACATCTACTTGCAGTGACTGGCGCG
>CAZZMQ010000002.1:44497-50554 GCA_964655365.1 uncultured Dehalococcoidia bacterium | reverse complement strand
ACGATGCCCTTTTCACCAAGGCCTTCGAGTACAAGATGATGAGTAAACCCGAGAAAGTATCCGATATCCCTCTCTGGCGCGAAATTATCCGTGAAAACCGGTGTGGTCAGGCTATGTCCACCAAGAGCACGGAAGCCTTCGAAGCCGCGGTCGACCACATCTACTTGCAGTTACTGCCGCTCTTAGAGACTGACGACTTCAAGGAGGGTGTCTCGTCCTTCCTCGAGCACCGCGAGCCGCGCTTCACTGGCCGATAGACCACTGACCTCCATAGCCCGCGGTCCGGCCAGCCGCAACGAAAAGCGCCACGCCTTACGCCCTGGTGCTCCGCCTTAACCGTGTTGGCTGATGCTACTGGCGCGGTAACCCCAGGCCACGCGTTGCGATGATGCCCCGCTGGATCTCGGACGTTCCGGCCGCGATCGTTCCCGACACCGCACTGCGATACGAGGTCGCCAAGCGCCCATCCATTGGGCTGTAGCCGTCCCCAGAGCCGTTCAGGGTGCCGTACTGTCCAACAAGCTTCAGCCCCGTCGCAGCGATACGCTGACCCAACTCCGAGCCATACAACTTCGAGACCGACGCCTCATAGTTGGCAACGATGCTTTGCTTCTGCAAATGCGTGATGCGATACGCCAGGTGGGTCCCAACAGCGACTTCAATCGCCCGGTCGGCCAGTTCGTAGCGCACACCGGGGTTGGATGCCACTAGCTCCGGTCGCTTCTGAGCGTACGACTGCAGATCCTCCACCTGGCGTCGCCCACCAGCAAAGGCGCCGATGCCAGAGCGCTCGAAGTCTAGCGCGACGGCCATATGGTACCAACCACGGTTCACCTCACCGACCACCTGCGATTTGGGAATGCGCACATCCTCAAAGAAGACCTCGTTGAACGAGTGGTTGTCGGCCATGTTGATGAGCGGGCGCGTGGACACACCAGCACTCTTCATATCTACCATGAACATGGTCACACCCTTGTGCTTCGGGGCGTCAGGGTCGGTGCGAGCGGCCAACCAGCCCCAATCCGAATGGTGCGCGCTGGAGGTCCATATCTTCTGGCCGTTGATCACGTAGTCGTCGCCGTCCTCCACAGCCCGCGTCTGTAACGAGGCCAAATCCGATCCCGCCCCTGGCTCCGAGTAGAGCGTGCACCACCAGACATCGCCGCTGGCGATGTCGTTCACGTAACGTTCTTTCTGCTCATCAGTGCCGTACAGCATCAGCGCCGGGCCCACCCACATGATACCCATGTTCATGCCAGCGCCGGGCGCACGGTTATATGCCATCTCTTCGTTCATCACCAGCTGCTGCCAGTGATCGGCTTCCCGGCCACCGTATTCCTCCGGCCAAGCCATTGCCAGCCAGCGACGATCCGCCAGCGCCTTCCAAAACTTGCGTGTCTCCAGCGCAGATTCGTCATCTTCCATGTCGTGGCGAGCATCCGCCCAATCGGCCGGAAGATTCGTGTCGATGAAGTCGCGCACCTCATTGCGAAAGTTGGTGTACAAGACAGCGTCTCGGAATTCCATGCTCGATCCTTTGAAATTGGTGCTCATTCTACCGGGGTCGGCCCACCTGGCGCACCCTGCCTACGGTCGCCCTCTCGCTCGATCTCGTGGAGCGAGACAACACTATCTGCCGCACCATCGTCACCGCGCGCTTCCCGACGCGAGATCGCGTCATCACTCAATGGGCCTGGTTCAACACCTTCTCGACGTGGAACCCCGAGCCGGTCCAAGAAATCGGCAAAGACCTCGAAGTCCTGCGCTCCGGCGATCACGAATTGCTGTTCGAAGATGAATGTCGGCGTGGAATTGATCCCCTGCTGCCTCGCGATGGCGGTCATTTGATCGACGACCTCCGCATGTGTGCCGGCCTCCAGCACTTCGCGCAGCGACGCCATATCCAGTCCGGTCGGTGTCAGGGCTTCGACCACCTGGTCGATGCTGCTGATGTTTCGAGCCGCAGCGAAGTAGGCGCCAAACAGCGCGTGGTGAACAGCCTCGAAGGCCTCATGACCCTGCGCTCGCGCCCACTCGCCCGCTTCGAGTGATTTGTGCGCGTTGGCTACGATACGGTTTGACCTGAGCGGCAAGCCAGCCTCTTGGGCCGAATGATAGAGATGATCACGCATCCCGGTGCTCGCGGCCTTTGACTGCGTCTCACGCTCGTAGCCCTCGGCTGGCGTCTCGGGGTGCAGTTCGAATGGTACCCATTCGATCTCAACGGCGTACTCTCGCGCGATGCGATCGGCTCGCGCAAGCCCGATATAGCACCACGGTCAAATATAATCCGAAACCACACCCAGCCGCAGAGGCTCAGCCTCGCTGAACGTTCGCAGTTCGAGCTCAGTGGTCATGAGGTCGCCTCCACGCGTCAGTACAAAACAGGATCCACCGAAGTATAGATTGGCGGATCACGGCCCAGGCATCCCGTCAGCTATGCGGGAGGTTCGGCCATCGAACTGACCGGTGACACTACCTCACGTTGGAGGGGGACCCAGGGGCGCGACGCGACCTCCGTCCAAACATTCCAGGCCAACTTCGCCATGCCTGCCTCGTCGCGCAGCCCCATTCGCGCAACGAGATCGTATGGCGAGGCGACTTCGAACTCCGGATCCTGGGGCGTCAGCCAAACAATGAGCTCCCAATCACCCTTTTCCGCCTCTCGCAGCAAGCGCTCAACGAATGCACGCTGGCCCGCGGGGTCGCCGAAAGTCACGCCATCGCGCCCCGGCTGCGAAGCATAGCCCACTGGCAACACGGCCAAGGGCTTGCCGAACGCGAACAGCCGCGAAAAGTACTCCTCCGGGATGTCACCCTGGAAGGGAAAGATTAATGACGGGAAACTGGAAACGGCCAGCAAATCAAGGAAGGGGGCAAAGCGAATTACGAGCCCCCACTGGGGATCGTGAGCGGTTCCCCACGGCACAAGGCCCTGCAGGTCTTCGAGTTGGAAAGTTAGGAACGCCATCGTACGCGGAGCGAGCTCCTTCACCAGTCGGTACGCCTCGATATAGGCTGCCTGGAACGCGTCCAACTGCTCCGGTCGCGCTGCCGCGAACTGATCGACGTCCACCGCTAGGGCGATCCAGCGCGGTTGATAACGCTCCACAACGAACTTCACATAGCTCAGGTATGACTCAACGATTGCCGGATCGTCGAAGCCCAGACCCCGTGTCTCGCCGACCAAACGCCCGCGGTCGGTTGGCTCCCAGGGGTCAATCGCGACTAGCAAATCGAGACCACGTTCCTGTGACCAAGCACGCTCACGATCGACCGTCGCAATCTCCCACGAGCTCGGTGCTCCATCGGCCGACAGCGCCGCCCATGGCACCGCGCGCTGAACCATCAACAGGTCACCGTGCCGCGCGACAATGTCGAACAGCTCAATGTATGACGTTTCACTGAGCTTCGCAGGGACCGCCAAGAAGCCCATGCCAAAGGAGCGAGCGCGGCCCTCGCGACCTTCGCCGGAGACCACCGGTCTTTGCTGCACATCCGCCATTGCCGTGATCACCCTATCCGGCGCCTCACCCGCGTCCGAGCCGCAGGCCACCAGTGCCAAAGCAAGCGTCAATACCAGCGTCGCTGCGAACGGTTTCCACATCAACATCTTCAGAGCGTAGAGCCGAGCGGGACCTAAGGCGCACCAAACTATGGGATACTCTGCGAAGCGGCGGATGGAATCTGGGGCGTGATGCTGCGGTCGGCACACAGGCGCGATAGATCCCGTACACATCTGTTCGCGCTTTTCTTCCTGGTCAGTGCGTTGGTTAGCTCAGCCTGTGTATTCGGTGGCGAAGGCGACCGAGATCTCTCCGAGTTCTTCGAGCCGGTCAGTCCAGAGGAAGAGGCAGAACGGGCTCATACCCCAAACGCGGATGCGGACACTACGGCGCCCACCCGCGAGCATAGTCCTGGCGCCGCCCCTCGGCCGCCCGACGCGCAACTACTCGACACCTCGATCGCTCCACTCACGCCGCTGGAGGCCGTCCAGAAGTTCTTCGCTCAGATCGAACTCGGCGCATTTGAGGAAGCCTACCGTTTCGTTTCACTTGAAGCGCGCGAGTTGATCAGCGTGGAAGACTTCGCGCGGCGCTATCGCGACATATGGGATGAAGCCACTGTCGAAGGTCTGAGCTGGGAAGCACTCCAACCTCCGACCGAATTCGTCGCCGGCATCGACGTCCTCATCCGTTACGAAACCGTCTTCTTCGGCGAGGTCGAAGACCGTGTCTTCGCTCCCACCCGCCGCCAACCTACCTGGGTGGTCGACTGGAGTCCAAATCTCATCTTCGACGGACTCGCCGCGCGCGATCATCTCGTACATCGCTTCGTTGAAATCCCTGAGCGCGGCAGAATCCTCGATCGCAACGGTGTCGTCCTGGCCAACCAGGGGGAGATTGCCATCATCGGCGTGCAGCAGAGCCTGATCGGCCAAGAACCCGAAGATGAAGATGCGGTAATTGAGGCATTCACCTCGCGCTTACCCGACATCCCGGAGACAACCATTCGCAACCTCGTCTTCCAAACCGGCGTACCCGACCATTTCTTTCTGCCTGTCGTGCGGCTCCCCTTCGATACAGAAGCCACCTTGATCGGCGAATTCGAGCGCCTAGCGGAGCTGGGTATCCTCGTCGATCGGGAAACCCGACGCGTCTATCCGCAGCGCTCGCTCGCCGCCCACGTAGTGGGTTTCATGGCAGAGGTCACGGAAGAAGAGCTCGAGATCCTGTCACTAGCGGGGTACCAATCTGGTGACCTCATCGGCCGCGACGGCGTTGAAGCGTTGTTCGAAGCCGACCTGGCGGGACAGCGTGGCGGCCAGCTCGCAATCATCGCTCCCGGCGGCCGCATCGTACGCGAAATTGCCAAACGCGACTCCGTTGCCGCGCTGGACGTCTGGCTGAACATCGACGTGCGGGTACAAGCTCTGGCGGAGGCTGCGCTCGGCAACGAAGCAGGCGCCGTCGTGGCACTGGACCCAATCGACGGCCGGGTCATCGCGCTGGCCTCCTTTCCACACTTCGACCCCAACGCATTCATCCGCGGCTTGAGCGATGAGGAGTTTGCACTCTACTTCGAGGATCCCCTGCAACCCTTCGTCAACCGAACCAGCGAAGCCCTCTACCCACCCGGATCAACATTCAAGCTCGTGACGCTCGCAGCTGCGATCGAAAGCGGTGGCTTCGCTCTCAGCGACCAGATTTCCTGCCCTACCGAGTGGAGCGGACTGGGCGAGGACGCGATTAAAACCAACTGGAAAGAAGAGGATCGCGGACTAATTACGTTGACGCAGGCAATCGCTGAATCCTGCAACACGGTCTTCTACGAAATCGCGGTCAGCCTACACAATCAGGATGAGAACTTGCTCCCGGCCTTCGCCGCGGGCTTCGGCTTCGGTCAACCCACCGGCATCTTTGGCGCCGGTGAGGAACCCGGAGTTGCACCAAGCCCAGACTGGAAGCGCCGCAACCGCAACGACTTCTGGTTCACCGGCGACACGGTCAACATGAGTATCGGCCAGGGCTTCCTCACCGCCACACCGCTCCAGATCGCGAATGCCTATGCGGCCATCGCAACCGACGGCATCCTCGTAACCCCGCTCGTCGTAGGTTCCACTCGCTCCCCTAACGGAACGATCGTGCGGGAATTCAGCGCCGAACCCACCGGCGTGCTACCCGTCTCGGCAAACACCCTAGCCGATCTCCAGACCGCTACCCGTGCAGTGATCAACACCCGCCTTGGCACGGGCTGGCCCGTCTTCAACGGCTCACCACTACTGGTGGGTGGGAAATCCGGCAGCACAGATGACAGCGCCGAACAGGTTCATGCTCTCTTCGTAGCCTACGCGGACACCAACAACCCACAACTCCTCGTCACCGTAGTGCTGGACGAAGGCGAATCCGGGGCCGACGACGCCGGTCCGATCGCGCGTCAGATTTTAGAGCGCAGCATGCAGGCCGGATGGATAGCAAACTAGTCCGGCAACCGTCTGGGCGACACGATAAGCTCCCAACCGAAACGGCTCAGGAGGCCTCAACATGTTGCGGTCCC
>CAZZMQ010000002.1:16688-44487 GCA_964655365.1 uncultured Dehalococcoidia bacterium | reverse complement strand
CAATCGGTTCGATTCCCGATGAACTCTTCGATCGAATCGAGAATCTCGAGATCATCGTGCGCGCCCGCCCCACGCCGGAGGAACTCGCTGACGCCGATATCGGCCCCAACGGCACCCTGCTCGGACTCTACCAAGGCCAGCCTCTCTCCTCGCGCGGCAGCTACTACGGCAACACACTGCCGGACCGCATCTTCATCTATCAAGAATCGATCGAGTCGATCTGCCACTCCGAGGACGAAATTGTGGACCAGATCCAGACTACAGTGTTGCACGAGGTCGCCCACCACTTCGGGATTGACGACGACCGCCTGCACGAGCTAGGCCTGGGCTGAACCTCCGAGCCATCGCGCCAGCAACGTCGTCGCACCGCGCTGCACTAATGCTCGTGCGTCCCGGATCGCCAGATCATCCGGCAGATCATCCCCAGCCGCCGCCTCCACGTCCGACAGCCCGAGAATGCGGCCCACCGCGTCGCGATCACGCACCCGCCCGCCCACGGCAATACAAGGCTTTCCGGCCGCGTTCGCGACGGCCGCGACTCCGGCCACCGTCTTACCAAACCCGGTCTGTCGATCGATAGTGCCTTCGCCAGTGATCACAAGATCGGCCTGGCGCGCCCGGCTCTCAAGGCCCACCACCCGTGCCACCGCCGAAAACCCCGACTCGATCCGCGCCCCAGCAAACGCCACTAACCCACCCGCCAATCCACCCGCAGCCACCCCACCCGGCAGATAAGCGATTCCCGCCGCCCAGGTCCCTCGCCACGATATCGGCGAAATTAATCAGCCCCCGCTCCAGTTCCGCTACCGCGTCCCTATCTGCGCCCTTCTGCGGGCCATAGACCATGCTGGCGCCATCCAGCCCCACCAGTGGGTTACGCACGTCGGCCAAAACAACAATCTCCGCTTGCTCCACGCGCGGATCGAACCGGTCCAACTCGATTCGGGCAAGCTGTTGCAGCGCTGATCCACCCGGGGCCAGCCGGCGGCCGGCATCATCCAGCAACCGCGCTCCCAACGCAACGACAGCACCGGCTCCTCCATCGGTTGTCGCCGAACCACCGACGCCGATCAATATCGTGCGCGGACCAGCATCGAGCGCGGCCCCGATCAACTGGCCACTACCAAACGTCGACGCTCGGAGAGGATCCAGACGTTCAGCCGAAAGCAAAACCAGACCCGACGCCGCCGCCATCTCCAACACGGCTATCTCACCCAGACCGGCCTTCTGCTGAACAGACACTGGATCGCCGTCAACACGGCCCCAACGGGCGGCAACCGGGTCACCCAACGGACCATCGACGTTGGTCGTCGTGAAACGGCCACCCATAGCCCCCACTACGGCGTCGACCGTACCGGGCCCACCGTCGGCTAGGGGGCAAAGGTCGATCTCGAGATCGGCCACATCGCCCTGTACGCCCGCACCAAGAACCTCTGCCGCCTGTACGGCGGTCAGGCTGCCCTTGAACTCTTGCGGACAAACGAGGATGCGCATGCAACCAGCCTACGCCGACGGTGCCACACCATGGAGAACAGCGCGAAGAGCCTCTCTACGGAAAGTCGAATGCTCGCGACGCCCCGAGCAGGATGATGGCGCAGGCCCAAAGTAAACCAACCATCCGGATTCGGTAGTAGAGCTTCATCAACCCACCCCAAGGCACGGAGACGACGCCGAACAGGTAGAACAGCCCAAACACCATGATCAGGACCATGAGGATCTGAAAGGCGCCCACAGGCACTCCAGCCCGGCGCGTGCCGAAGCTTCAGCCCTCGCCACCGCGGCGAATAGCATTCAACACCCATCCTACGAACGACACTGAACCCGGGCTAGCCCAATCTTCGCCTTTAAGTGCGTCTCTACGATGCGCGCCGCGAGCTCTTTCCACAGATCACGCAGGTCCGGGCACCCTCCCCCAGAACTAACGGGCCGCCGCACACCCTACAAGGCACAGACCGCGCTCGATGTCCTTTTCGCACGTCGCACGACCCCCTCCGGGAATCAATCTGCGGCAGCCCGGCACCGTATGACTGTCCACCCGGGCCTGGAGCCAGCGCTGCCGATCGCGACCGCAGACCGGCATCAATCGCAAGCTCTAGTTGAATCGAACAGGTCATAGTCAGGGGCATAGCCATCTCCGGAAATTCGCTTATCACCGGATCAGAGTCACCGCCGGGATGGACGAGGTGGAGCCAACAGCGACAGAATAGCACATATGTGCTATCTTTGGCGAGAGCCGGACACGCCGCGAGCGAGACACAGCCCATCGGAAATCTCATAGCACGAACAGCGACATCCCCAAAGCGAGTCTGGGGGCGGTTAGGAAGTCTTCTCGAGCCAGTCGAGAAAGCGGCGCACCTGCTCAGCCATGGCATCGCGGCGGCGCCGGGCGAGGATGACCAGGATACCCATGAAGAGAATCGCGAGACCAATCTCGGCCACTGGAAACCTCGCTTTATATCCATCCCGGCGGGATCGGACAAGCATTAACCTCTGTCATCAGCCTAGCGCAACAACTCTATGCAGGAAGTCCCGCTACCATTCCCGACATGAGCCGCCGCGTCGTCGCCACCTTGACCCTGGGATGCAAACTCAACCAGGCTGAGAGTCAGTCGTTTGGGCGGCAATTCAAAGCGGCGGGCTTTGACGTGATTGATCGCCCCGCGCGAGCCGATGCTTATTTAGTTAACACCTGCACGATCACCCACGTCGCCGATCGGAAGGCCAGACGCCTGATCCGCATGGCCAAGCGTCTCGCGCCAAACGCACCGGTCGTCGTCACGGGTTGCTACGCGGACTGGGCAGCCGATCAGATCGCCCTGCAAACCGGCGCCGATCGTATCATCAACAACGCTGCCAAACATGAGGCGCCCGCCGCGCTGCTCGCGCTCCTAGAACCATTCGCCCAGTCGAACCAACCGGGACCAGTACCTCCGGCACACCATCCTGCCCCCACACACACTCGCACGCGCGCGTTCATCAAGATCCAGGAAGGCTGCGACGATGTTTGTGCGTTCTGCATCGTACCGGCCGTGCGAGGCCGGGAGCGAGCGCGCCCGATCGACGACATCGTGCGCGAGGCGCTGACGCTCGAGGCCGCCGGCACACTGGAGGTCGTGCTGACCGGAACCCAACCTGGTGCCTACGGACGCGACCGCGACGACGGCACCAACGCCGCGAGCCTGCTTAATGCTTTGCTGACACAGACCAACCTGCCCCGCATCCGCTACTCGTCGATCCAGCCGCAAGACGTGAGCGACGAATTCCTGCACCAATGGGAAGATAGCCGGCTCTGCCGACACTTCCATGTCGCCCTACAAAGCGGCTCGGATGCCGTTCTAAGCCGCATGCGCCGCCGCTACGACACGGACACCTTCGTAGGAGCCGTGCAGCGCATCCGGGCCGCCGTTCCAGGTGCCGCCATTACGACGGATCTGATCGCGGGGTTCCCTGCCGAAACCGCCGCGGAGCACAACGCGAGCGTGGATTTCGTGCGCGAGATCGACTTCGCCGCCGCGCACGTCTTCCCCTATTCATCGCGCCCCCACACAACGGCAGGGCTGCTGGAAGACGACGTCGAGCCCGAGATCAAGCGCGAGCGAGTGCGCACGCTGCAGGCGGTGGGACAGGCGAGCACAGCTCGCTTCCGTTCATCGCTCGTGGGAAGCGTGCAGTCCATCCTCGTCGAGTCTAACCGAGAGCGAGAGTGCTGGGGGGGGCTGACAGACAGCTATGTGCCCGTCGAACTCGTGAATCGAACCGGACCGGACTTCAGCAACCGCCTGCTACCAGTGCATATCATCGCACGAGACAACGAAAGGCCGTCTGGAGCCCTACGAGGCCGCGTGTTAGGGTAGTGACCGCTTCGTCCTGCGAGGCACTTGGTGGCGGTCGGTGCAAGGGGAGTCATGGACACCCAGGCCGAACCTGCGACCGCGCCCTTCGACGAATCTCTCCCCCCAAAGCCACAGCCCTTACCGCCAGGCCATCTGACTGATCAGCAAGCCGCTGCCGCTCACACCGTCGAACTCGCCCAGGACAATCCCGGCAGCTGCGACGCCAGCCGTGCCGAACTCGAACAGGACGACGGACGCCCAGCCATCTTGAATCTCATCGAGGCAGCGATCGGGGTCGACAAACGCCCCGACAATCTTGTAACAACGATCGAAAGTCTACTCTTTGTCGCAGAAGAGCCGCCCAGCGTACAAAAACTCGCTGAAGCAACCAATGTATCCAAGGACGCGGTGGAGGACGCCCTTGAGCAGATAGAACGGGAGAGTGCGACTCGCGGGATCCGTCTGCAACGCAATGGCCCCAAGCTGCGGCTCGTCAGTGCACCGGAATCGGCACCGTGGATCGAACGCCTGCTCGGCTTGGAACGCCCAAACAAACTCTCCAAAGCCTCGTTGGAAACCTTAGCGATCGTCGCCTACTGCCAACCTATCACCCGCGTCGGAGTCGAGAAGGTGCGCGGCGTGTCCTGCGACGGACCATTCCAGACGCTGCGCAGCCGAGACTTAATCGAGCCCGTTGGCCTGGCCGACGGGCCGGGCCGCCCCATCCTCTGGGCCGTGACCGACCGCTTCCTTGACCACTTTAGTCTACGCACTCTGTCCGAACTGCCGCCCCTCCCTCTGCTCCGTAAGCAGCCAGCCGAACAGCGCAAGCTGCAAATCTCCGAGACAGATGCCGGCGACGACGCGCAACACCCGCTCGCGGCGGCTGGCGGCAGCGGGGACTAAGACCACGCTACACAGCGACGCCAGAAGGTGGGCTTGATCTGCCATGCTGCGAGCATGGTTGTCGGCACACTGCGCCTCACACTAACTCTGTTCGAATCTGCAACACTGAAGAACAAGCGGGGCATAATCCGTCACCTGTGCGACCGCGTCTCGAATCGCTTCAATGTCACCGTGGCCGAAGTCGATAGTCTCGACCTAGTTGGCACGGCCACGATTGGGATCGCCTGCCTCAGCAACGCGGAGCCTCATGCCCACGCACAACTGATGAAGGTCCTGCGCTTCATTGAAGCCTTCGCCCTCGATGCCGAAATCAGCGACGTCGAGACCGAGATTATTCACCTCTGAGGCCGATCTGAGTTCCATCCACACCGGCACCAGCGACCCCGGTCAGCGCGCAGTAATCGAAATGATCTCCGGGCCAATCGGCTCTGCCAGCAAGTCGTGCCCCAAGCTGCCGACAATGCGTGCACGCAGCATCGAGCCAGGGCGAGCGACGCCGTAGCAGAAAACCAGGCCATCGACCTCTGGCGCGTCTCGGTACGAGCGACCGACGAAGATCGGCTCGCCGTCCTCCGTCACCTGGCCTTCGGTCGACTCGACGAGCAACTCGAACTCGCGCCCAACTTGCGACTCGTTGATCTCGGTCGCGATCTTCTGTTGCACCGACATTAGACGTCGCTGGCGGCGCTGCTTAGTCTTGTCTATCACCTGTCCCGACATAGCTGCCGCCGGCGTTCCATCTTGCGGTGAAAAGACGAACGCTCCCGCACGATCGAAGCGGGCGGCGCGAACGAAGTCCAACAACTGCTCGAACTCCGCCTTCGTCTCGCCCGGGAAACCGACTAGGAACGTCGTGCGGATGGCGATGTCCGGCATCGCCGTCCGCAAGCGGTCCAACGTGTCTTCCACCATCGAGACGTTATGCGGCCGCTTCATGCGCTGCAGCACCGTTTGGCTACCATGCTGAAGAGGAATATCTAGGTAGTGACAGACCTGGGGGATGGCCGCCATCGTCTCCACCAACGCATCGCTGACGAAGCCAGGGTAGGCATACATCAAGCGCAGCCAAGGCACAGCGGGGACCTCGGTCGCCAGCCGTTCCAACAATCGAGCGGTCCCCTCCTGATGCCCAAGTTCTTCGCCGTACGCTGTGGAGTCCTGCGCAACAAGCACCAACTCCTTCGCACCGACCTCGGCCAATCGCTTGGCTTCGTCGACGAGCAGATCCTCAGGCGTCGACCGGAAACTGCGTCCCTTGATACCGGGAATGTTGCAGAAAGTACAAGGACGAGCACAGCCATCCGAAATCTTAAGGTACGCGCTGGCCCCGCCGCCCGCCACGCTCTGAACTTGTGCAGTCGTCGTCTCAGGAATGTCGATTGCCTCACTGGGACCGAGCCAGCCCACGATCTGGTCATATGCCTCAATACCGAAGACGCGGTCGACTCCGGAGAGCGCGGTAGCTCGATCCGGCTCGATCTGCGACCAGCAGCCCACAACAATCAGGCGCTGCTCCGAACGTTTCTCGAGGCCAAGTTGGCGAGCCGTCTGCTCCGACTCGGCCTTGGCAGCATCGATGAAGCCACACGAATTTACGATCAATAAGTCGGCGGTCCGCGGGTTTTCAACAGGAGCATGGCCCGCCACACGAAGCGCACGTGCGAGTTGCGCAGAGTCTGTCGCGTTCTTAGGACAGCCTAACGTCACGAGGTGATACTTCATTGTGCGCCGGTGGAGTCGGCTTCGGCCTCCGCCTCTATGCCCTCGTAGTCTGCCTCCACGACCGGCGTTAGCTGCGGACCCCGGCTCACAACGAGTGTGATCGCGGTCCCGCTGTCCAGGGCGGTCCCAGGAATAGGCGTCTGATCGATCACTGCTCCCGTCGGTGTGTTGGGATCAAACAGTTCCATGATTACGAATGGCAATCCGGAGCGCCGCAGAACAACGATAGCGTCCGATACGGTGCGGTCGGTCAGTTCCGGCATGGTTTCGAGGCGAATCACCGGCTCCGCCGCCAAGCCTATATCTTGGGCCTCCTGGTCAGCCAATCCTTCGACGCCGGGACTGAGCCCAGTGGAGCCGCCCGAGTGCGCCTCATCATCGCCGAGTGTCACCACGGCCACGACCCCGGCCAACACGGCCAGCACCACAAAACCCGCCACCAGCCAGGGACCCAGTCGCACACTGGGACTCGTCGTATCAATCTGGGGGATCGCGCTCAGCCGCTCTTCGGTGGGAGAGCCGAAGCCGCCGTGCTCCGCCGGTAAGATGCGGCGCCCGGGGGCGTCGTCGAAGCGGGAGACGTCCGGCAGATCGCCGCTGGGGCGTGGGTTGCCCGGGAAACGCGAGAGTAGCTCCGTAGGATCCAGACCCAAGTACTGCGCATAGGAGCGCAGGAATCCGCGCGAGAAGACCGGCGCCGGCAATGCCTCGAAATCCTCGTCTTCCAGAGCCTGGAGGTAGCGACGTGCGATTCTCGTCGCGCGCTGTGCATCGTCGATTGTGACACCACGCGCCATCCGGCCATCGCGCAACTCAGCGCCGATTCCCATTGCCTCTTTTCGGTAGGACGTCACGCTGGCGCCCCAATCCCCGGCTGACGACTCCGTGGCAAAGTCTTCACAATAGGCCCGTGACCAACTGGGAAGCGCATGTAGGCATCGTATCGCCTCGCACTCATTCCGCTCTCCCCGGGCGGATCAGTGCGCGTCGATCTGCTGGATGCGGCGCTCGTGGCGGTCGCCGTCGAATGGGGCGTCAAGCCAGGTTCGCACAATCTCGCGTGCCATCTCGAATGAGACTAGTCGCTCACCGATGGAGATCAGATTGGCGTTGTTGTGACGACGGGCTAGCTCGGCCGACTCGGCGTTCCAGCACAGCGCGCAGCGCACACCCGGGATGCGATTCGCAACCATCGCTTCGCCGTTACCAGATCCGCCCAGCACAATACCGCGCTCGCACTCACCATTCGCTACCGCCTCCGCCGCCGGCCGGATTAGGAGCGGATAGTCAACAGATTCCTCAGAATCCGTTCCGAAGTCGCAGACCTCGTGCCCTTCCACCTCGAGGGACGTCTTAAGCGCCTCTTTATAGTGGAATCCCGCGTGATCCGACGCGATTGCGATCCGCACCTTGTCCCCCTAAAAATCCTGCCTGCCGAAAGACAAGTGTATCGCCGCACAAGCCTCGCATATGCGAAACGCGCGGCATTCACCGCGCGTCGTTCAAAGAGACCATTGGGTCTTCGGCAACAGCATAACCTTACGCGGTCGCAGACTCCTTCGCCGGCTCTGGCGGCCTCATTCGCGGCCGTTTCGACAAATCGGGGTTACGCAGTCTGTGGTAGCGGCGGAGAAGGCGCGATTTGCGCCGCGCCGCGTTATTGGCATGAATCACGCCTCCGGAAGCTGCCTGATCCAACGCCCGTACAGCGCTGCCAATAGCAGCATCGGCCGCTTCCCACTCGCCGCTACCGGCGGCAGCGTCCAGCGCTTCCAACGCGGCCCGCATCGTGGTCCGCGCGCGCGTACGAATCGGCTTGTTTCGCAATTGGCGGCGCCGTGAGGACCGCAAGTACTTCTCGGCTTGAGCCTTATTTGGCACTGAGCTTCCTCTTCCCGGATCCGGAGATATCGTATCAGAGGGCGTTGGAGTGTCCATGTCGCGTACGCAGCGCTGGTGCCTGCGCTTCTTGGCGATCCCGGACACCGCCGCCTGCTCCTCCGGTCGGCCCGGAAGGGACTACTGGTGACGATGCTGACGGGTTCCTCGCGGACCGTCGCTGGCGCCGCGGTTCTGGTGGGCTTCGGTTTCCTAGGCAGTCGTCTGCTGGGGGCGCTGCGCACGGTCGTGATCGCGAACGAATTCGGCGCCTCGGCCGAGCTCGACGCTTGGTTCGTCGCGATGCGCCTGCCCGACCTCGTCTTCCAGGTCCTGGCCGGTGCCACCCTAGCCAGTGCGTTCATTCCCGTATACGCGCGCTACATCATGCGCCGTGGCGAGGGCGAAGCCTGGCGCCTGGCCAGCATCGTGCTGAACTGGGTCCTCCTCGGTACGATCGCCCTAGCCACCGTCGTTTTCATCTTCGCCGACTGGATCGTCCCCGCCCTCGCCCCGGGCCTGGGTGACGACAGTGGCATGCAGGACACGTTGCGCGACGATGCCATCTTCCTCACCCGCGTCATGCTCGTCTCACCCATCCTCTTCGCCGTCTCCGGCATGATCACTGGCATCCTCAATGCGCGGCGGCACTTCTTACTGCCAGCCTTGGCGCCCATGCTCTACAACCTCTCCATCATCCTGGCGGCTCTGATCTTGTCCGGCGAACTCGGTGTAGAGGGACTCGCAATTGGCGTGATAGTGGGCAGCGGACTGCACGTGGTGATTCAGATACCCGCCTTGATCACGGCTCGGGCACATTTGATACCTTCGATCAGCCTGCGCCACCCCGGCGCACGCGAGGTCCTCAAACTCATGGGGCCACGCATGATCGGCCTCGCCGCGCTCCAGATCAACCTGATCGTGCTGACCTTCTTTGCATCGTTCGTAGGCGACTCCTCGATCTCCGCGCTCAACTTCGCAATGACCATCCTGCTCTTTCCAGTCGGCCTGTTTGGTATGTCGCTTGCGATGGCGATGTTCCCACCGCTCGCCGAACGAGCCGCTGAGGGTGGACTGAGTGAGGTACAAGAAATGGTTGGCCGGGCGCTACGATTCACCCTCTTCCTGACCATCCCCGCCGCAGTGGGTATGACCCTGCTGCACGAACCATTAGTACGCGCCCTCTTCGAACGTGGCGCCTTCGACGCCGAAGCGACCGGCATAGTTTCCAGCGCCTTGATCTTCTATGCCATTGGTCTGCCGGCACACGCCGCTATCGAGATCCTCTCACGGGGCTTCTACGCACTAGGTGACACCCGTACCCCTGTCGGCTTCGCCGTCGCCGCCATGCTGATCAATCTTGTGCTCGCCGCAGCCTTGGTCGACGCACTCGCCATCGAAGGGCTAGCTCTCGCACTCTCGATCGCATCAATTATCGAGTCGCTCGGCCTCTTCATCGTTCTCCACGGACGACTGGAAGGGGGGCTCTGGACCCGCCCCGTCGCCTCCACGGTATACCGAATCGTGATCGCAACGGCTCTGATGGGACAGACAGTAGGTTTGTTGCTATTGGCACTAAACGATACTGGGAACTTCGGCCCGCGCTCATTCTTCTCCCTGCTGGCAGGTGTCACGGTGGGCGTGGTGGTCTACTACCTGGCGGCATTACTGTTACGGCTGGAAGAGGCACACATCATCGCCGCGCGGGTCCAGGGACTGATGCGCCGCACCCACCCTGACGGGGTAAAGCTGCATTGAATGTCGCGCCCGCCATTCGCCGCGGAGCTCTGCTACGGAAAAACTTGTTACAGTGTCGACAAAACCGGCCGGGCTCTCCCTCCCACCAATTGGCGGGTTTTTATTTTCCGGTCGGCCGTCGGACCATAGCCTCTGGTGCGCTTTTGCGAGATCGCGACAACCGGGCGCACCAAACATGAGGAGAGAGGAACCCACGATGGCGATGCAAGACCGATCCTTGACGTGCCGCGACTGCAGCAACGACTTCGTCTTCACGGCAGGCGAGCAGGAATTCTACGCAAGTAAGGGACTGCAAAACGATCCGGTGCGCTGCCCCGACTGCCGGGCCGCGCGCAAAAACACACGCAGCACACTAGAGAACGACTCCGGCTACACACGCTACGGCGGATCCGCCTCCTTCGGCGGTCGCACCCCTCGGCAAATGCACCCAGCCGCTTGCGCCCTCTGCGGCGACATGATTGAGGTGCCATTTATGCCGCGCGGGGATCGCCCCGTCTTTTGTTCCACAGTCAAGCGACTGCTGACTAATGCCTACGAGGTTGACCTGATCAAGGAGCGCTGGGGCGTCCGACCCTGTCAGAATGAGATAGTGGTGAAAGGGCTGCGCTCGGGCGAGATCGGTCCCAATCCAGACGCCACCCCAGAGGAACTTGCCGCGCAGGCCCCCCCCCGACAACCAGTTCCTCGTTCGCTAAACTAGCGCGAACTATCCGGCGACGGTGCCGGTGGCATGGACCAAATCCAACGCCAAATCGCCCGCCTGCTCGGCTATCCACTCAGCGCAACCCTGACCGATGGAGATCTCAATGCCGGGCTGATGGCCCAGCCTGAGCGTGCAGCTGCGGGCTTGGTCGACGAAGCCTTCGCCTCGGACGATGTTGGCTGCGCGAACGCGGCCCGCTCTTTCGTGGAGGAGCGCGTCGCCGAGTGGCAGGAAATCATCAGCGACGACGTGCGGCATCGCATCGCCTCGATCGCCTCCATCGAGATCCAGCGCCGCGCGCCGTAGCCCGCTTTGAGCGGTGGTTGTCTTGACTCAATCTCAAGATAGCCACAGCGCAATCTGGGGGATTGCGAAGGAAACCGCCACTTCCTACGATCAGTCCATGGCGATGAAGGAGCTGAGTCGACGGAACACTCTCGCATCATGAGATGCGGAGGCGCCCCAGCGAGTCCGGATGGTGCAAGCGGACGCGCAGCAGACCCGTCGGACATCCCTCCTAAGCCTCGCGCTGAACCCGCCAGCTCGACCGCGAGCCGGTGTCAATAAGCAAGACGGCAGCCCTCCGTTATCTCGGGGCCGAGCGGTATTTTCCGCTCGATGAGCGCCCTCCTACGGGAGGGAAACAGGGTGGTACCGCGGACTCCTTGAACGAGCCCGTCCCTGAATTCAGGGACGGGCTTTGTAGTTAAATCCGCGGCAGCAGCTTTGTGGGGCTACGATGACGACCATCAATCCTTCCTTCCAGCCGGTCGGTAGCCAGCTGCCCTTCCGCGAGATTGAATCGCGCGTGCGCGAATTCTGGGAAAAGGAAGAGATCTTCCGGCGCTCCGTCGCCGAGCGCCCACCGGACAACATCTTCTCATTCTTCGAGGGTCCGCCCACAGCCAACGGCAGCCCCGGCGTTCACCACATCCTGGCTCGTGTCTTCAAGGACATCTTCCCACGCTACAAGACCATGCGCGGCTACCGAGTGCCCCGCAAAGGTGGCTGGGACACGCACGGCCTGCCTGTGGAGTTGGAAGTCGAACGGGAGTTAGGTCTCTCCTCCAAACAAGAGATCGAGGCCTATGGTATTGCTGAGTTTAACGCCAGATGCCGCGAATCCGTCATGCGCTACGTCGAGCAATGGGAGGAAATGACCGATCGCATCGGCTTCTGGATCGATATGGACGAGGCCTATCGCACCTATAGCCGCAACTATGTCGAAAGTTGCTGGTGGATCCTAAAATCATTATGGGACGCGGATCTCATCTACGAGACACGACGCACCACACCCCATTGCCCTCGCTGTGAGACGTCCCTCAGCAGTCACGAACTCTCGCTCGGCTACCAGGACAACATCGCCGACCCCAGCATTTCGATCCTGTTCAAGGTTCAGAGCGACTCCCTGCCGGATTCGCTAGCCGACTTTGAGGGCGCTACCTACCTTGTCGCCTGGACCACAACGCCATGGACGTTACCCGGCAACTCCGCCCTCGCCGTTTCCCCGGACGAAACCTACGCTGTCGTCCGCCGCGGTAACGACCGGTTGATCCTCGCCAGCGCCCGGGTCGAAACGATTTTCTCTGTCGACAGCGAACACGAAACAAACCTTCCAATCGACTTTTCCGTCTCCGGCAAGGACTTGGTCGGCCTCACCTACGAGGGGCTTTACGATCCCCGTGCATGGCGCGTACCAATCTTCACGTTCGAGGGCCCGCGCCTGGTGGAGTGGGAAGACACCAGCGAGCCGCCCGCACGTCGGGTCGTCCCAGCCGACTTCGTCTCGATGGAGGATGGCACGGGCATCGTACATATCGCGCCAGCCTTCGGGATCGATGACTACAGCCTCGGCCGCGACGAGGGGCTGCTCTTCATCCAACCCGTCGATCTCAAAGGCCGGATCAGCGGCGAAGGCTCTCCCTGGCAAGGAGAGTTCGTTAAGGACGCAGACACTAAGATCATCGCGGACCTCGAGTCACGTGGCGTGCTGCTCAAACGGGAAACGATTCGCCACACCTACCCTTTCTGCTGGCGCTGTGACACGCCGCTCCTCTACTACGCCAAGCCTTCCTGGTACATTGCGACGACGCGGGTCGCGGCGTCGCTGCAGCGTTCCAACAAAGACCAGATGTCGTGGTACCCACAGCACATCCAGCAGGGACGCTACGGGGACTGGATCGCCAACAACATCGACTGGGCCGTCAGCCGCGAGCGCTACTGGGGAACACCTTTGCCCTTCTGGCGCTGCCAGTCATGCGATGCCGTCGACGCGGTGGGCTCCTACGACGAGTTAAGTAAGCGCGCCACCAATATGCCAGCCGGGCTCGACGACCCGCACCGCCCATTTGTCGACGAGGTCGAACTCAACTGCGGTAATTGCGGCGGTACAATGCGCCGCATCCCCGAAGTAGCCGATGCCTGGTTCGACAGCGGCGCGATGCCATACGCACAATGGCACTATCCATTCGAGAATGAGGAGCTTTTCACGGACCGCTTCCCTGCCGACTTCATCTGCGAGGCCGTCGACCAAACACGCGGCTGGTTCTACTCACTCCACGCCGAAGCGACCCTGCTGCACGCAGCCGATCAAATCTCGGAACCGGTCTCATACCGCAACGTGATCTCTCTGGGACACATCCTGGACGAGACCGGCGAAAAGATGAGCAAGTCGAAGGGCAACGTGGTCGACCCCTGGTCGGTGCTGGACGAGCATGGCACGGATGCTACTCGCTGGTACATGATCAGCGCCTCGCCTCCGGGTAACCCGCGACGCTTCAGCAGCGACCTAGTCGGGGAAGCGCAACGCAAGTTCCTACTCACACTCTGGAACACCTATTCGTTCTTCGTCACTTACGCCAACATAGACCACTTCGATCCGGCCGCCGCACCGCCGGCGCAGCGTACCGAACTCGACCGCTGGGTACGCAGCGCTCTGCACCGGCTGATCGAAGAGGTGACACAACAGCTAGACGATTACGAACCCACAGCGGCCGCACGCGCGATCGCGGGCTTCGTCGACCAGCTCAGCAATTGGTATATACGCCGAAGCCGACGCCGCTTCTGGAAATCCGACGATGCGGTCGCCCAGGCGGCGGCCTACCACACGCTACATGAGTGCCTGACCACACTGGCCAAGTTAATCGCACCCTTTACCCCGTACCTCGCGGAGGAGATACACCACAATCTGGCGGTCAACGACGAAGACTCAGTTCACCTCGCAGCCTGGCCTGAGACAGACAAAACTTTGATCGATATCGATTTAAATCAGGCCATGGAGCTGGTTCAGCGCCTAGCCTCACTGGGTCGCGCGGCGCGCAGCAAGGCCGGGGTCAAAGTCCGTCGACCCCTCCCTGAAGTTCTGGTCGGCGTCGCCGATCCGACGGAGGCAGCCCTCGTCAACGCACATGCAGAAACCCTGCTCGAGGAACTCAATGTCAAAGCGCTGCGCTTCATCGATACGGAAACTGATCTCGTCGACTACGTCATCAAACCCAACCTACCCGTACTCGGCCCCCGACTTGGCAAAGAAGTAGGCCAGCTGCGCGAAGCGCTGCGGTCGCTCGAGCCTGAGATGGCGGCGCAGATCGCTGCCGCCGCGCAGTCAGGAGAAGCGATAGAAGTCGCGGGCATCTCGCTCGCCGCGAGCGACTTACTTATTGAAACGACCGAAGGCGCGGGAACGGCCACAGCCCAAGAAGCCGGCTACACGGTCGTCGTCACCACAGAAACAACGCCCGAACTGGAACGCGAGGGCTGGGCGCGCGAGATCGTGCACTTGGTACAGGGCATGCGACGCGCGGCCGGCTTCGAGGTAGCCGACCGCGTCGAACTCTGGCTTGCGACGAAGGAGGTGGCTCTGCGCAACACCGTCCAGAATTGGGCCGACCATATCCAAGACGAAACACTGGCTCCGATCCTGCACGAAAGCCCCCCGGAGCTCGATTCCCATCACGCGGATAAACAGATCGAAGGCATGATGATCGCCGTCGGAGTGCGCAAAATCGCCGACTGAACGATGCGCCACAAACCCTGAAAACCCGCACACTGGAAATCAGCATGGCCCGAGTGAGCGAGACCCTTACGTCAGAAACCACATCCTAAAAACATGACCATATACGAACGCCTTTTCGATGAGCGCGATCCCGTCACCGAAACCGGCACACCAAGAAACTGGTAGACCGTCTCCGGCCTCTGACCTGAAGTATTCGACTATGCCACGAACGAAATCGACCTCTTCAGATACAAGGACCGCTTCTTGCAATCGCGTTGCTGCAAACTGGGTCTCAAACGTTACGACTTTGCACAGGGCAGCAAGTCCGTCTGCTCACAGCCCTGCAAGGCGACCCACCTGCTTGGAGCGGTCGAGGCGTGGAACCAGGGATCGACCACCCATAGACCGCACGCACCCCGACTGCCCAGATCTCATGTACCCCCACCCACTACGTCCCTCGCTCACGGAGCGCCACCAATCTGGTCGGCAACCATTGGCCGCCGGCATCGACCCGCGGCCACATAATCGCGTTGATCCGCCGCAAGGATAAGCTCGTCGTCACACAGAACAGAGCAAGATTCAGTGACACTACCTACACAGCCGAAACGATCTGCGCGGCCGTAGCATTCCTTGAAAACTATTTCACGAGCCAGGTTCCGACGGCCGGCTCGGCCCACCGGCTGAATCTAGGCCCGGTGCTTCGGTAGTCGCGCCTGTGTCGCGCACCCGACGCCGAACTTCATCCATGCGTCGTTCGCGCCGGGCCGACCCAGGCCGGCGATCCGCCACTGCGTCAGGGGCTTTGTCATCCGTCCGTACCAACCCCAACAGGACCGCCAGTAATCGCCGCCACCATGACCTCGATCTGCCATCACTCCCACGTGCCAGATACTCATCGTAGTGGCCGTGCATCACCCGCGGCCACTCCGCCGCCATCTCCGCTCCAAGTAACAAGATGTTGGCACTTACGTAGACGAAGAAGAGAAACGCGACCACCGCACCCAAGGAACCGTAAACCGCATCGTAGTTCCCAAAGTAGCGCAGGTAGAACGCGAAACCATTCTTGACTACCTCGAACAACAGCGACGCCAGCAACGCCCCCGGCCAAACCTCCCCCCAGCGCGTGCGCACGCTGGGCATGACCTTATAGATAAAGCTGAAAGCCGCGAACGAGACGGTCAGCGGCACTAGCACTGCAACGATCTCGATACTGGCGTCCGCTCCAACACCCAACGGCCCCAAGAAGTCCGAAACATCATCCGAGACCCGACGCGCCACCTGCAAGAAGACGGTTGTCGCGACAGACGCCCCCACCAACAGCCCTATGGCGGTGACCATCAGCAGGTCGACCAGCTTCGCACGCAAATACGGCCGCCTGTAGTGCAAGTCCCAGGCCTCATCGAGGGCGTGACGAATCGCACCCATCATACCCGAAGCCACCCAAACTAAACCCAGGATGGAAACCAGCCCGATCGCGGAGAGGCCCGTCGCCACGCTGTCGACAGCGTGCTCCAGATCCTCTCGCCCCTCGTCCGGCGAGAGCGGAAGCAACACAAAGAGCTCCTGCACCACGTCGTCACGGATGCTGTCGTCGGTCAAGACCAACCCACTGATCGAGATCGCCAGGATCGTCACCGGGAAAATCGAGAAGAGTACGTAGTAGGAAATGCCAGCCGCGAGTTGCGTGCAGTAATCGTCGCGGAACTCGCGTAGAGTCCGGCGCATCAGCAAGAGGGCATCGTCGCGCCACCAGCGCAGATGCACCGCCCACCAGTGGCGCAGGTAGTGTGGGTCAATCCGCATGGCCCCATGGTATGGCGCGGGGAGATGCTTCACTACGTGAGGGATAATCCACTCGCTCGGTTTGACTTTGGCCGGTGTCGCCGGCGTGACGGACTAGCGTACAGTCGGAGTCGACTAGTTCCCTTGCGAACAAGGGATCAGCGAACGGACTCCTGCCCGGTGAGTGAGAAACAGCAATTCAACGGCCAAATCGAAGGTAAGCGCATCGTCGCCAAGTTCGGCACCAAGTTGCTGACCGACGGCAAGACGCAACTCAGCGCCGAAGTGATGAGGGACCTGGTGCGCCAAGTCGCCGCGCTCAGTTCCGCCGGAGCACAGGTTGCAATCATAACTAGCGGTGCTGTCGCGGCAGGGCGGGACGAGATTGCCCCTAACAGCGATTCTACTGGCGACGCCCTGCATCGACAGGTACTCGCCGCGATCGGCCAAAGTCGGCTCGTAGAACGCTACGACACGCTCCTGCGCGAGCACGGCTTGATTGCTGCCCAGGCACTGCTGACACGCGCCGATCTGACCGATCGGGGTGGGTATCTCAACGCCCGCAACACTCTCGACGGGCTGCTCGCGCTGCCCAAGGTGGTTCCGGTCATCAATGAAAACGATGTGGTCGCGGATGAGGAGTTGCGCGGCGGTGCCTTTGGCGAGAATGATGGGCTTTCAGCCCTGGTCGCCAATCTGATCGACGCTGACCTACTAATTCTGCTCAGCGATGTGCACGGTCTCTACGAAGTCGACCCACGCCACGCACCCGCTGCCGAACCGCTGGCGGAAGTGACCGACATTGGGTCGGCGCTCGCCTTTACAGGTTCCGCCGCTCGAACCAGCGCCGACAGCGCGGACTCCGGCCGTGGCGGTATGCGCGCGAAGTTGGAGGCAGCCGAACTCGCCACACGCGGCGGATGCGATGTCGTCGTGGCGCACGGCCGGGAACCCAACGCACTACTTCGTATCGCCCGTGATGAGGCCGTCGGCACACGCTTCCCAGCGCGCGGTTCGCGGCAAGAAAGCCGCAAGCGATGGCTTATCTCTGGCCTCGCCTCTGCCGGAGCGCTCGTCGTGGACGCAGGCGCCGTCCGTGCCCTGCGCGACAAGGGCCGCAGCCTTCTACCGGCTGGAATCTTGCGTGCAGATGGCAACTTCCGGCGCGGCGACATCGTTGAAGTGCAAGATCCCGAGGGCACACGCGTCGCCGTCGGGATCAGCCACTACGACTCAGATGAGATCGCGCGCATCCAAGGGGAGCGCTCTGACCACATCGCTGCAATCCTCGGCTATGAGCTGGGCGCCGAAGTGATCCATCGCAACAACATGGCTGTGCTCTGACCGACGCCGCACGATACATTCCAAGTCACTGAATTGGAAACCGGCGTCTCGCTAAACTTTTCCAGCATAGGAAGTAGTCAATGGCCTCGATCCGCAAACGAAAGGACTTCGCGGCCGAACTACAGTCGCTCGACGGACGGCGCATGAGCGACTGCTACGTCTACCTGGAGATCGAGACAACTGTCGTAGGCGACCAGCGTGATGTCGTCTGGTCGGGCCGCATCACCTCTTTCAGCGATCCACAACACACATTTCGCGGCGGGTACCTGCTCAAGCCCGCCAGTGCCAGGAGCAGCAGCGAGGTCGCCGTCTTCCAGGGTGAACACGCCCGCCTCGGCATCGCCAGCGACGAGTACGACTTTCGGGGTGTAGATCCCCCACCGGAGTTGCCATGACGACTACAGCCACCCGCGGTGAACCCGTCGACCCTGAGGTGCGGTCCGCCTTGCGTATCCAAGTTAGCTCTGCGCGCGCCGCTGCTCCCGCCCTAGCCATCGCGGGCAGCGATCGGAAGAATGCGGTCTTGGCGCAAGTCGCCGAGCTCCTGCAGGAGCGCAACACCACGATCGTCGAAGCCAACGGGAAGGACCTGGTCACAGCCCGCGAGGCTGGCCGCTCCGAATCCTTCCTCGATCGACTCGAACTGACGCCAGAGCGCATCACGGCCTTAGCCGAATCGCTCAGCGACGTGATAGCGCTACCGGACCCGATCGGCGAAGTAATGAATGAATCGCTGCAGCCCAGTGGGTTGCGCGTGGGCCGGGTCCGCGTGCCGCTGGGCCTGATCGCCTCCATCTACGAAAGTCGGCCCAACGTCACGATCGACATCGCCGCGCTCTGCCTCAAGAGCGGCAACGCCTGCGTCCTACGCGGCGGCCGCGAAGCCGTGAACAGCAACACGCTACTTGCCGCTATCGTGACCGACGCGCTAACCGCGAATGGCCTGCCCGGAGAAGCCGTCCAGCTCATCCGCAATCCCGATCGCACTTTGGTAGCTGAGTTACTGCGCCTCAATGACCTGATCGACCTTATCGTCCCACGCGGGGGCAAGCCACTGATCGAGCGGGTGCGCGACGAGGCCTCTATGCCAGTAGTCGCGGGGGGAATCGGGATCTGCCACACATACGTAGACGGCACCGCGAACATAGCAATGGCTGTCGACATCGTCGACAACGCCAAAACACGCCGAATCTCCATTTGCAACGCCTTGGACGTCATCCTCTTGCATCGCGATGCTGCCGCGGAGTTCCTGCCAGCCCTAGCTGAACGCTGGGGCGGAACCGTCGAAATCCGCGCCGACGACGCATCGTTGAGCACCCTGCAAGAGACAGGTGCCAATGCAATCGCCGTCGGCCCAGACGACTACGACACAGAGTTCCTCGCCATGCGCTGCGCCCTCCACATCGTCGACGATCTCGACGCCGCGATTCAGCACATCGTCGATCATTGGTCCGGCCACTCCGAGGCGATTGTGACGAATGATTACCACAACGCCGAGCGCTTCCTGAACGAGGTCGACGCGTCCGCCATCTTCGTTAACACATCCACGCAGTTCAATGACGGCGGACAGTTCGGCTTGGGTGCCGAAGTCGGTATCAGCACCGGCAAAATGCATGCGCGCGGCCCCATGGGCCTACGTGAACTGACGTCGTACAAATGGATCGTTCGAGGCAACGGTCAAATCCGTCCGGACTGATACGAACCTAGCATGTGCGGTGGTCCTCACCCATCTGAGCGCGCCAAGTAACTTGCAGGTACGCTGCAAACAATGGTCGGTGACGAGACGCGTCCCCCTCCGCAGAGGCCAACCCGGAAGTAACCGCAGTGAGGCCGCGATGTTTACCTATGAGCGCGAATCCCGCACCCCCTCTTCAGAGACCTACATCGTCGAGAACGAGCAGGGCAGCCGCGCCCGGGCTGATCTGCATTTCACACCCACGATCGTGTACAGCACGCTTTGTGTCCCCTCTGATTGGAAGGAAGACGATATCCAAGACGTGATCGCCGATCTCGACGATCGCGTCGTGCGCACCGCCGATCCATTCCGCCAAGACCTCATCGTCACCGTTTGGGCAGGTGTCGAGACGGGCGTCTACTCCGACGAAGAATCGGTCAACGACCTAGCCGATTCCGACCGGGCCCCTGGCCAAGCAAGAGCCGCGGAGGTGCCGCGCTAAACTGCACATCTGCAGACCGGAAGAACGCGGGGCATGCGTTCCCGCTTATTGGTGGAGTGAGTTATGGAGTCCGATCACGATGAGGGCACGGCAATCGAAAACCCCCAAGCCAACGAGCAGGAAGGGGCCGCCGCTCCGCCCGACGAGAATCCCCCAGACGCGCTCGACCTGCTCTTCGAAGGCAAGGTCGAAGCCGTCCTTCCCGAGGAGGACCTCGGCGAATTCCACGACTTCATCCGTGAAGAAGCGCTGCGTCGGCGCCGTTTTGCGGTCTCGTTCCGGCTCGACTGCGGCTGCCTTGCCTGGATCGGCTACGCCCTCTCCAACATCATTACGCACGAAGAGGGTATGGAGTTCAAAGCCCGGCCCATGCAAACCTACATTCCGGATCATGAAGCCGACGTCGAGCATCCGGAAGGACCCACGGAGGATCCCCCATCCGAATTCGAGGAGTGGCCGATATGGCCCTTCGAAATCTACCAGGACGAGCTAGCGGAAGAATTCGACGAGGCAGATGATCTGGCCAAGATCCGTGACATCACTTCGCCGGACCAAGACAACAGTCACGAGGAATAGCAGTGCCCCGCTACGCTGCTGTGGTCTTCGACCTCGATGGCACCCTGGTCAGCGAAGAAGTCGGCGTCGATGAGGCGACGGCGGCCGTGGCTAGGGAGCTTCGCCTACGCGGCCATCAGGTCTCCGACACACTGCTGCAGGAAACACGTTCCAGAGTGGTGCGTGAGGCGATGGCCGACAATCGGGGCAACTGGCCGCCCTGGCTAACCCGCGAGGAGTGGCTGCGTCGTGCCTTTGCCCGTGTCGATGCTCCCGAGGCACTTGCCCCGCAGATGGGTGCCATCTACCTGCAGGGACGCATCGAGGGGCTGGCCCTGCTCGACCACGCCATTGAATTGGTACAGGCTGTCGCGGCGCAATCACGACTGGGCATGATCACAAATGGGGCGAGCTCCGAGCAGCGTCTAAAGATCACGAAGGTGGGCCTGGACCGCTTCTTCCCCAAGCCGCTCATCTCGGACGAAGTCGGCATCCAGAAGCCAGACCCCGCCATCTTCCAACAATCTCTGACAATACTGGAAGTCGCACCCTCCGAAGCCGTCTATATCGGCAACTCCTTTGTCAACGATGTCGAAGGTGCGGCCGCCGTTGGCATGGATACCATCTGGCTCGACCATCACGGGAACGGCCCGCCGCCACAAGCTGCGGCGACACCTACCCTCACAACTACCAGCCTGCGCACTGTGCGAGAGTTTTTGGGAGCCTGACCGTGTAGGCCACGGCGCCCCGCGGCTATCCCGACCTGGAGCCCACACCACGAACGAGCGCAAAAGGCTACTTGCGGGCCAGTACTCGCCCAACGGCATCGCTGACTCCAGCAGCATTAAGGGCGTGCCGATCCAGGAGTTGCTTCCATGTGCCCGACTCGCCGAAGCGGTCCTGCACACCCACCATCTCTATGGGCGTCGGCGCTTGCAGCGCTAGTGTGCGCGCAACGGCCGAACCGAGCCCGCCGATAACATTGTGTTCTTCCGCAGTCACGATCGCGCCAGTCTCGTGCGCCGCTCGCAAAATGGCATCTTCGTCGAGCGGCTTGACCGTGGACATGTTAAGGACGCGAACCGAGAGGCCATCCGCGGCCAACGCATCGGCGGCTTCAACAGCCGCCGCCACCAACAGCCCACAGGCGATTACAGTCACATCCGTACCTACGCGCAGCTGGTGCGCCTTGCCAATCTGAAACTCATGTGCCTCGTCATAGAGCAGCGGCAGCTTTGGCCGACCAACGCGGATATAGAACGGTCCTTCGGTTGTACCGGCAGCCCAGATCGCTTGCTCGGCCTCAACGACATCAGCCGGAACGAGCACGGTCAAACCGGGCAGCGCCATCATCAACGCCAGATCCTCAATCGCCTGCGCCGAGGCACCATCCTCGCCCACGCTGACCCCGCCGTGGCTGGCTAGCAACTTCACGTTGAGCTGCTGCTGCACCACAGAAATCCGGATCTGGTCAAAACAGTGGCCGGGCATGAAAACGGCGAAAGAGGCGCAAAAAACAGTCTTGCCCGCCGCGGCCAGTCCAGCCGCCATGCTGATCATGTTCTGTTCGGCCGCCCCCACCGTGTACCACCGATCCGGGTACTCTGCGCGCAACTTGATCCCGCCGGTCGAAGCTGAGAGATCGGCGTCCAACGCTACGATGTCGTGCCCCGCGTCGGCCAGTTTGATCAGCGCTGGCCCGTACGCCTCACGGGTGGCCGCTGCCGGAGCCGTATCTAGCTTCGTCGTCATGCGCCGATCTCCTCCAGCGCCTGCGCCAGTTGCTCATCATTGGGCGCCTTGCCGTGCCAACCGCCCGACCCCTCCATGTAGGAAACACCCTTGCCCTTCTGCGTGGCCGCGATAATCACCTGCGGCTGTCCGCGCACATGACATGCCTCCTCATAGGCCGCTACCAGTTGGTCGAGATCATGTCCGTCCGTCTCTATCACGTGCCAACCGAACGCCGCCCACTTTTCGGGCAGCGAATTCAGATTCATTACCTCGTCGCCCGGCAAATCGTCGTTCTGGTAGCCGTTGCGATCAACGACCGCGGTGATCGAGTCGAGACCGAAATGGGCGGCGCTCATTGCCGCTTCCCAGTTCTGACCCTCATTCAACTCGCCGTCACCCAGCAGGCAGTAAGTGCGGCTGTCCCGCCCATCGAGACGATGCGCCAAGGCCAAGCCGTTACTGAACGAAAGACCCAATCCTAGTGCGCCACCACTCATCTCCACACCGGGCGGCTTGCCACGGATCACGTGGCCTTGGAGTTGCGAATCGAGCCGACGGAAACTCAGCAAGCTGACGGGCTCAATGTAGCCCGCCTCCGCCAAGATCCCGTAGATGACTGGCGTCGCGTGACCCTTACTCATCACGAAGCGATCGCGATCGGACCAGTCGGGATCATCGGGGCGGTACCGCAAGATGCCACCGAAATAGAGGGCGATCAGAATCTCGACGCTGGAGAGTGAACCACCGGGATGGCCCGATTGCGCCGCATGTGTCATCTCTACGATGTGCCTGCGCACGCGCTTCGTCAGGCTCAGCAGATCCGATTCCACGCCCGCGCTTACCTGGGTCATCTGTCATTCCATTTTCGCAACAGGACTCGCTTGCATGCTACCGGGGGGCCGGCCCAAGGCAACCGTGTATTTTTTCTTCTCCCCGGTCTGTCTAGACAGCGCCAACCAGGGATCTGCGATCGCGGCGCCTACGGGACGACAGCGTTTCTCAATAGCCGCTAGTTCCGCGCCGATCCATCAGGCTCGACTGTTCCCCGCCACCGCGATGCCCAGCAGCCGTACTCGATGCACTCACACAAACACGGACAGCCCTCACCTCAGCTGGCAAGCCTACAAGTCTCCCAGACCGCGTTGGGTCCAACGCGAACGTCTCCATCTCTATTCAAAGTCCCGGGCCCAACCCCGATCGCCAGAGTAGATTCGATCGATTCAGTACACAGTCGCGGGCGGGAAAGTCGCGCCCGCGCGTCCTGTCTGGTCAGCGACCTCAGTCTCATCCACAGTCATCTCGGAGCAAACGCGCACCACGAAACGCTCGCCTCACATCCGTATGCACGCCTTTGACGGCATAAGACAGATGCCATCCTCGCCTCCGCAGGCTAAGCTCGACACAAGGTCGGTGTCACGCTCTCGCGAAGGACCTGCACATGAACAGCAGCTTGATCAGTAAAGTCCAAAAGGCTCGGATCTACGCCGCTGAACACGAGCGCATCCGGATCAATGGCTTTACTTGTCGAGTCCGCGGCGACAATAGCTCGCATGCCGTCTCACTGATCGAAGGCGAACTCCGTTGCGACTGCCTCTTCTACCGCGACCATGCCGCCTGCAGCCACACCATGGCGATGCAGCGGGTGATGCACGACATGCTGCCGGAAGAGCTACAGCCGGCCCACCCCTCACCGGTGACCGCCTAAGAACCTACTCGTAACGGCGAAAGACAAGACAAGCGTTCTGACCCCCGAAACCGAATGAGTTTTTCAGCGCAACCTGAACATCCACCTCCCGCGCCTGGTTAGGCACATAGTCCAAGTCGCAGTCCGGGTCGGGGGTCTCCTGATTAATCGTGGGATGGATCCATCCGGTCTGAATTGAGCGCACGGTCGCGATCGACTCCAGGGCGCCGCCGCCACCAAAGGCATGTCCGATCATGGACTTCGTGGAGGAAATCGGCGTCTGGTAGGCAGCTTCGCCCATCACCTGCTTGAGCACCCGGGTCTCGGATGCGTCGTTGAGCGGCGTCGAGGTACCGTGCGCGTTGATGTAATCCACCTCAGCCGGTGTCACGCCCGCGTCCTCCAGAGCCCAGCGCACGGCTCGCGCCGGTCCGTTACCAGTCTCGTCGGGCATCACAAGGTGGAACGCGTCGGCGCTCGAGCCGAAACCAGCCACCTCCGCCAACACCGTGGCGCCTCGTTCCTTGGCGTGGGATTCGCTCTCCAAGATTAGAACGCCAGCGCCTTCGGACGGCACAAAACCGTCGCGATCAGCATCGAACGGCCGGCTCGCTCCGTGGGGATCGTCGGAGCGACTGGTCAACGCGCGCATCACCGCGAATCCGCCCAGACCCAGCGGCGAGAAACCGGACTCAGTACCGCCGGTCAGTACCAGATCAGCGCGCCCATTCCGAATTATGTCGGCCGCCTCACCGATCGCCTGGGTGCCAGCGGCGCATGCCGTGACGACAGTCGTGTTGTAGCCGCCCATCCCAAACTGCATCGCGACGTTTGCCGCCGCCATGTTCGGAAGGATGCGCGGTAGGAAGGTGGGCGACATACGCATCCCGCCCCGGTCGAACAATGTGCGACAGGTCTCCTCTATATCCGGAAAGCCACCATTACCATTCCCCAGGACCACCCCAGCCCGGGTGAGATCGATGCTCTCTAGTTCCAATTCTGCGTTAACCACCGCCTCCCGCGCTGCAACCACGGCGAGCTGCGCAAAACGGGACATGCGCCGCTCCGTCTTGCGATCGAAGTACTCACTTGGAATAAAAGCGGTGCATTCGCCGCCGATCTGGCAAGGAAACTCGTGCGGATCGAATGCCTCGATCGGCGCAACTCCACTTACCCCGCGCACGAGCTGGTCCCAAAAAATATCCACGCCAACACCCAGCGGCGAGACCGCGCCCATGCCCGTAATCACCACTCGTTCGTCAGCCATGCTTCTTCCCTGTCGAGTTACTCGTCACCCTAGCGATCCGCCCGAGCCGATGTCGGTTCGCCACCGGCTTGCCGCTCGATCGCAGCGCGTGCCTCCGCGGCCGTAAAGAGCGACCCAAGCACGCAGACGAGATCGTCCGGTCCAGCGAGGTCGCGTGCCGCCTGCAGGGCGGACTCCACATCTGAAGCGACGTGTAGCACCCCGTCCCAGCTCTCAAACGCTACCGCAGTCTCCTCCACAGCAAGTGCGCGGGGATGTTCAGGTCGTGTCACCACGATCGCATCGGCCGCCACCCGGAGATGGGCGGCCATGCCCTGCAAGTCCTTATCACCCAGCACGCCCAACACAAAAACCGTGCGCTGATAGTCGAAGTACAGCGGCAGCGATTCGATCACGCGCTCGATGGACTCCTCATTGTGGGCACAGTCGATTAGCCACCAAGGCTCGCGCCCCACAATCTCCATCCGTGCCGGCCATGCCACGGTCGCCAACCCCGTGTGGACCGCGGCGTCATCAATCTTCAAGCACTGCTCACGCAGAGCATCAAAGACCGCGATGGAGGTGGCCGCGTTCTCGATCTGGTGCAGGCCGAGCAGCCCAGTCAAAAACAAGCCGGCGTCTATGGAGTTGCCCGCGACGTCAATCCGATGGAGCCGGAACCATTGTCCCAAAGAATCAGGGGCACCTTCACGTTGCAGCAAATCCGTTCCCGCTGGCTGCCAGCGATAGGCACGGGCCACGTCAATGAGTGGCACGGGAACGTCAGCAGCGTGCTCGCGCACGACCTTAGCAGCCGGCTCAGAGCGCTGAGCGCCCATCACGGCCACCAAGGTACCGGCCGTAAGAATGCCGGCCTTCTCTGCAGCTATCTTCTCCATCGAGTCCCCCCGCACGTCGGTGTGCTCGCGCGACAGCGCCGTCACCACACCAACGGACTTCTCCCCGAAGACGTTCGTCGTGTCCAGTCGCCCGCCGAGACCAACTTCCACAATCTGGATCTCGACGTCCGCGTCGCGGAACGCTAAAAACCCCATCGCCGTTAGAATTTCGAAGGTGCTGATCCGACCAGAGTCCTCGGTCAACTCCTGGTCGATGACTGGACGAAGGCGTTCGACCAGGTCGGTGAAGGCGGCCTCGGAAAGCGGCTCACCGTCAATCCGGATACGCTCGGATTTGCTGTGTAGATCGGGGCTGGTGAAGAGCCCCGTGCGCAGCCCTGCCGCGCGGCAGATTGACTCGATCAGCGCAGCACTCGAGCCTTTGCCCTTGGAGCCCGCCACGTGCACCGTGATACGGCCGTCCTGCGGCCTGTCTAGCCGTCGCAACAGCGACGTGATCCGCGTCAGCGCGAACTGCTCCGCCTCGCGGCGCGACTTCGACGTACGTTCAAAGTCAGCAAAGCTGAACAGATACTCAATCGCCGTGGTGTAGTCCACGATCATTGCCGGTCGTTCCGCCATGAGGCGGTCTCTCTTACGCTGCTCCGCCGAATTTGGGGCGTTCCCCAAGTCCACATGGTACGGGGCCTCCGGCCCAGCCGCTCGCCAACTTGTGGAGTATGTCGTGCTGGTTTTCCCCACCCCGCTCGCAGGTCTTGATCTGGCGTGCGCATGGTAGGAGTCTCCGCAGACCTATGACGTTGGGATCGTCGGGAATTTAGCCCTATGCGATCGCGACCCAATGCCCTCGGGAAGGAGCTATAGCCATGACGAAACGCCCCCTAACACTCACAGCCCTATTGGAAGATAAATTACGCGGGAAAGCTGACTACGACGGGCTAGCCGACGTGATCGACGCCATAGCCAAGGGAGCGCTGACCGTTGAGGAAGAGACCCGTCAGGCTACCCTGGCCGGCGTCCTTGGATACACGGACGAGATCAACGTGCAGGGTGAAATCGTAGCCCGGCTCGACAGCTTGGGCACCGAAACATTCGTCGACGTGTTGCGCGACAGCGGCGTCGTGGCCGCCCTCGCCTGCGAGGAGTTGGAGGAGATGGTCCACATCTCGGACGATCCCTCGCGCCCCTTCCTGGCTGTCTTCGACCCCGTTGACGGATCATCCAACATCGATGTCGCTGTCACGATCGGCTCGATCTTCGGCATCTACCGACGCACGGACGACTCCCCCGTAACTGAGCAGACGTTGCTCCGTCCGGGCCGCGAGCAGATTGCAGCTGCCTATGTCATCTATGGTTCAAGCACGGTGCTAGTCGTCGCCATCCGCGAACAAGTGCACGGCTTCACACTGAACCCCGAGTCGCGCGAGTTCATCCTCACTCATGAAAACCTACGCATCCCCGAGGCCTGCCCCTATTACAGTGTGAACGAGGGCAATGCCCACAAGTGGGAGAAGGGCATCTCCCGAGCGGTCTCCGAACTGCGCGAGCATTGTGGGCTACGCTACGTCGGCTCTCTCGTGGCCGACTTCCACCGCGATCTACTCAAAGGCGGCGTTTTTCTCT
>CAZZMQ010000002.1:15515-16678 GCA_964655365.1 uncultured Dehalococcoidia bacterium | reverse complement strand
AAAAGAGTCCTAGCGGCAAGCTGCGACTTTCCTACGAAGCCAATCCACTCTCCTTCGTCGCAGAGCAAGCCGGTGGAGCCGGCAGCTCGGGCACACAACGCATCCTTGATCTCCAGCCCGAAGCATTGCACCAGCGCACGCCGCTGGTGATCGGAAATACGAACGCCGTGGCCGCAGTGGAAAAGGCGATTGCCGCCTCATCTGCCTAGCTTCGTTGCTGATTCGCGCGAAGGAGATGTCGTGGATTGCGTTTATGAACGGGTTCCGCCAGGTGACTGAGAGAGTACGATCGACCCCTCTCTAACTGCCAGCGAAATATCACGGGGATGCCAAGTGATAGGACAACAACATGAATCTTGAACAACTGGAAACCATCGCCCAGGCGATGGTCCAGCCCGGCAAGGGGATCCTCGCCGCGGACGAGAGTTCGGGCACGATCCAACGTCGACTTGAGAGCATTGGCGCCGAGTCGACCGAAGAGAACCGCATCGCCTGGCGCTCGTTGATCTGCACCGCCGACAACCTAGGCGACTACATCAGCGGTGTCATCCTCTTCGATGAGACGCTGCGCCAGAACACAAACGACGGACGTCGCATGGTGGAGGCGCTGCAAGCCCAGGGCATCATCCCTGGTATCAAGGTAGACACCGGCGCCAAAGACCTGTCCGGTTCGCCACACGAGAAAGTGACGGAAGGCCTCGACGGCCTACGCGAGCGCCTTGCGGAATACGTCGATCTGGGTGCGCAGTTCACGAAGTGGCGCGCCGTGATCACGATTGGTGCCGGCATCCCTACCAGTAACTGCATAGACGTCAATGCCCATGCCCTTGCCCGATTTGCCGCTCTGTCGCAAGAGGCAGGTCTCGTTCCGATCGTGGAACCAGAAGTCTTAATTGACGGCAATCACGACATCGATCGCTGCTTTGAAGTCACGGAAGCAACACTGCGCCAGGTTTTCAACGAGCTAGCCGGCCAGGGTGTCGCGCTCAGCGGCATGGTTCTCAAGCCCAATATGGTGCTCTCCGGAAAAGAGGCGTCCAACCGCGCATCCCCGGAAGTGGTAGCCGAGAAAACGATCACCTGCTTCCAACGCGCCTTCCCAGCAGCCGTGCCTGGTGCGGCTTTCCTGTCTGGCGGTCAGAGCGACGATGAAGCAACAACCA
>CAZZMQ010000002.1:13596-15483 GCA_964655365.1 uncultured Dehalococcoidia bacterium | reverse complement strand
CTGCATCGTGCACGGATGACCGCGACAGCGCGACAAGGCGCCTACAGACCAGAGATGGAGGCGGAGCTAGCGACAGCCTGAGCCCGCGATCGACAGAAGTAAAGCGGGTGTCGCAATGCGACGCCCGCTCCTTTTTGAGGCGAGTCCAATGAAGCACCGTCTGCTGCTCGCCACCGGCAACCCCGGAAAGCTGCGCGAATTCCAAGCGCTGCTGGGTGAAGACCGCTGGGAGTTGGTGACGCCGTCCCAGGCCGGGATCGCCGATCTCGAAGTCGTTGAGGATGGTGAAACCTACCGAGAGAACGCCGCCCGCAAGGCACGCGCCTACGCCAATGCAGCGCGACTGCCCGCCTTGGCAGATGATTCCGGCCTTGAAGTCGATGCGCTGGAAGGGCGACCCGGCGTCTACAGTGCCCGTTATGCTGGTGTAGGCTTAACGAACCAGGACGCGGCCAATCGCAAGAAATTGCTCGGCGCCCTGGAGGGTGTCCCAACCCAACGGCGGGATGCCCGATTCAGAGCCTTAGTGGCTCTGACCCATCCATACGGCCCCAATGTTCGCTTCGGCGAGGGCACCGTGGAGGGGCGAATCGCCCAGGACGAGCGCGGGGATCTTGGCTTCGGTTACGATCCCGTCTTCGAGTTACCAGACGGCCGTCGCATGGCCGAATTGTCGCGCGAAGAGAAGAACGTATTCAGTCACCGAGCACGCGCCTTGGCGGAACTAGGTTGGGCACTTGACGCACTTCACAACGCGCTCGACAAGGCTGTCGAGCAGAGCGCGGCAACGAAAGAGACAGGACCTGGTAATGACGAGTTGGTCGACGCCCCGGCAAGCGACGAACCCGCCCACCCTCAATGATCGGCTCGGCCGTCCTCTACGCGATCTGCGTATCTCTGTCACCGACCGTTGCAACTTCCGCTGCACTTACTGTATGCCGCGCGAGATTTTCGGGCCGGGCTTCGACTTCTTGCCTCGCTCGGAGATCCTCAGCTTCGAAGAGATCACCCGGATCGTGCGGCTCTGCTGCAAGCTCGGTCGACGGAAGATCCGGCTAACCGGGGGTGAGCCGACGCTCCGCGCTGACCTGCCCCATCTGATCGCCATGGTGCGCAAAGTCGCCCCCACTCTCGATATCGCACTCACGACCAATGGCTCGCGACTCAAGGAGCTGGCGCCAGACCTGGCTGCAGCCGGCCTGGACCGCGTCACCGTTAGCCTTGACTCGGTCAACAACACAATCTTCCAGCAGATGAACGATGTCGACTTCCCGGTTGACCTCGTGCTGGAGGGGATCGAAGCCGCCGCCGATGCTGGTCTCGGCCCGGTTAAGATCAACACGGTTGTGCAACGAGGCGTCAACGACCAAACCGTGGTCGAAACGGCCCGCTACTTCAAGAGCCTCAGAGCAAAAGGACAACGGCACATCGTGCGCTTCATCGAATTCATGGATGTCGGCACAACAAACGGCTGGAAGATGGATGAAGTCGTCCCCGGGCGCGCCATCATCGATCTGATCGGCTCAGATCTGCCGCTCGAAAGCGAGCCACCCAGCTACCCCGGAGAGGTGGCCAAGCGCTGGCGCTACGTAGACGGCGAGGGCGAAATAGGCATCATCACATCGGTCACCCAGCCGTTCTGCGGCGACTGCACACGTGCCCGCCTTTCTGCCGACGGCAAGCTCTACACCTGCCTCTTCGCCGCCGGCGGCAGCGACTTGCGCTCCCACCTCCGCTCCGGCGCGAGCGACGTCGAGCTGACCGAGTTGCTAGAGCAATCCTGGAGCGCCCGCGACGACCGCTACTCCGAGCTTCGTTCCGACGCCACATCGGAACTACCCAAGATTGAGATGTCCTACATCGGCGGTTAACGCCCACCATGGACTC
>CAZZMQ010000002.1:12363-13586 GCA_964655365.1 uncultured Dehalococcoidia bacterium | reverse complement strand
ATAGAGTGACGATGCCCTATCCCATATCGACCCGGAAGGCCGCGCGCGCATGGTTGACGTGGGCGCGAAAGACAAGACGTCACGCCTCGCAATAGCCGAGGGCCGAGTGTTAATGCAAGGCTCGACGCTCGACCAGATCGAGGCAAACACGCTCAAGAAGGGCGACGTCCTAACCACCGCCCAACTCGCCGGTTTGATGGCGGCCAAGCGGACCCATGAGCTCATTCCGCTCTGCCATCCACTCGCGATCAGCCACATCGCTCTTGAGCTGACGCTGGAACGCCCGGTGGCGAATCAAGCCGAGGACATGGGTGACTTTGGCGGTGCGGTGCGCTTGAGCGCCAGTGTACGTTGCGAAGGCAAAACCGGGGTGGAGATGGAAGCGCTGACCGCGGTCAGCGTCGCAGCGCTCACGATCTACGACATGGCTAAGGCCATCGACCGCGGCATGCGGATCAGTGACGTGTGTCTGCGCCATAAGAGCGGCGGCCGGTCGGGCTCAATCGACCTCGATTAGTCTCGCGATTCGGGTGCCGCCCCCTCAGTCAGCGCGCGAAACTCGTCGCGCTCACGAAGTGAAGCAAATCGATCGTCGGACAGCGCCGCGGCGGCGTAACGGTCGTTCAGTGCGATTGCCGCGCGCAACGAGGCCAGTGACTCTTCCGCCCGCCCAGTAGCCGCGGCTGCGCTGGCTGCGCCGTAATGCGCGCCTGGCTGATCCGGTTCTATTCCAACAGCGGCCTGGAAAGCATCCAGTGCATCGTCCGCGCGGTCCTCGTAAAGTAACGCTAGGCCCAAGTTCGTGTGTGCGGCGGAGTCGTCGGGACGTAGACGCAGCGCCTCGCGGAAGTCGCCCTCAGCCGAAGGGAAGTCGCGTTCGTAAAGCGAGAGCAAGCCACGATTGACGAAGATGTCGGGGTCATCAACGGCCAACTCCAGAGCACGATCGTAGTCGGCCCGCGCAGCCACGTTGCCGTTCATGCGCGCGTGTCCGTTAGCGCGGTTGTAGTACGCCGCAGCTGAGTTGGGGTCCTCCTGCAAGGCCCGGCTGTAGAGCGCGACCGCTCGCTCGTAGTTGCCCACGCCGAAGTAGACATTGCCTTCATCAAGGTAGGTTGCCGCGTTACGTGGTGCAGCTGCCTCGGCGTCGGCGGCCGGCCGGACCACCTCAGCGGCGATTGGCGGAGTCGGTGCGGTCCGTGGCGTCGCAGTTGCTGGCTTAT
>CAZZMQ010000002.1:0-12353 GCA_964655365.1 uncultured Dehalococcoidia bacterium | reverse complement strand
ACGGGAGCAGAAGTCGCCGAGGAGGAATTCCCAGGCGCGTACACCGGAACCGGCTTTGGGATCGAGTTTGGTACCGCGGGCCCTCCCGATGCAGGGGCCTGCTGAGCCTGGGCACCGATCAGCTCGGCCTGCTCTCGTCGGCCTTTTTCCGCCGCCAACTGGAGCTCCAGATTTCGGATCCGCTCGTCGGCCAGCTTAGATTCTGTCGATCGCTGGCTCTCCAGCGTTCGATAGAGCCAGACCGCGAGCCCCCAAGGGGCCGCGAACCGGATTAGGAACCAAAGAAAGCGCATCGGAAGCCTCGCTTATCTTGCCTGAACCTACTCGGTTTGGCCGCCTACCGCCTTCGACGCATCCTGTTCATTGGCCGCCTCTTTAACAGCCTGGCTCGCCTCACCGAGCAAGCCCGTAATCGCTCGCAGCCCCTCGTACGCGAACAACAATCGATCGTGAGGAGCCAATTCGATCTCCACAAGCCGTTCGTCCCGCATCGAGACCGGATCGGCGGGGCCAAATGAAGGGTCATCATCGAGACTGATCTGTAGCTCCATCAACGAGCCATCGTCCGTAACGACAATGCAGCCCACGCTGGTGTCCTGCACCTGTGGCACTTCCACCTCTACGCCATACGTGAAGAAGGCGCCAGGAAAGGGTGGGAACGGGCGCAACAGCAGCGCGGCCTCCCGCAGCAGACTCTCCAGCTGCTGTGCCGCGCTCGACAAGATATCGTCGGCGTATCGCAAACGTGACTGGGGATCAATGCCAAATTCTGTCATCACTCGCCCGCATGCCTCTAGAAAGGACGCGAGTATACGGCGATTTGCCGATCACGTCGTCCATCTCCGCTACCCTGGCTTCGACTATTCCGCTACTGCCTCCGGGGGGACTAGTAGCGTCATGACGAGGTCCATCAGATGACACAGAAACCGCCGGCAACCTACGTTAAACGTCATGGCTGAAGTCTGGACTGCGCAGCTCCACATCGTCGGCGGAGAGGCGACTGAAGAAGCGCCCGAGATCGCCTACGCCGAACGGCTCGACGACGCCGGCCGAACGGTGCGTCTGTACCTCTTGGCGGAACCCGATCGGCCCGGCAGTGAACAATTCCTCGCCGATCTCGTAACCGACATCGGCGAGGAATTCGTCAGCGGCAGCGGATCGCTAACGGGGCTAATCCAGCGGGCGATCCGCGAGCGCCACTTAGACCTGCTGGATTGGAACCGCAACTCGCTGCCGCGCGATCAAGCCAGCTACGGTTTGAGCTGTCTGATCCAGCGTGGCGACGAGTGGTTCCTAGCCCAGATCGGCCCCAGCCTGGTCTATTACCGCCAAGACCAGCGGCTGCTGCGCCGCCGTCCCTCTTCGGAGCGCGCCAGTGCGGCGCTGGGAACCAGCGAGATCGCGGCCCCTGAGTTCTCCCAACTCGATCTGCTACCAGACGAGTGGGCACTGCTGATCAGCAGCAACGCCAGCCAAACCCTCCCCGACCAAGTTGCTAGCGCCCTGCGCGCCCTGCGCGCCGAGGACGTACTACCGGCCCTCTACCCTCACCTGCGTAGGATGGACCGTGTCTCGGCGCTCATCGTCGCCCCCACAATGAACGAACCAACAGATTCGGCTTCGCCGCTGGCGCAGCCAGCTTCACCCAATGGTGACTCGAACGAAAATGTCACCAACGCGCAAAAAGGCGCCAACGAGGACATAGAGAACCCCGCTCAACCCGATTCGTATCAGGGTACAGCCGAGGCCGAGGAGCGATTCGAGGAAGCCGACAAGGATCAGGCAACCGATCGCGAATCGCCCGACACGAATGAGGCACCCATAACTCCGGTGCCTGAGTCCACGGTGACAGAGCCAGACCCCACACTCCTCAGCGACCAGCCCGAAAGTGAACCAAGGTCGCCGAGGACACTAGCCGTTACCGACTCGCCCGTCTCCAAACCGTCCCTTAGGTTCGGTACAGTGCTTGTACCGCTGCGCGCCGCCGCCGGGCGCCTCTTCCGACGCCTCCAACACGATGATCCCTGGGAAATCGACGCAAGCGCAACCGATTCGGCCCAAACAGACTCGACCACGACACACCCACCCCCTGAGATCCCTTCGGAAGGGGATGATGGCAGCGAACCGCCACCCACAGAGAGTGTGAAAGGCGGAGACGATTCGGATGCGGCCGACAAAATCGAGAAGACCGATGACGAGCCCCCACCGGGGAATGCCCCCCATTCGACAGTTGCCCAACTCTCGCTCGAAGACGCCGTCGCAAACAGCGACAGGGGCGAAGCTCCCGGATCACGGACACAAGAATATCGTTTTGCGCCCCCTGACACCCCGTGGCCGGTCAGCCCCTTCTCCTCGCGGACTACACCCGTACTAGACACGGCCGGCCGGGTCGAAGCCTCGCAGGTCACCGCCCCTCTCTTTGACCTGAGCGGCTCCATCCCCAGATTTCGGCGGCGTGCATCCGCACACGACCCCAAAGCCAATGGCCAGGCGAGCCCCGGTTGGGGCGCAATCTTGCTCGGTCTGGGAGCCCTTTTGGTTGCACTATCGGCCGTGGCAGGGGCGCTTCTGGTACCAGAGCTGGTCAGCGACTCTGAGCGAAATGAGTTCGATCGCTTCGTCGAACAGGCCCGCGACGGTCTGACCGCAGCCACACTCTCGGCCGACCCCGCCGGAAGCCGCCTCGAACTGCAACGCGCCGCGAGCGCCGCGAAAACTGCACTGGGCTTGCGCCCGCTCGATTCTGAGGCGCTCGTCCTACAACAAGAGATTGAGACAGCGCTACGCCAGGTCAACTCGATCGTTCAGCCGCCGGGCTTACAGATCTTGCGCGGCTTCGGCGGGCAGGCTGCCCTTTCTGCAATCGAGATCGGCGGTGGCGTCGCCTACACCCTGGATGAAGCTGCGGGCACGGTAGTCGCGCTCAACTTTTCGACGGGAATCAGCCGCACCGTCTACGCGGCGGGCGAACAATACCTCCTAATCGGCGAGTTCGCCGGGCTGACCGCTACCACGCCAATCTCGATGGAGTGGACCTCGACCGAGCGCGATGCGTGGCTCAGCGTACTTGACGAGACAGGGCAACTCTTCCGCATCAGCCCCGCGGGCGGAACCGAAGCCTACTTCCTGGAAAACCCTGAAGTAGTCGGCTCCGCCCGCGCCCTCACCACGAACGAGGCCGGGCTCTATCTGCTCGACAGCAGCGGCGTGATCTGGCTGCTGCCGTTTCAGGAAAACGGCAACTTAGGTGCCGCCAGCGCCGCGATCGATCGGACGGATTTGGCCCAGGCCACCGACCTGGCAATCGTGAACGATGACATCGTCGGAGCCACCTTCCTCGTCACCAGCGGCGACGGGCGCATACGCCGCTTTAGTGACGGGCAGGACCAGGGTTTCCCACTCGACCTCGACCGCCCGTTGCTGGTACCCGCCTCGCTCTCGATCGGCCAACTGAGTGACCTGGTCTACCTCGCCGATCGCGGTAACAACAGGGTGTTGGTGCTTACCCCCGCCGGCGAAACAATCGCCCAACTTCGCGCCGCTCAACTGGAAGGGGTCCGAAGTGTCTACGTTGATGAACTCAACCAGCGCCTCTATTTCGTGACGGCCTCCAACCTCCTTGCGTCCGACCTGCCGGATCGGCTCGCACGCTGATGCAGGGCACCTGAACTCTGGGGAGGGTACGCTGGTAGGCAATGACAATGAAGATTCTGGCGCTAGAGTCCTCCTGCGACGAGTTCGCGGCTGCCGTGATCGCGGATGGCCGCCATGTGCTCTCTTCCGTCGTCGCATCGCAGCAAGAAGTCCACGCCCGATACGGCGGCGTCGTGCCCGAACTTGCGGGCCGAGAACATCTGCGCGCCATCGTCCCCGTCCTGGAGCAGACCCTGGTGCAATCCCACTTGAGCTGGTCCGAGATCGACGCGATGGCAGTCACTCAAGGACCGGGCCTGGGCGGATCTCTGCTCATCGGCGTAAACACCGCGAAAGCTCTAGCGTGGGCCCTGCAGAAGCCCTGCCTGCCCGTACACCACATCGAAGGCCATCTGTACGCCAACTGGCTAGCCCCGGCACTGGAACCGCACAATGGCCAACCACCACGCTTCCCCCTGATCTGCCTCGTCGTTAGCGGCGGCCACACAGAACTATTACTCATGCATGATCACGGCAACTTCAGCCGCCTGGGCCAGACTCGTGACGATGCGGCCGGCGAAGCCTTCGACAAGGTCGGCCGACTACTAGGACTGCCCTTCCCCGGCGGTCCGGCGATCGAGCGTGCGGCACGCGACGCAAATGCTCCCTCGGACACCACCGATGTCGACCGACCCGGACCACGTCCTCCGTCGTTTCAAGATCTACCGCGCGCCTGGATTCGCGGCACCTGGGATTTTTCCTTTAGCGGCCTCAAGACCGCAATGCTGCACCGTGTGCGAGACGAACTCGGTGGGGATCTATCGGTGACAGAGGTGGCGCTGTTAGCCAATCGCTTCCAAGAATCCGTGATCGATGTACTCTCGGCCAAAACCGCGGAAGCGGCGGACGAGTTCGGTGCCGAAGCAGTGATCGTCGCCGGCGGAGTCGCCGCCAACGGCCCACTGCGCACATTGCTAGCCGAGCGCTGCCCCGTCCCCGTCCGGGTGCCACCGCCGTCGCTCTGCACCGATAATGCAGCCATGATCGGTGCGGCGGCATTCCATCGCCTCACCTCCACGCAGGAGCTCGCCAACGTAGACCCCGGCCCCGACGAGCTGAGCTGGGATATCTTCAGCACGTCGGGCGACGCCATCTTCAGCGCGGGATCCTAAAACAACGCTCGCATGCGACCATGTGGATAGATCCGGCCGAATCCCAACACGGGCACAACAGAGCCGGTCACTTATGAACAGCAGTCGGTAGTTCGTGCTGGGTCGGGTACGCGTGCGACGCACGATCGGCTCCCACGCCATTCGTGGCAAAGAGCAAACCACACAGCCGCTTAGGCAGCAGCAGTCACCCTTCAAACCGAGTAGGGCCTCGCTGGTGAGCCACACGGAAAGCTTGATCTGTGACCACATCGCCTCTGAAGCGCCGATCCCATTTCGCCCCACACACAGAGTCAGGTCCCACCGCCTCGCCACTGGACGTCTAGCGTGTGCTGCTCGGCCATCCAAGATCGGAGACCACGCATCACGATCCGGAAACCTCCCCAGCTTGGTAGAAGAATGCCGTCTCCTCCACAATCATCCTCAGCGGCCTGACTGATTACCCACGGGCCGATGACGCCCCGTCTCCCACTCCGAAACGGTCTGCTGGCGTGTGTTGAGTTCTGTCGCGAACTCGCTCTGCCTCACAGCCAGATGCAATCGCACCTAGCGCACGAGTTCGAACTTCATTCGCGGTTCCGCTCGCGTCTTCCGCCCTTCTCATCCATCGCTACAAAGATGTACATTTCCGTGTTGCCTTGCGGCAGTGAACGAATGGACGCGTGCTCGCTAACCCAGGATCCCCCAGTCCGGCAGCCAGACGGAAGCGGTCCCACACCTGAGATCATTCCGATTCTTCGAATTGACTAAAAAAAATCCGCTCGATAGGATGCACGAGGTCGGCTTAGCACTCAGATAAGGAGAGTGCCAGCGCAGCCTTATGTGCTGCCTGCGCTTCTCCGTCCAAGCGCCACCGACGTTCGACACACATCCGGAGAGACGCGGCACAATCGCCGCGTCCTGTAGCGACCGAGGGCATTCAACATGGCGAAGAAAAAGGGTACGACGCTGGAGCCGCTAGGCGACCGGCTCGTGATCAAGCCGGTCCAGCAAGAGCAGGTTCTGGCCAGCGGGATCGTGATCCCGGACGCGGCCAAGGAAAAGCCGCAGCAGGGCGAGCTCGTGGCTTGCGGGCCCGGCAAGCGCGACGACAGCGGCGAGCGGATTCCGCTTGAGGTCGCGATCGGCGATCGCATTCTCTATAAGAAGTACACCGGCCAAGAGATC
Organism: uncultured Dehalococcoidia bacterium; assembly: GCA_964655365.1. Taxonomy (GTDB): domain Bacteria; phylum Chloroflexota; class Dehalococcoidia; order Bin125; family Bin125; genus JAPUIR01. The sequence continues at coordinate 6,384 of CAZZMQ010000002.1, read as the reverse complement.
AAGATCGAGAACGAAGATCTGATCGTGCTCGAAGAGCGCGAGATACTGGCCAAGGTGATGGTCTAGCCGGCTCGGCACCGGCCACGCGTCGCATCCAGCGGCGGCCACTACCGACGGCGCGAAACGCGCCGTCACTAGCGAGGAACATCGATGGCAAAGCAGCTTGCTTTTGACATGACCGCGCGACGCGCGCTAAAAAGCGGCGTCGACCAGCTCGCCGACGCCGTTCGCGTCACACTTGGGCCGAAGGGCCGCAACGTTGTGCTGGACAAGAAGTTCGGCGCTCCGCTAATCGTAAACGACGGCGTCACAATCGCCCGCGAGATCGAGCTCGAAGACACGTTCCAAAACATGGGCGCTCAGTTGGCTAAAGAGGTCTCAATCCGAACCAACGACGTGGCTGGTGACGGCACCACGACGGCCACCGTGCTAGCCCAGGCGATCGTGCGCGAAGGCATGCGCAACGTCGCCGCGGGCGCCGATCCGATGCTGCTCAAACGCGGGCTAGACATCGGCCTACGCACAGCAGTAGCCGAGCTGCGCAGCAAGGCCCGCCCCGTCCAGGCCAAGGAAGAGATCGCGGCGGTAGCCACAATATCGGCCGCCGACTCCGAGGTTGGTAACCAAATCGCCGACGTGATGGAGAAGGTCGGCAAGGACGGCGTGATAACGGTCGAAGAGGGTCGCGGCATCCGCATGGAAACCGAGTTCACGGATGGCATGCAGCTAGATCGCGGCTTCGTCTCACCCTACTTCGTCTCCAACCCTGACCGCATGGAAGCCGTCGTTGAGGATCCCTACATCCTGATCACCGACAAAAAGATCTCCGGTGTGCAAGACATTGTGCCCGTCATGGAGAAGCTGATGCAGGTCAGCAAGAACTTCGTCATCATCGCCGACGACGTAGACGGCGAAGCGTTGGCCACGCTCGTGGTGAACAAGCTCCGCGGGACAATAAACGTGCTGGCCGTGAAGTCGCCCGGCTTCGGCGAACGCCGCACCGCCATGCTGGAGGATATCGCCGTCCTGACGGGCGGCACCGTGATCACCGAGGAGATGGGGCGCACTCTGGAGCAAACCCAGGTAGCCGACCTGGGCCGAGCGCGGCGTATCGTAGCGAACAAGGAAGACACGACCCTGGTGGAAGGCTCCGGATCCGACGAGGCGATCCAGAACCGGATCAAGGAAATCAAGGCCCAGGTCGAACAGACCGCGTCCGACTTCGACCGCGAGAAGCTGCAGGAGCGGCTGGCCAAGCTGGCTGGTAGCGTCGCGGTTCTCAAGCTTGGCGCGCCAACCGAGGACGCGCTAGGCACTCTCGAAGATGAGTCCGAGGGCGACATCCAAACCGCCGTCAGCTTGCTGCGGGAAGCCGTACGTGAGCCGCTGCGTCAGATCGCCTTCAACGCCGGGCAGGAAGGCTCGGTCGTGATCGATACGGTGCGGAAGAACAAAAGCTGGGACCATGGCTATGACGCCGCCAGCGACAACTATGTCGACATGTTCAAATCTGGAATCGTGGACCCCGTCAAGGTCGTGCGCTCCGCACTCGAAAATGCCGTCTCGATTGCTGGCATGGTGCTGACAACCGAGTCATTGGTAGCCGACATCGCCGAGCCGACGCCGATCGCCGGTCCCAGCCCTGAAATGCCAATGGATTACTAACGCTCCGTAGGGAGTGAGCGACCGAGCAGTCGCAATAATGAACAAATTAAGAGCGGGGCTTTCGAGCCCCGCTCTTAATTGTTGTCAGACCCCAGGACAGCCCCAACACTCGGGCACTCCAGTGAAACTTAGTGTTTTCAGTCACCTTCCCCGAACCGGTCCGATCCAGTCGGGCCGCTCCTGCTCACCCTCAAAGATTTAGGTCGAGACCTCATCTCACGAGGGGATCCGCCAAACTCAACAAGATCGCAGGCGTTGGGATCCGCAGAAGGCAGGATGGCTCTTGTCGCGGTCATGCTAAGACCCGAAGGAAACCGGGAACAAAAATTTGGAAGCGCTCCACCTCGCGCGTACGATCGAAAAGGACGGGGCGAAGCCCCGTCCCAATCCTTTGTCGCACTCGCCAAAAAGGGAGGAGATTAATCCTCGTCCGGGTCGGCAACGAACCCAGTACTGAAGTCAAGGTCGCCCGCGGGGACCTTGGTGGTCACCGCGGTGGCCTCTTCCTCACCCTGCAGGCTCAGGCCAAGTTCGCGCATCAGCTCCTCGCTCATGCCTTCCATACCTTCTTCGCCAAGCAGTTCAGCTGCGCCGTCAGCTATGCCACGCACCGGCTCCGGCAACGGCGGTAACTCCACCTCTGCGCGGGCCGGAATCAGCTTGCCGATAATCACATTCTCCTTGAGCCCAGACAGCGTATCCACGGTGCCGCTAACGGCGGCCTCCGTCAGCACGCGCGTCGTCTCCTGGAAAGAGGCTGCCGCCAGCCAGGACTCCTGCGAGAGCGAAGCTTTGGTCACCCCCAACAGCACAGGCTGAGCGCTGGCAGGCTCTTTGCGTTCCTTGCTCAGCCGAGCGTTCAATTCCTCATAGGCGAAGCGGTCGACAAGCTCTCCAGCCAGCAGATCGGAGTCACCGGTGGATTCGATCCGCACGCGACGCAGCATCTGGCGCACGATAACCTCGATGTGGCGGTCGTTGATATTGACGCCTTGCGCTCGGTAGACCTGCTGCACTTCGGTCACAAGGTAACGATGAACCGCGTCGACACCCAAAATGCGCAACATATCCTGCGGATTCACGGAGCCTTCCGTGATCCGCTCACCGGCCTGCACCTGCTCGCCCTCGTTCGTACGCAGGCGGGATGCTGCAGGAATTGCGTATTCACGTATATCCTGATGCTCGTAGATGCCCGTCAGCTTGCGGCTGCGGGACTTCCGCTCCACGCGTCCCCCAACACGGGCCATCACACCCGGATCAGCCACAGCCTTCTTGCTTCGCGACTTCTTCTTTTTCGCTTCGCCCACCTTGGGCAGGTGCGCCAGCAACGATCCTTCCTCAACTAGCTCCCCGTCCTTGACGGCCACGCGGGCACCGGTTGGCAGGTCGTACTCGTCTCGAAACGTCTCGGTCGCAGTAATCTGCACCTTGCGTAGCTCACCTTCGCGCAGGATAGAGACCTGACCATCGATCTCAGCAATCACAGCCTGCCCTTTTGGGCTCCGTGCTTCAAAGAGCTCCTCCACGCGCGGCAACCCGCTCGTGATGTCTCCCACACCGGCGACACCGCCGGTGTGGAAGGTACGCATTGTCAGCTGCGTGCCCGGCTCACCAATGCTTTGCGCAGCGATGATGCCGACGGCTTCACCCATATTGACGAGCTCGCCGGTAGCCAAACTCTGTCCGTAACACTTGCGGCAGATGCCCGAACGGGAGCGGCAGACCATCGGCGACCGCACCTGCATAGACTGGCCCCCGCCCTCAAGCAGCGCGTCAACTGTCTCGCCATCCAGGTACCCGTTCGCCTCCGCCAGGATCTCGCCGGTCTCGGCGTTGACGGCGGGACTAGCGAGGAACCGCCCAATCACCCGCTCACGCAGCGATTCAAACAGACCAAGTTCCTTCGGCTCCTCCTGGAAGGTGATACCCGGCGGCGTTTCGCCCGCGGAACAATCCTCCTCGCGCACGATCACGTCCTGCGAGACATCGATCAGGCGGCGCGTCAGGTAGCCGCTGTCGGCGGTACGCAGCGCAGTGTCAGCGAGACCCTTACGAGCACCGTGCGTGGAGATGAAGTACTCCAGCACCGACAACCCCTCGCGGAAGGAAGCACGAATCGGCAGCTCATGGATGCGGCCAGAGGGGTCCGACATCAGTCCGCGCATTCCAGCCATCTGCCGCACCTGGGCGATGTTTCCCTTCGCCCCAGAAGTGAGCATTATGCTCAGCGAACCACTGGCGTTGAGTCCGGCTGCGACGGCGTCGGAAACGTCATCCGTCGCGGCCTGCCAGATATTGACCGTCTGCTGGTACCGCTCGGCGTCTGTCATCAAGCCCATCTCGTACTGCGCACGAATCTCTTCCACGTCGGACTCGGCTTTGGCCAACAACTCTCCCTTTTTAGTTGGTGGCGTCAGTTCATCAACCGCAATCGTGATCCCAGAGCGTGTTGCGTAGATGAATCCGATGCGCTTGGTCTGGTCGGCCAGCTCCGCGGTGCGCTCCGTGTCTAGCGTGTTGTAGGCCTGCGTCTCTAGCTCTTTCAAGGCCTTCTTGTCCATTGTCTTGTTGAGGAAGGTGATCTCGTTCGGTACAACCTCATCGAAGAGAATTCGGCCCACCGTCGTCTCCACGAACTCGCCCTCTGTACGCTCATCGCGCACGCGAACTAGGTCCTGCAGATGCATCTGGCCGTGGTCATGGGCGATACGCGCCTCCTCGAAAGAGCCGTAGTTAGCATGCTGATCTCGCGCTCCTTCACGAGCAGTCGTTAGCCAGAAACAACCCATCACCATGTCGAGCGTAGGTGCCACCGTCGGCTCACCCGACTTCGGCTCCAATAGGTTGCGACTAGAAAGCATGATCTGTCGGGCTTCTGCCACAGCCTCACGGCTAAGCGGGACGTGTACAGCCATCTGATCACCATCGAAGTCGGCGTTGAAGGCCGAGCACACGAGCGGATGCAGCTGGATCGCGCTGCCATCGACCAGCACCGGTTCGAAAGCTTGGATCCCGAGACGATGCAAGGTAGGTGCGCGGTTGAGCATAACAGGACGCTGCTTGACGACATCGTCGAGCACGTCCCAGACCTCCGGTCGTGCACGTTCCACCAACCGCTTGGCGCTCTTGATGTTGTGTGCCAGCCCACGGCCCACCAGCTCATGCATGATGAATGGCTTAAACAGCTCTAGCGCCATGCGTTTGGGCAACCCACACTCGTGCAGCTTCAGATTCGGCCCCACGACGATCACGGAGCGGCCTGCGTAGTCAACACGCTTACCCAAGAGGTTCTGACGGAAGCGTCCTTGCTTGCCCTTGAGCATATCCGAGAGGCTCTTGAGCTTGTGGTTGCCGCTGCCGGTCACGGCGCGACCGCGGCGGCCGTTGTCGATCAACGAATCCACGGCTTCCTGTAGCATGCGCTTCTCGTTGCGAATGATGATCTCCGGCGCGCCCAGCTCCAACAGGCGTTTGAGCCGGTTGTTTCGGTTGATCACGCGGCGATAGAGGTCGTTCAGGTCGGAGGTCGCGAATCGGCCACCGTCGAGCTGCACCATCGGACGTAGATCGGGGGGCAGCACCGGGAGCGCCTGGAATACGGTCCAGGTCGGGCGGTTACCAGACTTGCGCAGTGCCTCGACGACACGCAACCGTTTCATCGCCTTCTTTCGCCGCTGGCCCGATGTCATCGCGACTTCCACGTGCAGGCCTTCACTGAGGCTACTCAGGTCGAGACGCGCCAGAATGGAGAGCGCCGCTTCGGCACCCATCGACATCTCGGCCACACCCGGGTACCGCTCCTGCAGCTCTTCGGCCCTCTGTTCCGTCAGGATGGCGTTACTGAAATCCATGTTCTCGAGCGGATCCTTCAACGCCTCCAACTCGGCGACGCGCTCCTGCAACTCGGTCTCGGCGCGCTCACGTACGCTGCCAAGCCGCTCGCGCAGAGCCTCTTCCTGAGCAAAAACGTCATCGCGCGTCTGCTGCTCGTCGCTCTCTGCCTGGGTTGCCAAGCGGGCATTCGAATCGTTCGCAATCTTCTCTGCCTTAGCCAGCTTCCGCTCCAGCATGCTTTCCAGCCGCTTAATTAGCTTGCCAGCGTCCACCTCATTGCCACGCTCGGTGAGCTTGTCACCGTCCAAACCGAAGTTGCGGCGTGCTTTCTTCCCGTCCGACTCCGGGATTAGCGCGCGCATCTCCGCAGCCTCAGCTTGGAGTTTGTCAATCCGCTCCGTTCGCTCGATCGCGTTCGTGGCCTGCACGTTCGCCAGTGTTTCTCTAATTCCGGCGATACGAGCATCTCGCGCAGCCTGCAGCTGCTCCAACGTCGACGTGATCTCTTTCTCAGCCGCCTCGGTGGCGTCTTCCGCATCCAGCTTGAGATGCTCTATCGCACGATCGCGTGCCTCATCATCGACCCCGGTCACCATGTACTGGGAAAAGTAGAGGACCCGCTCCAGCGCCCGTGGGGAAAGGTCCAGCAACAGAGCCATGCGGCTGGGTGTGCCTTTGACAAACCAGATGTGCGAAACCGGCGCAGCCAGTTCGATGTGGCCCATGCGCTCCCGCCGTACTTTGCTTCGTGTGACCTCCACGCCGCACTTGTCGCAAATGATGCCCTTGTAGCGAACCCGCTTGTACTTTCCGCACATGCACTCAAAGTCTTTCTGCGGGCCAAAGATCTTCTCGCAGAAAAGCCCGTCCTTTTCCGGCTTGAGC
>CAZZMQ010000001.1:88543-91548 GCA_964655365.1 uncultured Dehalococcoidia bacterium | reverse complement strand
GACATAGGTCGCCCAGCGATCCCAGACCGGCATCATCACGGGCCGCCGGTTGCGCCGCTCCTCACCCCACAGGATCAGCAACGGGCACGTGATCCGTGTCCCCGTCTCACGCGCCGCGGCATCATGCTCGCAATCAATCGTCGCCCCAGCCCGGTAGTCGTCACACATCGCCCGAACAGCTTCCGGGTCTGCAAAGCAACGTTCGTACTCCGCGATCGCCTCCGGCGCGAAGACGCTGTCGTCGCTGCCACTCCAACTCCCAAGTAGATGGTGCAGAAAACCGTTCGGATCACCTGCGATCAGCGTCTCCGGCAGTGGATGCGGCTGCGCCAGAAAAAGCCAGTGAAACGCGCCCAACGCTGCGCGATAATCCATAGCTTCGAAGGTTTCCAATGTGGGCATGATATCCAGTAGAGCCATCCGCTCGACCCGCTCAGGATGGTCGAGCGCCAGGCGGTAGCCCACGCGCGCTCCGCGATCATGGCCCGCATAGCGAAAGCGATCGAATCCTAACGATGCCATCAACTCCACGATGTCGAGCGCCATCGCCCGCTTCGAGTACGCCACCGCACCGTCTCCCCCGAACGGCTTGGAACTATCGCCGTAACCACGCATGTCCGGGACAACAAGCGTGAACTCACGCGCCAGGTTCGGCGCAACGCGATGCCACATCGCATGCGTTTGCGGGAATCCATGAACAAGAACCAAGGGCGGACCCTCGCCTCCGATCTTCACGTTCAACTCAGCCCCACTCGTCACGACCCGCCGCTGCTCAAATTGATCAAACACGACCGCCTCCTCTCAATCTCACACATCTCGTTCCGAGAACTCCTGGGAGAGCCCATCTCCATCTGGTGTGGGAACACCCCGCTCAGGACCGGCTCATCCCTCCTACTGAGGGGCAGATGAGCCGGTCCGTCCAGATGTCCAAGGAGGCAGGCGCTCGGCCAGATACTCCGCGACGTGCTGTACGTTCAAAGGGCGGCCTGCGGCATGTGCACCACCCCTCAAATGAATCACGCAGCCAGGATTCGCCGTGACAACCGTACATACCCCACTGTCCACCAGTGCGGCGAGCTTCCGCTCGAGTATGCCCGCGGACAGCTCCGGATTCCCCAGCGAGGTCATCCCACCGAAGCCGCAACACGTATCCGCTTCAAACAGGAAGCGCACATCGATATCGCATAGGTCTGCCACCAAATCTTCCAATTGCGAGCCTGCGTCAAGGAAATTGGCACTCTGGCAAAAGCGGTGAACCACCACGGGTGCAGTGTCACCCTGGGACAGTGCGCCTGCGGGCAATCGTGCTGGACCGGCCAGATACGACACGAGATCGTGAACGCGCTCCTTCAGCCGTGCCGCGCGTTCCGCCCACTCGGGCTCATCAGCAAACAGCTCTTGGTAACCATGCAATATTGCGACAACGCAGCTAGGTGCGGGCGTAACGACATCATCCACACCATCGAAGGTGTCCAGTGTGTCGCGCGCCATCCTCCGAGCTGCGTCTTCGTCTCCGGCGTCGATGGCTGGCAAACCACAGCAATGCTGTCGGGTGGGAATCACCACATCGACGCCAGCAGCGCGTAGTAACGCCGCTGCTGCCACCGGCGTCTGAGGCGTGACCCGGTCAGCCAGACACTGAAGATGGAGCAGCACGCGACGGCCGCTCGCCTCAGTCTTGGCAAGAGCCATTCGCTCGACGTGTAGATCCGATCGTGCGTGTGCGGGTGTGGTCGCGATCGATGGGGGGGTGCGCCAGCCGATCCAACGGGTCAACATGGGCAGACGCGGGAGATGAATAACGGCGTCACGCTGCAGTGGTCGGGTCAGCAAGCCCATCACGCGCAAACTGAGATCGAGGACCCGACGCGATCGCCAAGCTCGCAGCGTCAGCCGTTGCCAGAGCGGCAATCCGCGCTCGCGAGCGACGCGCTGGCGCACACCCAGAATCTGCTGCGGCAATGGGATTGCGACGGGGCAAACCGTCGCGCAGGCCCCACAGGAAACACATAGGCTCTGCGGGCCAGTGGCAGCCTCCAGCCCGTGATGGAACTGCGTCGTGACGAGTCCGATCGCTCCTGGGTAGATATGTCCGAAGCCGTGGCCGCCCACAATCTGGTACGGCGGACAAACGTTAGCGCAGGCTCCACAACGTACACAGCGCAGCGCACTGGCGAACTGCGGCTCTAAAGCCATCGTGCGGCGACCGTTGTCCAACAAGACGATGTGCAACTCGTGGCCTTCCGTAGGACCCGAAACGAACGTCGTATATGACGTGATCGATTGGCCAGTGGCCGAGCGCGGCAAGAGCCGGACCTGCCGGATCGCGTCCTGAAACGTTGGCACGATCTTCTCAATCCCGGCCGTGACGACGTGCACCGGCGGCAGACTGGCCGTCAGCCGCCCGTTGCCCTCGTTCGTGATCACCATCACCGTGCCAGAATCGGCTATCAGAGCATTCGCGCCCGTTAACCCCACTCCCGCGCGCAAGAACGCTTCTCGCAGCCCATCGCGCGCGCTACTCACCATTCCAGTAATATCGTCCGGATCGAAGTGGGTTCCCAACGCATTGCCCAATGTCCGCGCCACTTGGGCGCGCCGACGGTGGATCGCGGGCATGACCAGATGACTGGGATGGTCGTTTTCCAACTGCAGGATCCACTCGCCCAAATCTGACTCGACGGCAGTAACACCCTCTTTGGCCAAGAAGTCGTTCAGTTCAATCTCCTCGGAGACCATCGACTTGCCTTTGATCACCGCGTTCACACCCCGTGCGCGGCACAGATCGGCAACGTATCGATTGGCATCCTCGGCCGAGGATGCCTCGTAGACGACGGTGCCGTTGGCCTCGGCGGCAGCTCGGAAGCGTGCGACATGCCCGTCCAAATCAGTGATCACGCCGTCCTTGACCGATGCGAGCTCCGAACGCAGCTCATCGAAGCTTGCGCCCGTGATCAGCTCCAACTCGCCCATGCGTCCATCGCGCGTCTCACGCCAGGAGCGCT
>CAZZMQ010000001.1:62710-88475 GCA_964655365.1 uncultured Dehalococcoidia bacterium | reverse complement strand
CGTCAGCTCACGCTCGATGTCGGCCGTCCGTGAGGGGCCCGTGGTAAGAGTGGCATATGGTGACTCAGTCGCGTGTGCCTGCATCCATCCGGCAAAATCGTCCAGTGAATCAACTATTAGCTCCCGCGCGACTCCCTGCACCAACGTATGGCACAGCATCGAGACGACCCGCTCTTCCAAGTTCGCTTCCACTAGCAACACAGACCCAGTTTCCGCCACCCCCAATACCCCTCGTACCAGGCCCACGGCAGCATCGGCCAGTTCCAGCGGTGACTCGCCATCGGGCACGCGAAAAGCGTCGATCTCAATTCCGTCCGCCGCTAGATCCCGTGCCAGCATCGCCCCAACGACAACCGGCTCGTTACTCAGATCCTGTGCTAGCTCCACGAGCCTGGCCCAGTCCGAAACCTCAATATAGCGGGCCGACGCCAACTCCACCCCCTCGCGGAAGCGCGCCACACGGTCCATCATCGTGCCCTCAGCGTTCACCATGTGTGCGTTCCTCAGCCGACAAAACCTAGTACCAAGATAACCCCAGGCGCCCGACCAAAACCCATCTCGCCTCAGCTCAGCTTGGGCAAGACTTCCTCGCTGAATGACATGAACGTAGCGTGGCTCAGCGGCGAGCAGAGCAAGTACTCTAGCGACATCTCCTCGCGCAGCTCGCTCAGCTTGTCGACTACCTCCGCTGGGGTCCCGTAGATGATCACATCGTCCACGTAACGCTGCACAGGGTCGACCTCCACCACGGGCCCGGCCCCCGAACCACCCCCATCCGAGCCCAGCATGCTCATCGATTGAAGCGTTTTAGGGCGCGCGTAAGCGTCCACCGTCCACTGTGCTCCCGCTCGCGCAATCTCGGCCGCCTCGTCGTGTGTCGGCGCGACCGCGAGGAGTCGTGCCATGGGAATCTCGCGACCGTGGATCGAATGGCCCTGGCCCTCCAACGTTCGGCGGTACAGAGCATGCTTAGCGGCCAGATCGGTGTGTGACGAGTGCGGATCCATCATGATCGAGTACCCCTCCCCCGCCGCCCATTCGATCGCACCCGGTGATGAGGCTGCCATCCAGACCGGCGGGTGTGGATCCTGTAATGGCTTGGGCAGAACCTCAATCCCGTCGAAGTCGTGGTAGTCACCGTGAAAGGTCAACCGTTCGTTGCGCCACGCCGCAAGCACAATCTTCACGTTTTCTCGGAACTTGGCAGTACTATCCTCAACGCTCAAATCGAAGGCACGGAACTCCGTCGAGTCAAAGCCGCGGCCCGCACCCCAGTTGACGCGGCCGCCGGAGAGCACGTCGAGCAAGGCCACCTCTTCGGCCAAACGCAGCGGGTGATACATCCCAGCCAACGAGACCGCGGTTCCAATGCGCAGATTCTTGGTCCTAGCCGCCACGTGGGTACCCATGATGTGCACCGAGGGACAGACCGAATATGTATTGAAGTGATGCTCGGCCAGCCATACAGCGTCATAGCCGGTCTGATCCATCACATCAATGCGCTGAAGCGCCCGCTCGTAGACCGTTTCCAACTCCATGCGGCGCCGAGGCCAGCTAAAGAACTGCAGCACGCCGAATTTCATTGTCTGCTCCGTTACTCGAGTGCATACAGAAATCACTGCGCATTCTTCGGAAAGAATACTGCTCCCACAGTCCCCACACCGCCAGCACAAGTATTGCGTCCCCTCCAACCCCGCCGGACGGGCTCCCGCTCTCCTGCACGAGCATCCCAGTACCTTCGGACATCGATGTGCTGCTAGCGCTGCCCGCCAGCAGCACACGCTCCTTCCACTTAGAAGACAGAAACTGGCTAGACTTCTTCACTGGAGAGCCGACCATGCTCAATACGTCCACTACCCCGGACCGCCTGGACACGTTCTCCTTCAACGCCTCAAGGCCAGGCGTGGGTCTCAAAGTGCATGAGGCCACCAATTTGAAGCGACCACCCGGATCGGAGCTTGATTCCGGTCCCCGAGCCAGATAGGGTCTGGCCGCCACCTAGAGCGACCAGTTCCGAGTGAATGGAGACCGTCATGGCACGACGTTCGATTCACAGCCTGCGGGCCATGAAGGAACGCGCCGAGCGGATCTGCATGGTCACCTGCTACGACTACCCGAGTGCACGCGCCGCGGAGGACGCTGGCATCCCTGCCGTTCTCATCGGTGACTCGTTGGGCACCGTCTTGCTGGGCTACGACAACTCCTTCGCCGTCACCCTGAACGACATTCTGCATCACACCATGCCGGTGGTCCGCGGCAGCGAACGCATGATCGTCGTCGCCGACATGCCGTTCGGGTCCTATCAGGTCTCAGAAGATGAAGCGTTGCGCAACGCCAGCCGGCTGATGAAAGAAGGCGGTGCCACGGCCGTCAAACTCGAAGGCGGTGGCCGCATCGTACCCCTCGTGCAACGCATGGTCGCCGCAGGAATCCCCGTCATGGGGCACCTGGGGCTAACGCCCCAGTCGGTACACCAGTTCGGCGGCAACAAGGTACAAGGCAAATCGGACGCCGAAGCCGCTCAGATGCTTGACGATGCGCGGGAATTGGAACGAGCGGGCGCCTTCGCCATCGTGTTGGAATTGATCCCAGCCGAACTCGGCAGGGAGATCAGCGCGCAACTCCGCATCCCCACGATCGGGATCGGCGCTGGCCCGCACACCGACGGCGAGATTCAGGTATGGCACGACATCCTCGGTCTGATCCCGGATTTCCTGCCCGGGCACAGTCAGCGCTTCGCCAAACTGGGCACGCAGGTCCGCTTCGCGCTGGAGAATTACCGCCACGCCGTCCGCGAAGGTATCTTCCCCAGCGAGGCACAGACCGTGGACCGCAAGCCGTCAATGAACCAGATCCTGGCCGAACTCTTTGACGAACTCGAAGCCCAGCACCAGGCTGACGTTCAAGCTGACCTCGAAGCCCCCATCGAAACGGACGTCTAAGCCCGAGATCAAGAGCAGGCGTCGCCATGGACCGGCTTGAGACCGTCGACCAAGTGTGCGCCTGGCGCGGGAACGATCCGGATCTTGGTGTCGTGCCAAAGATGGGCGCCTTGCACGCCGGACATCTCGCGCTCGTCCAACAGGCCCGCGCCGCCATCACACGGAGCGAACCGGGGCGTGTGATCGTCTCGATCTTCGTTAACCCCCTCCAGTTCGGGCCCGGGGAAGATCTCGATCGCTACCCGCGCGACATCGATAGAGACCTACAGCAGCTCGCGGGAGCACAAGTCGACGCGGTCTTCTTCCCAAAGCAGGACGAGATCTATCCCGCGGGGTTCGCCACGACGGTGCAAGTCAAGGGACCATTAACCGAGCGTCTCGAGGCCGCCAGCCGCCCCGGACACTTCGGTGGGGTCACGACAGTCGTGGCAAAGCTCTTCCAGATTGTTCAGCCTACTCAGGCCTACTTCGGCATGAAGGACGCACAACAGCTTCTAGTGATCGCCAAGATGGTGCGAGACATGGCGATCCCCACCACACTCGTGCCTGTCCCCACTGTGCGCGAACCAGACGGCTTAGCGATGAGTAGTCGCAACGCATACCTCACGCCCGCCGGGCGTGTGGCGGCGGGCACAATCCCGCACGCGCTCGCCGCTGCGGCCGAACTCTATGACAATGGTGAACGCGACGCCCGACGACTGCGTCAGTGTGTCGAGATCATGCTGGCGGGGGAATCACGCCTGCGAGCACAGTATGTCTCCTGCGCTCGCCTCGACACCTTGGAGGAATGGGATCGGCAGATCGAACAGGCCACCTTGCTCTCGCTCGCTGTGGAAGTGGATCGGACGCGCCTGATCGACAATCGGTGGCTCGGCCTTAACGATGACCTGTCCCACCTGGTCTAGTGCAGCGTGGGATCGGAAGAAGCGATCGGCCCACGTCGCCGATGGCGCAAACCCCGCGGCGAGACAGCGTAGACCACCACGAACAACGCCACGCTGCTAAGAACGATCGCGGGGCCAGCCGCGACATCAGCGTGAAACGACGCATACAAGCCGACCACGACCGCCAGGAACCCCAATCCCGTACTCGCAAGCATGATCCGGGTTATCTGTTGGAACAGCATCGCCGCCGCCGCCGCCGTCGCCGCCAACCTCGCGCGCGCCATCACCACCCCCACCAACCGAAACGCCACCACGGCCGCCAAGGCGATCAGAACCAGAAGTCCGGCCTGAACCAGACTGACCGGTGCGCCGCTAGCAGCCGCCATCTCCGGATCGTAAGCCACAAAACGCAACTCAGCGAAGAAGAACATCGTCCCAACCAGGATCACTCCGCTGAGAACCGCCATCACGTAGAGATCCTCGTTCGCAACGCCCAGAATGTTGCCTACGAGAAACGTGTTTAGGTCCAGCGCAAAGTTGCGCTCACGGCTGATCAAGATAATCCCCAGCGCGAACAACCCGGCAAAGAGAATGCCGATCGCGGTGTCCTCGCGGAGCCTCCCGTGTCGGGTCAGTTGCGCCACTCCCAGCGCAGTCAGCACAGCGGCCGCGGCGGCTCCCAGCGTGATAAGGATGGTGCCAGCTCCCGCGCTCAACGCTACAGCCGCGCCCGCCAATTGGGTGTGTGCCACAGCGTCGCCGAGAAATGCCAATCCCTTGAGCACCACGAACGTACCCACGACGGAGGTAGCCAACGTCACGATCAATCCGGCCAGCAGCGCTCGCCGCATAAATTCAAACTCCCAGGGGTCGCTAAGGAAATCCATCAGACTTCTATCGACGTTGTCAGCACCGCCAAGTGCAAACGGGATGGAGCGTGAACCGAAATGATAGTGAGTCTCATTTGCGGGTCAAGTCTGCTAGCTTGGAGTCGGGCTTCAGGCCTATGCAATCCGGAGTCATCAATAATGCCCGCACCCTCCCACAACCCGATCGGCGTCAGCAGCTCGCGCGAGACCACGACGCGACCATCGGGCGACGAGGATCTCCATGTCGCGGTCAGCGACCGTCTGCGCGCAGCTCGACAGCGCTACTCCACGGGTCGCCGCGCAATCGTGGCGGTTCTAGCACAGATGGGGCGCCCAGTCACCGCGCCAGAGATCGTGTCACAGGACAAGGACCTCTCCGTCAGCTCGGTCTACCGCAACCTTGCTGTCCTGGAAGCGGCAGAGGTCGTGCGACGGCTCGTCACGCAAGATGAAACCGCGCGCTATGAACTGGCCGAAGAGTTCACTTTGCATCACCACCACCTCGTCTGCGAAACCTGTGGGCTCGTAGCGGACTATGTCGCGCCCGCCCAGCTCGAACGCGAGATGAGCAACACGCTCGATTCACTTCGAGACGACACTGGCTTCGCGCCGCGCGCGCACCACGTCCAGATACTCGGCCTTTGTGCTGTTTGCCGACGAGCGCACGAGCGCTAAACGACGTGAGATAAGAGGCGAAACTAGGCGCCAGCGAAGTCTCCGTCGACCCGCCTCGATCAGTACAAGACTTCCTTGGCCGCAAGATTGGCGAGAGCATCAGAGTCGAAGCCGAGCTCACCACTCAAGATCTCTTCCGTGTGCTCACCCCACCGCGGGGCACGGACGAGCGGGAGCCGCTCACCGTCCCAGAGGATGGGCTCTTCCTGTAGCCAGGCTGTCACGTCCGCGTTGAGTTCGATAGGCCGGTAGTCGGACGCCATTGCTTCGTCACGCTCGAGCAAGTCGCGCAGGTCTTCCACAGGCGAGGCAGGAACACCCACCTGCTGCAACGTCATCGCCGCCTGCCACTTGTCGCGCTCACTGCTCCAATTGCTCAGGATGGACTCAATTCGATCCTGGGCAGCGAAACGATCGTCAATGGCAGCCAACGCTTCGAGTCCGTCGAGATCTGCGAGTGCCTTCCAGTCGGCGTCATGGCGGCACGAAATTGCCAGCCACTCGTCCTCACCCTGACAGGGGAAGACCCCGTGGGGAGCTAGATACGATGAACGATTGCCCTCGGCTCTTGCCACGATAGACGGGTCGTTGAGATGTTCGATCAACTCCGTATCCAGCAGATGCACGGCCGACTCGTATTGCGCCATCTCCAGGTACTGGCCCTCTCCCGTTGCTTGACGGTGCAGCAGTGCCGCCATGACCTGAGTGGCGGCAAAGTAGGGCACGGTGAAATCTGTGTGTAGTGCACCGAAGCAGATCGGATCCCGCCCAGGAAATCCGCTTAGGTCGGCCAGCCCGCACATTGCAACAATGCCACTTCCGTACGAGCGCCAGCCTTTGCGCGGACCACGGATCCCCATTACGGCGAGGTTGGCCATGATCAGATCAGGCTTTATCTCGCTGAGAGCGTCGTAGCCCAAACCCCACCGATCGAGGCGGTCCGGCGTGTAGTTCGAAATAACGACATCCGCACTCTCGACGAGCATACGCACCACATCGATCCCTTCCGGCGTATTGAGGTTGAGTGTCAGAGCGCGTTTGTTCGGACTGCAGTCGTTAAAGACCCCGTTTGTGTTCCAACTCATGGTCCCGGGCGGCTGGACACCTATGTAGCGGATCGGATCGAGGCGATATTCCGACTCAACTTTGACCACGTCCGCTCCGAGATCGGCTAGCAGGCGTGTGCCGAGCGGGCCTGCGATGGCCCAGGTGAAATCGACGATCCGCACGCCCGCCAGAGGTTGGTGCAGCGATCCCTTCGAGGCGTCAGCATGATCGACACTTCGACGCGGAGGAGTCCGCAACGGCGCTTCGGACTGCGTAGCACGGGGTCCCCTCGCGATCTCGCGCCGGAACAGATCATCGATCTCAGCTTCGCGCAGCCCCCCCCAATCTCGTAGCACCATCGCGGTGTGCTCGCCCAACGAAGGTGCAGGCACTGGTGCCGAGGCCTGGCGCTGCGATCGAAAGGCTGATCGAGGCATTCGCACTTCGCGTGAGAGCGCCATGTGCGGCACATCGACGAAGAACTCACGGTCGCGCAGGTGCTGGTCGAGCGCGATATCGGCAACCGTGTTGACCGGCAACGCAAGTAAACCACGCTCCTGGCCTTGGTTGAGAAACTCCTCCTGATCCAGCGCCGCGCAGAGCCGTGCTGTGATCAAGGCCAGCTCCGCACGATGCTCACCGCGGTAAGTCAGGTCCGCCCATTCCGGCCCTGCTAACTCGTCGCTCCCAAGCACCGTTGAGATCCACTCAACGAAGCGCGGCCAGTTGGGAGGATGGACCGTGAACGACGTCCATCTGCCATCCTTACTACGGAACGTCGTGTTGGCCGTAACGGGCGTGTGCCGCGATGGGACAAAGTCGTTCCACTGCACGAAGTTGGCGTTCGCCGTCTGCAGCGTCGTGAAATTGACCGCCTCCTGCATCGAGACTATGACCCGCCCCGGCATCTCGCCCTTGCGCGCCGCCAGCAGCAGAGCCAAAGCCGCCTCCGCCGCCACCAGCGAGGTCTGTTTATAGGCTAAATCGCCCGCCGGATGGTTGGGCGGATCCTCGGGTAAGCCGTTCAAAACGAGGTGTCCCCCGGCAGCCATCGCAGTTAGATCCGTCGCGACATCTTCCGTATCTCGACGGAAGACGACGTCGACCACGCCCACCCTGTCCGGGACCGAGTCGAGCGCAGGTCGCATCCCCAATGGCGTCAGCAGCGGTGCAATCACCACGTCGGACGTCGCGATTAGCCGCGCGATCAGCGGCCAACACTCGTCCGCCGCGAAGTCGAGAGCGCAGCTTTGTTTCCCCGCGTTATAGAGGAGATGCGCCAGACTGCGGTCGGACTGCGGTACCTCGCCAGCACCACCGATGAAGGGTGGCCGTTTCCGTAGCACGTCGATGCCACTGTCCTCAACACGCACCACGTCGGCGCCCAGCTCGCCCAGCAGACGCGCTGCGAACACCGTCACCTCATCGGCGAGGTCCAGCACACGAACACCGGCCAAGAGACCGGTTTGGTCGGGCATCGTTCACTCCCTCCCGATACTCCTCGGGATTCCCGTCGAGTATCGTCGACGCAACGCACTGTGCGCGAACCAAGACGGACCGCCTGCCGCTAGAATTGCTCCGTGGCAACCCTCTTCGTCCCTCCGAGCCTACGCGATCTGACCGGCGGCGAACGCCACATCACCGTCAGTTCCGCCAGCGTGCGCGGGCTCATCGACGAATTAGAGCAGGCTCACCCTGGCTTTCGCGACTCGCTCGTCGACGGCGACAGCCTGCGCCCTGGCCTCGCGATCGCGATCGACGGCGTATCCACCCCGGACGGTCTGCTAGCTAAGATCCCCGCGAACGCCGAGATCCACATCCTACCCGCCATAGCCGGCGGAGCAGCCAAGAGGATCGCCAGCGAGTAGCCCCACAGCGATCTGCTCAAATCCCCAACCACACCTATGATGCCAACATCGGCGACCGGTCGAGCGACCGCTGGGAATGGAGTAATCGATGGTTGTGAGCGAGAACAGGTACAACGTGATCGGCACCAGCCCGATCCGGCCAGACGGAGTCGACAAGGTCACCGGCCGTGCCCAATACGGTGCCGATATCGACTTGCCACGCATGCTCTTTGGCCGACTCAAGAGGAGCACTCACGCCCACGCTAAAATCCTCTCGATCGACACGTCGAAGGCAGAGGCACTCGACGGCGTGCTCGCCGTTGCCACCTACGCCGATTTCCCCTCCGCCCCTGATGAAGTCGCCGACCTTGGCGAGACCGTCGCGCCCTACAAATGGGTCATGAGCAACGTGCTCGCCTCCGACAAGGCCCTCTATCACGGACACGCCGTTGCCGCTGTCTGCGCCACCGATCCTCACATCGCCGAGGATGCCTTGGAACTGATCGATGTCACGTACGAACCTCTCCCGCCCGTGCTCAGCGTGCACGATGCCATGGCCGACGACGCCCCACTACTGCACGACGGCATGCTCACGGTCGAGATGATCGCACGGGTCGTTCCCGGCGAGGGGCGCAGCGACAGCTTGACCAACGTCGCCAGTCACCTGCGTTTCGAGACAGGCGACGCGACGGCTGGCTTCGAAGAGGCTGATGTCATCGTCGAAGGCGAATTCGACACAGCCATGGTTCACCAGGGATACATCGAGCCGCAGAACGGTACCGCCTATTGGAGTGGCGACGACCTCACGGTCTGGGTCAGCACGCAGGGCACCTTTGCCGTGCGCCAACAACTTTCGCGCCTACTCAACATTCCCCTCTCTAAAGTCACGGTCGTGCCGATGGAGATCGGCGGCGGCTTCGGCGGAAAGATCCCGATTTATATGGAGCCGGTAGCGGCCATTCTATCCAAGAAGACCGGGCGACCCGTACGCATGTCGATGAATCGCACCGAGGTCTTCACGGGGACCGGTCCCACTTCCGCGACGTACGTGCGCGCCAAGATCGGCGCCAAGAATGACGGCACTCTAGTCGCCGCCGAGGCCTACCTCGCCTACGAGGCTGGGGCGTTCCCGGGTTCCCCAGTCGGCGCAGGGGCAGGCTGCATGTTCGCCTCCTACGACATCCCGAACCAACTAACCGACGCCTACGATGTCGAGCGAACGCTGGTAGCCCTCGCTAACGCCGACAACCATGTTCTTTATGAGCGGCGTCAGATTGCGTCGCACGTAGGAACGCGCCGCACCGTCGGTACCCAGAACCCTCGCATCGGCGCCGAAGAGGTAATGGACAGCACAATCGTATCGGCTCACTACCGCTCCGAACTGAGCGGCAGCAATCGTGGCCGGGGCGTCTCCATGGGCTTCTGGCAAAACGGCGGCATGGAATCAAGCGCCTACGCTCAGCTCAACTCCGACGCCTCGGTCAACCTTGTGCTTGGCTCCGTCGACATCGGCGGGCAGCGCGCCTCCTGCGCTATGCAGTTCGCCGAAACGATGGGCATCAACTACGAACAGGTCAATCCCCAGGTCGTCGACACTGCCTCCGTTGGATTCAACGGTCCCACCGGCGGTAGCCGCACGACCTTCGCCACGGGGTGGGCCGTCTACAATACGGCCCTCGATTTACGCATCCAGATGGCCGAACGCGCGGCGAAGATCTGGGAAGTCGATGCTGGCACTGTCCACTACACCGACGACGGCGTGATCCGCGGCCCCGACGACAACGAGATGACTTTCGCGGAGCTTTGCCGCAAGCTGCCCAGCACGGGCGGCCTGTTGCAAGGCCAGGCGGACATCTCCCCCTCCGGCGTGGGTCCGGCCTACGGCTGCCATATCGTCGACGTCGAGGTCGATCGCGAAACGGGGAAGGTCGAGATATTGCGCTATACCGCGATCCAAGACGTCGGCACGGCCATCCACCCAGCCTACGTCGAGGGTCAGATCCAGGGCGGCGTGGCGCAAGGAATCGGTATGGCGCTCAATGAGGAGTACTGCTTCGACGAAACGGGCACGATGCGCAACGCCAGCCTCTTGGACTACCGCATCCCTACAACACTCGACTTGCCCGAGATCGAGACAGTGCTCGTGGAGGTACCAAACCCCGGCCATCCCTATGGCGTGCGCGGAGTCGGTGAGGTGCCAATCGTTCCGCCGCTCGCTGCCGTCGCAAACGCCATATACGACGCCATCGGCGTGCGTCCCAACCACCTCCCGGCCAACCCCACCTGGCTCCTAGAGCACCTCCTGGACGAGGATGACTAGTCCGAGTCCGTATCGCCCCGAACCGGATACGTCATGAACTCCAACAAATTGCCATCCGGGTCTCTGCAATAGATCGACGTACCTTGCCGCTGCCCTGCCTGGCCGCCGCCCTTCTGATCATAGGGCCCGAAAATGACCTCGCTGCCGGCGTCGACGCTCAGCTTCTCAGCCGCCTCTAGGCTCCCGTCGAAGAAGAAGCAGAAATCGCCACAGCCCGGCTTCGCTGTCGGTCCGCGCGCCTCGAACTTGGGATTCTGCCAGAGCTTAGGCGGATGCACATTGATCTTGCTGTGCTCACCCACCTGGATCGCGAAGAGCTGTGAATCGCCCGCCCGCCACTCCATCTCATAGAGGATGTTGAAGCCGAGGCGACGGTAGAAGTCAATGCAGGCCTCGGGGTCGCCCGTCGGAAGTGACACGTGGTCGAATCCCCGCACGGTCATCTCGGTCCTCCTCCTGCAATGAGCACCCCACGGGCGTTCAATAGAACACTAGTAGCGGTTCCTCACCAAGCACGCCTCACCATCAGCGCGGATCGGAGCGCAACTTACAACGGCACACCCTCTTATAATGTCGACCAAACAGACCGCTTAGCGCACAACAGACGGAGACAACGTGCCCGCGCCCCTTGATGGCATCAATGTGCTCGATCTTAGCCGAGGCCCCGTGGGCGGGACCACGACGATGGTCCTGGCAGACTTCGGCGCTGACGTGATTAAGATCGAACCACCCGCCGGCGATCATTTCCGGTCTCTGCCTGCCGCTCCCGCCTGGTTGCGCGGCAAGCGCAGCGTAGCGCTGGATCTTGGCACGGAAGTCGGACGCGATCGGCTACATACACTGACCACCGACGCCGATGTCGTCGTCACGAGCTTCGCGCCCGGCGGCGACGCCGTCCGCTACCAGGCCGACTTCGAAACGCTGCGCCATCTCAATCCCCGCCTGATCTACTGCAACATCAGCGGCTGGGGATCGCGTGGAGCCTACGCGACCTACCCCGCCTACGAAGGCGTGGTCGCGGCCAAGTCCGGTCGCATGCTCGCCTTCCGTCACCAACTCGAACGTGACGGGCCGGCCTGCGCCGCAGTACAGGTCGGCGGACACGCAGCCTCCCAAGGAGCCGTACAGGGGATCGTCGCAGCGCTCTTCGCACGTGAGACCAGCGGGCTCGGCGGGCTCGTCGAAACCAGCATTCTGCAAGGTTTAATCCCGTACGAACTACACCAGATGATGCTGATCCAGCTCGCCGAGCGCGAGCCCGCCAACTACGCGGAACGGCTGAAAGCAGAACCCGGCATGCCCCGGCTCAACTACCACCCAGTCATGGTGGCTGAGGGCCGCTGGATGCAGATGGCCAACCTGCTGGAGCACCTCTTTGTTGCCTTCCTCGAGGCGACGGACTTGACAGCCCTCTTCACCGCCCCACGCTTCCAAGGCCCTCCAGCACTCTGGGAGCCTGACGCAATCGAAGAGGCCCGCGACCGAATCCTGATCCGCATGCAGGAGCACACCGTCGACGAGTGGATGACCATCTTCCACGCTAACGGCAACGTCGCCGCCGAACCGTTCCTCACCGCCCAGGCGGCGCTCGACCACCCCGACATGCTGGCCAATGGCGATCTCGTCGACATAGACCATCCCCGACTCGGCAGCATTCGACAGCTCGCCCCGATTGCCCGGCTCGACGAAACGCCCGGACGAGCCAGCGCAGCCGCACCCGAGGTCGGCGCCGACAGCGGCGCGAACTTCCGGACACCCTCCACCGCGAACGGCCCCAACGGGTTCTCCGCCCCTGCCCAAGGACGCCCACTGGAAGGAATCACCGTCCTCGAGTTCGCCACCATCATCGCAACGCCGTTGGGCACTTCCATGCTGGCCGATCTCGGCGCCCGCGTGATCAAGGTAGAACCCACCGGGGGCGGCGACCCGTACCGCACCCTGGACGACTCAGGGATCGCGGCCGCTAAGGTCAACGCTGCCAAAGAGAGCATCTGCATCGACCTCAAGTCCGAGACGGGCCAGGCGCTCGTACGTGACCTCATTGCGCGGACAGATGCGATAGTGCACAACTACCGCCCCGGAGTCCCAGAGCGACTCGGCATCGGCTACGAGCAAGCGCGCGCCATCCAGCCCGACATCGTCTGGGTCTCCGCCAACGGCTATGGGCCGAACTCACCCAGTGCCAACCGTCCTTCGGCTCATCCCGTGCCAGGCGCCGTCTGTGGCGGCGCAGTAATGCAAGCAGGCGTCGGCATGCCCCCCGCTGACTGCGACTCGCTCGACTCTATCCGGGAAGCTGCACGCCAGCTCATGCAGGCAAACGAGGCCAATCCCGACCCGAACACATCCGTCGTAATCGCGTCTGCAACGACGCTGGCACTGCTGGCGCGCCAACGTTTCGGCGTTGGTCAGCGGGTCTTCGTCAACATGCTCGTCGCCAACGGATACGCAAACGCCGACGACTTCCTGCGCTACGAGGGCAAGGCACCTCGGCCCGAGGTCGACGCCGATCTCTACGGAGTGAGTGCGCTCTACCGCCTCTACGAGGCCTCGGATGGCTGGGTCTTCCTTGGCGTCCTGCTCGACGAGGAGTGGGCAGCCCTCTGCCAGACCATCGAGCGACCCAACCTCCTCACCGACGCCCGCTTCGCCACACCCGAGAGCCGTGTCAAGCACGATAGCGCCCTAGTTTCAGAGCTCCAGGCGATCTTCGCGACCCGCGATGCGGACACATGGGAGGCACTGCTCGTGAATGTCGGTGTGGGCTGTGTACGTGCCGACGCCGCCACCTCGGGCCAGTTCTGGGCCGACGATACCCATGTTCGCGCCAACGGGCTGGCGCCCAATAGCGAACACCGACGCCTGGGAAACCTGCGACGTTGGGGGCCGCTCGTCACGGTAGATGGCGGGCCCGCCAGCTACGAACCCGGTGTCCTAGCCGGACAACACACCGACCAGATTCTGGCCGAGATCGGACAGAGCGCCGACGAAGTGGCACAACTGCGCAAGACCGGCGTCGTCTGGTCTGAGTAGACCTCCGGCCTAGAATCCGCGCCAATCGACATCCGGCGGCTGTCGTTTCGCCTCCGGCACGCCGTCGGCAGCTTGGCCAAGATAGATATAGGCCACGATGCGATCGATCGGCGCCAGCCCCAAATGCTTCTTGGCCGCCGGGTACTGCGCCAACATACCCGTGCTCCACTTCGCGGCCAGCCCCTCAGCGTGGGCGGCAAGCAACAAATTCTGCGTCGCACAGGAGCAGGCCGCGTAGTCCTCGAGATCCAAGATCGGGTCTTCCTCTTGTCGCAGTTGCGAAATGACGATAAAGGCCGGTGCACGTGTCAGCTTCGACAGGGCGGCTCGGGCGGCCCCTTCATTGAGCCCGGCCCCCACCACCCTCGCCATCTCCTCTCGCGCCGCGCCTGCCACAACGTGAAAACACCACGGCTCCGTGTTGCGATGGTTCGGCGCCCAGATGGCTGCCTCCACTAGTCGCTCGATTTGCTCTCGCGTCACGGGACGGTCACTGAAACGACCGATCGTGCGGCGTTCCCGAATCGCTGTATGAACGTCCATCGGTGCCTCCTGTCCACCAAACTTGCCAGCCAAAAGTCGATCCTAGCCCGCGAACAGAAAATTGACCGTGAAATCCCGTGTTTCGGCATACACCACCACCGAGGATGATCGCCGGCTTCTGCTCAACTTCAAGGTCACGTTCGAAGCCAGATGGGAAACTGAAACTACGCCGAGGTGACTCCCGCGCCACGTCCGCGGCCAGCGCGTAGAACGAAGATCCCTTCGCGAATCCGTCCAGAACCCTGGTAGTGGCTCGCCGGATCGATCCCTCATCCCAACGGGCACCAGTCACCGCGCGGGTGCCCCGTTACTGGTGCGGTCGCATCCCTGCCGACTCGCCTGCCCACGAGCCCCCGTCAACCCACAAGGCATGTCCGTTCACGTACGACGCTCCATCCGACGCTAGAAACGCCACCGCCTCCGCGATCTCCTCCGGCCACGCCAATCGGTTCGTCGGCGAACGACGCATGGTCTCGCGCGACTGTTCTTGGAAGTTCGCCTCGGCGATCTCGGCGGGCCGGATCATCGGGGTGTTAACACCGGCCGGACAGACACAGTTGACGCGGATCTTGTCAGGCCCAAACTCCAGTGCCAATGTCTTCGTCAGCAGAATCACCGCCCCTTTAGACGGTGCATAGGCCGAATGCCCCGGTCGGGCCCGCACGCCCGCCATCGATGCCGTATTCACGATCGCTCCCCCCCCCGCCGCGCGCATGACCGGTGCTGCATACTTGCAGCCCAACCACACCCCTTTCACGTTGATCGCCAAGACTCGCTCGAAGGTCTCTTCGTCCATCTCCTCAATCCGCGCCGCGGGCGGGAAGATGCCAGCGTTATTATGCAGCACGTCAAGCGCGCCATATTGCTCGACGACCAACGCGATCAGCGTCTCAACCTGCGCCGCCTGCGAGACATCGACTTCGAACGGTTTCGCGTCACCTTGCCCCCCCTCGATTTGGGCCACCGTGTCGCGCGCGCTATCCAAGTCGATGTCGGCTACAGCAACGCGCGCACCTTCGACTGCCAGTAGCTTCGCCGTCGCCCGACCGATGCCAGAACCGGCACCGGTTACCAGGGCCACCTTGTCGGAGAACCGCATGGTATCTGAGGGCATCAGAAACTCCTCCACAAGATCAATGCCGCTTTGACGAGAGTCTACTCGGAGCGCATATCAACGGTGTAACGCATGACCAAAGGGCAGCTATCCTGCACTCCTAACAACAGCAGCAGCGCAGGGCAAAACCCACTGGGAGGCACAGCCATGGCAAGCGTCGAGACCGTATCCGGACCGGTCGCGGGCAAGGACCTCGGCTTTACGCTCAGCCACGAACACGTCGCGATGCAGCCGGCGTTCATCACAACGCACTACCCCTGGATGGTTAACCGCGACAAGATCCGCTCCCGCGCCATCCGCGAGCTAACGGAGGCCAAGCAGGGCGGTGTCGACACAATCATTGAGCTCAGCACGCCCGATCTACAACGGGATGTGGAGCTCATCCAGGAAGTCGCACAAGCGTCAGGCATGCAAGTCGTCGTCGCGACGGGTCTGTGGCGCGACATTCCGCGTTACTTCTGGTCACGCACACCGGAGGAGATCGCCGAGATCTTCGTCCACGAGATCGAGGTGGGGATTGGCACCACAGCGATCAAGGCCGGCGCGATCAAAGTCGCCAACGACGCCGAAGGCGTGACACCCGAAGCCGAACTCGTACTGCGCGGCGCAGCGCAGGCCTGCAAGCGCACCGGCACGCCGATCAGCACCCACCACTGGGCGCCGCTTGAGGTGGGCCGCCGCCAGGTCGAACTCTTCCAAGAAGAGGGCGCGCCGATGGACCGGATCTGCATCGGCCACAGCGCCGACTCAACAGACGCCGACTACCTCGAAGACCTACTCAAGTCGGGCGTCTACCTCTCGATGGACCGCTATCCCGGATCAGGCGATCGCCCTAATTGGCAACAGCGCAACGCCACCGTCAAAGAACTGATCGCGCGAGGCTGGGCCAATAAAATCATGGTCGGCCACGACTATGCTCCCGGCCTAATCCCCGAGGAGTCGCCCACCCGTTACCTCTTCCTGATCACAACAGCCCTGCCAGCGCTGCGTGAGGACGGCGTGCACGAGGAAACGATCCGCGAGATGACCCACGAGGTTCCGCGTCGGTTTCTGACCGGCGAAGCTTAAACACCCATCAAGATCAGCAAAAGGACACAACACAATGGCAGAACAACTCGCCGGCAAGGTCGCCGTGGTCACCGGTGGTGCCAGCGGCATGGGCCGTCAGACTGCCTTGCTGTTCGCATCGGAAGGGGCGAAGATCGTCGTCGCCGACCTCGACGAGGAACGCGGCACAGAAACCGTAAACCTCGTCACGGAGGCCGGAGGAGGCGCCATCTTCGCGCGCACCGATAGCAGCCGTGAGACAGACACCGAGGCCCTGGCCGATGCGGCCGTCACGACCTATGGACAGATCGACGTGCTGGTCGCTGCCGCCGGCATCTCCCACTCGAGCTACGTCAGCGGCGAGGCCGGCGACGGGTTCGCGGCGGAGTGGCGCGACGACAACATGGTCGTCAACGCACCGCTTGAGCGCTGGGAGAAGGTGCTGGACGTCAACCTGACCGGCACGATGCTGATCAACCGCGCCGTCGCGCGGCGCATGATCACGGCCGATGGCGGCGGCGCGATCGTCAATATCGCATCCGGCATGGCAAAAGTCCCGATTCGCGGACTGGCCGACTACTGCGTCTCCAAGGCCGGCGTCTGGATGCTGACGAAGGTGCTGGCGCTCGAACTGTCACGCTACGGGATTCGCGTCAACGCGATCGGTCCCGGCATAATCGACACGCCAATGATCGCTGCCATGGTCGCCGACGAAGAAAGCCGCCAGCAGACTATCCGGCGCGTTCCGCTGGGCCGCCTAGGTGAGCCGAGCGACATCGCGAGTACCGCGCTCTTTCTGGCCACGGAGGCGTCCAGCTACTTCAGCGGACAAATGCTGCACCCGGACGGCGGGATGTTCACGGGCTGATGTCTGACGCGATCCTGAACGGCCTGCGCATCGTGGACCTCAGTCGCGACGTCGCCGGGGCCTACGGCGCCAAACTGCTCGCCGGATTCGGCGCCGACGTCATCAAGGTGGAGCTGCCTGAAGGCGATCCCAGTCGCGCGATGCCGCCACGGATCGACGATTCGGCCGGCGCCTCTCCCGATCGCGGCATCCTCTTCGCCTACCTCAACACCAGCAAACGCAGCATCGTGCTTGACCCGGATATCGAACTGGAACGTGACTCGCTACTGCGACTCTTACGCGGCGCCGACCTGATCATCGAGTCGGGTGCGCCCGGCGAGTGGGCTAAGCAAGGCATTGACTTCAACGCATTGCTCGACGAGAAGCCCGCGCTCGTCGTGTGCTCCGTCACGCCCTTCGGGCAGACTGGTCCACGCGCGAGCTGGCGTCTACCGGCGCTGACCGCGTTCGCCGCCGGGGGCCAGATGGCGATCTGCGGCGAGCCCGGCCGCCCACCGCTCAAGACGGCGGGCCACCAAGCCAGCTACCAGGGTGGGCTACACGTATTCTCGGCGTCGCTCACCGCCCTCCTGGCGGCGCAGCGGACGGGGATGGGCGACCGCATCGACCTCTCGCTCCAGGAGGTACAGAGCGCCAGCCTGGAGGGCGCCGGGCCAAACGCGATGGTGCACGGCCTTGACGCCGAACGTCGCGGCAACCAAGCCCGCGCCATCTGGGGAATCTACCCGTGCAGCGACGGCCACGTCGGCGTCAACGCGATGCGCCGCCAGACCGCCGCAGTCTACGCCTGCATCGGCCACCCGGAACTGGCGGACGACCCAGCTAACCTCGACATCCTCCTCAACCCCGGCAACCACGACCTGGTCGCCGCGCTGATCTTGGAATGGACAAGCCGACATACCTCCGACGAGATCTTCGCCGCTTCACAGGCCCACCGCGCCCCATTTTCCCGTATCCCCGAACCAGCGGCAGTACTCGACAACGACCACCTACGCCAAACTGAATTCTGGTCCCATCTCGACCACCCGGTGCTCGGACCGCATACCGTGCCCGGTGTGCCATTCACCGTCGATGGCGAACGCGCACCGCTTCGGCGCGCGCCGCTGCTGGGCGAGCACAATGCCGAGCTCTTAGCCGAGCGGGACTCCCAAGCTCCTTCTCCCTCGACACCCGCAGCAGCGACGACGGACCTGCCGCAGCCGATGCACGGCATTCGCGTGCTGGACCTGACCCAGGTCTGGGCTGGTCCCTACGCCACCCGTTTTCTGGCCGACATGGGCGCCGATGTGATCCACCTCGAAGGCCCCACCTTCCCCGACGCCACCCGCAGCGCCGGGCGTTCCGACGAGCCACGTAGCTACGACCGCTCCGCCTACTTCAACGAGTACAACCGCGGCAAGTGCGGGCTGGCGCTGGACCTGCAGCGGCCCGAAGGAATCGACGTGCTCAAGAAGCTGCTGCCCAGCATCGATGTAGTGGTCGAGAACTGGAGCGTCGGCGTGGCGGAGCGACTCGGTCTCAGCTACGACGAACTCCGCGCGGTGCGACCAGACATCGTCTTCGTGCAGATGCCGGCTTTCGGCCAGACCGGACCAGAGGCAGAGCGGGTGGGCTTTGGGCCCACCATCGAGCAGATGGGCGGACTCGTCGCGCTGCAGGGCTACGAGGGTGGCGAGCCGCAGAAGAGCGGGATCTCCTACGGTGACCCCACGGGCGGCACGCTCGCCGCCGGCGCGGTGGCGCTGGCGCTCTGGCGGCGTCAGCGCAGCGGCGAGGGAGCGCATGTCGTCGTGGCCCAGCGCGATAACATTGCGGGCATGATCGGCGAATACCTCGTCGCCCAGTCGGTCGGCAGCCCGCTGCCCGTGCGAATCGGCAGTCGCGACGCTGCCATGGCGCCACACAACGTCTACCGCTGCCGAGACGACGCCGGACGCACCGGCGCTATCTTCCCCAGCGACCCGCCTGAGCAATTCCACGAAACCTGGCTCACGATCGCCGTCGATTCTGAGGCCGCCTGGGGCGCCCTGCGCGACCTGATCGGTAACCACGCCCTGGATGATCCATCGCTGGCTTCCGCCGCCGGCCGGCTTGAACAGGTCGACCTGATCGACGCTGCCATTGCCACCTGGGCCCGCGACCAGGAAGCCAACCAGGCTGCGGCGCGACTCCAGGCCGCGGGCGTCAGCGCGTCGCCCGTGTTCACCCCGCTCATGCTGCGTAACGACGCCCACCTGGCTGAGCGCGACTTCTTCGTGCAGGTCGAACACCCCATCGTGGGGCGGCACACGACGGCCCGGCCCGTCTGGCGCCTATCGCGGCGCCCATTCCAGGGCGCAACCGCGGCGCCGATCTTCGGGCAAGACAACGAAGCCATCCTAACTGAGTGGGCCGGGCTCTCCGAGACCGACTATGACGCTCTGGTTGCCAAGGGCGTCATCAGCGACGAGCCTATCTCCGCCTAGCCGGCGACCTGTTCCGCGAAAGAAGGTGCCTCGTGGCGCATCCCAGCCTCGCTTCCTCTCCCGCCGAGATCGGAGTCGATGCCGACCGTCTGCAGGACCTGTTCAACTTCGTCCAATCGCAGGTGGAGGAGGCCGGACTGCCGGGGGCGCAGGTTGCGATCGGCCGCGAGGGTAAGCTGGCCGGCTTCCGCAGCTTCGGCAGCGCCGTCCAGGGTAGCGAACAGCGGGCCGTCGCCGACGATACGCTGTTCTGCATCTACTCCTCAACCAAGGCTGTCGTCGGCGTGGCCGTCTGGGGTCTGATTGAGGACGGCCTACTCTCGATCGATGAGCGCGTGGCCGATCTTGTGCCGGAATTCGCCGGCGATGGCAAAGATGCGATCACCGTCGAGCAGGTCATGCTCCATATCGGTGGCTTCCCGATGGCGCCCATGAACCCTAAGTTGTGGGAGGATCGCGACCTGCGCCTGGAGCGGATCCAGGGCTGGCGGCTTAACTGGGAGCCCGGCACACGGTTCGAGTATCACCCCACCGCCGCGCACTGGATGCTAGCCGAGATCATCACGGCCAAAACGGGGCAGGACTTCCGCGACTACACCCGCCGCCGCCTGCTCGACCCGATCGGGCTCAACGATCTCTATGTCGGCTTGCCGGATGCGCAGCACGGTCGCGCCGCCGACGTCGTCTATATCGAGGAACCCGTCGCACCCGACGGCGGCTGGCAAGAAGTCAATCCCAACACCGTGCTTCACTTCAACTTGCCCTCCCAACGCCGCTCCGGCTGCCCCGGCGGAGGCGCCTTCGCCACCGCCGCCGACATGGCGCTCTTCTACCAAACGCTGATCAACGGCGGCGCCACGGCGGTCGGCGAGCAGGTGCTCAAGCCTGAAACGATTGACTTCGGCACCACTGTTCGTACGGACCCCACCAAGCACCGCGACGCCCTCAACGATCTCCACGTCAACCGCGGCCTCACCGTCGTCGTAGCTGGCGACGGCGGTGACAGCCACCTGCGCGGCTTCGGCAGCGGATGCTCCGCTCGCGCCTTTGGCCACGGTGGCGCGGGTGGTCAAGTCACCTGGGGCGACCCAGAGACGGGCCTCTCCATCGGCTTCGTCACCAACGGCTTCGCCACCGACCTCGAGATCCGCGATCGCACCAGACGCATCGGCACTCTTGCCGCTGCCTGCGTGCGTTAGCTCTCACGAGCCACCACGACGCCCGCATCGAACAGCGCCAGCGTCTCCGCGTCCGAGTAGCCGATCGACATCAAGATCTCGACGCTATGCTCGCCAAACAACGGCGCCGTGCGCAGCGGCGGCAGCGGCGTCGCGGACATCCGCACCGGCGCCGCGGCCGTCTGATACGGCCCCAGCGCATGGTGATCCAACGCGACCAGATAGTCGTTGGCCGTGATTTGCGGATCGTCGAAGACCTCCTCAGGGAACAGCAGCGGCCCGGCGGGCACGTGTGCCTCGACGAAATCCGCAATCCACTCGGCCGTCGTGCGCGAGCGCATGGTCGCCTCTGCCTCTGCCTCTGCCTCCGCCACCAGCCCGTCGACCCGCTCCTGGAAAGCGTCGTCCGGATCGTCGGGAACGGTCAGGAATTCATCGACCATACGGAAGTCGATCAACCCCGTCACCAGGAGGAATTGAACCCGCGTCGGGTTGTTGAGACAGGCCACGAGAATGTACGAATCAGCCGTCGCGTAACCACGGTAGTAGATGTTGCCCGCGATCACCCGTGCCACGGCGTTCGTCGCCAGCTGCTCCGTCCAGGATGCGCCCCGCGCGCGCAATTCCGCAATCTCGTCCAACATCGACGCTTGGCGCTCCGCATCCAGCATCTCGAAACGTCGCACCCGGCCCAGCTGTGCAACCAGAGCGGAGCTCAGCAACGATGTTTCCACCTCTTGGCCCTCGCCCGTCTTCTCGCGATGCAGTAGTACCGCCATCACCGACCAGGCGATCAAGCCGGCGGTCATGTAGTCGGCGATCGCCGGGATGATCTGGCGCGGCTGGCCCTCCGCGTCGACACCGCCGTTGAGCGCCACCAGCCCCGACAGGCCCTGCACGATGATGCCGTAGCCGCCTTGCTCGGCCATCGGCCCTTGAGGCCCGAAGGCCGTGTTTTTTTAGGTAGACCAGCGACTCGTTGTGTGCGCACAAATCGTCGTAGGTCAGGGCCAAGCGGCGGCAGACATCGGGACGGTAGCCCACGACGGCGACGTCAGCCTTTGCGACGAGCCGCGCCAACACCTCGCGCCCCGCCTCCGTTGCCAGGTTGACCGGCAAGCTGCGCTTACCTCGGTTCATCATCACGAAGGCGGGTGACTCCTTCGGCACGAGCGGTAGCAAGTGGCGCGTCGACTCCCCGTCAATCGGCTCCACCTTGATCACATCCGCCCCCATATCAGCCAGCAGCGTGGCGCCCACGGGCCCAGCGATCATCTGGCTGATGTCCAGCGCGATGTAGCCCGCCAGGGGGCCCCCAACAGACCCCGCTGGGCCAGTAGCCGATCCGGAAAACACTCCATCTACCATGTGTGTTCGGCCTCGTAGGGCAGATACTTCGTCTTCAGAGCGCGGTCCCAGCGCGCGAGGGCCCGCTCGTCATGGACATCCAGCAATCCGGCCCGGGCGGCGTCCGTCGCCGTGATCCGACCGAACATCATCGACGCCAGCGTGTCCGGCGTCAGCGTGATCTCCACATCTTCGCCGTCGATCCGGGTGCAGTCGCTCGTCTCGGGGTCGATGTCCAGGCGCCAGCGACCGGCGTTCCACTCGCAGAAGTCGTCCTGCAGCTCGAAGCGCAACTCCGCCGTCTCGGGATAGGGACGAAGCCGCACAGCATCCTCCATCGTCACGAAGCGCGCCATGATCCCGTCGCGTTGCTTGATATTAAGCAGGCGCGGTTCCACCAGCATGTTGGGCAGGGTGTCGTCCGGCGGGGCGTTGTCCCACTGGATCATGGCCACGTTGTCGTACTGGCCCATCGCCTTCCAGAGCGCCTGCGTCGCCTGCGGTGTCAGCGCGAAAAGGTCCGTCACCACCATGTAGAGCCGCGGCCCCGCGTCGGTCCGCTGCCAGTCGGGACCGGTCGAGTAAATCGCGTAGCCCTGCGCCTCACCATCGACCTCGTAGACCAAGACCGTGCGTCGATGCCCCAGCGGCGGGGCGGCGAGCGCTCCCGCGTCCCACATCGCCCTGCCCCGATGCACCAGCCCATTGCGGTCGTCGCGGAAACGACGGTACACGTCCACCAGCAACCCAAACTCCTCTTCCAGTTCGATCTCGCGCAGCTCACCCGGCGTCTCCAACGGATGCGCGAACTGCACGTTGCGCGGCTCTACCTCGTAGGAGTGCCGGATGTTGACCGTGCCATAGCCGTAGCGCTGGTAGATCGCCATCCAAGCCGGGTGTAGCCCAGCCATGGCGGTCCCGCCGTCCTCGTGCAGCGTCTCGAAGTGCTTGCGTGTGATCGCGCGCAGGAAACCGCGACGCCGAAACTTGGGATGCGTCGACACTTGAGTCACGCCGGCGATCGGCGTCGGCGGTCCGTTGAAGCGGATTTGCAGAGGCCAGGCAGCGTACGTCGTCGCCAATTCCGCGTCCTCGAATGCGCACAACGTCCAGGCTGGATTCATGCCCCGGAACATTTCCTCCGGCAGGCCGAGCTGGCGCGACGCCTGCCGCGCCATTTCGGGCAACTCTTCGAGCGTAGCGGGACGAACTTCAACCATGATGCTTACTCCTCTTCGACGCCCCAGCAAGATAGCGTGCGGGGGTAGCCGTCAGAGGGGAACCTCCAATGCTGACCGGAATCCAGGTGCTGCAGATCGGCCCCGGCCTGGCCGCGGCCATCGGCGGGCGCCTGCTGGCCGGGCTCGGCGCGGCCGTGACGGCAATCGACCCGCCCCTCCACAGCCCTTTCGCCCGATCGCTCAACCTTGGAAAGACCGGTGCCACTTACACACTCGACTCAAACCCCAATCAGCTCCGCGCCGACCTCGAGAGAGCGGACCTCGCTCTCATCGAGATTTTCCCACCCCGCCTCGATGAACTCCAACTCACTCCGAACTCGCTCCAGCTCACCGCGACCACTCTCGCTTACATCACGCCGTTCGGCCTGACCGGCCCCCGGCGTAACGACGCGGCCTCCGACCTGACCTCGACCGCGGCCAGTGGGATCGCGCGCCTGTTGGGCGGCCAGGTCGACGAGCCCAAATCGGAGCCCCCCTTGCGCGCCGTGGGGCAGCAATCGAGCTTCATTGCCGGAATCACGGCAGCCTGTGCCGCAATGCACGGTCTGCTCCAGCAACAACGCTCCGGCAGCCCCGACGTGATCGACGTTTCGATCCAGGAGGCGCTGGCCTGCATGGTCGTGCGCGAACTCGCGCAGGCCGCCAACGGACGCGGCGAGACCCCGCGTCGCCGCGTCGCCGACGGCGGGGGCACAACGGTCACAATCCTGCCCAGCCGCGACGGACACGTCGCCATCTCGCCGCGCGAGCGCCACCAGTGGGCCGCCTGGCTCGGCGTCATGGACCAGCCGGACTGGGCCCAGGACTCGCGCTTCGCCGAGCGCGAGAACCGGATCGAAAACTGGGACGAACTCCACGCGCTACTCTCCGACTGGAGCCGCTCACGCAGCAAGGAGTCGCTCGCAGAGCCGGCGCAAGCCGCCCACGTTCCTAGCTTCCCCTTACGTACCCCGGCCGAGCATCTCGACTCCAACCAGCTTGCGCAGCGCGGCTTTTTCCAATCTGTCACGCTAGATGATGGCGATCTCCAACTACCAGGCCTGCCCTTCGGCGTAACCGCGCGAGACGGAGAGCCGGTAAAGCTACCCCCTGCGTCTCTTCCGCTCGACGGTCTGCGCGTGCTCGACTTCTCCTGGGTCATCGCCGGACCGACCTGCACCCGCTACCTAGCCGCCATGGGCGCCGAGGTAGTCAAAATCGAGGCGCCGACCCGACCCGACCCAGGCCGTACCTCAGAATTGCACTCCGTGCTCGGCCAGACCAAGCGCGCGATCACACTCGACCTCAAGCAGCCCGAAGCCGTTCGGATCGCGCGCGACCTCGCCGCCAAGTGCGACATCGTCGTGGAGAATTTCGCCACCGGAGTCATGGACCGCCTCGGGATCGGCGAAGAGGCACTGCACGAGGCGAACCCGAACCTGATTCTGGTCAGCGCCTCCGGCCTTGGTCGCACCGGACCAGAAGCCGACCGTGTTGCCTACGGCACCCTGTTGCAGTGCTACACCGGCTTCGCTGCCCTGAACGGTCACCCAGGACGGCCACCTCGCGTGGGGATGGCCTGGCTCGACCCGATGTGCGGTCTCATGCTGGCGCTGGTGTCCGCGGCGGCGGTCTACGACCGCCACGCGACGGGCCGCGTCCAGCGCGTCGATTTTTCCATGGTCGAGGCCATGCTCTGGACGATGGCCGAGCCCTTGATCGAGGCCCAAATCAGCCTGCCGGTCGCTGCGCGTGGCAACGCCTCGGCCCGCTACACACCACACGGCATCTATCCCGCAGACGGCGAAGACGCCTGGCTCAGTCTCGCCGTGCGCGACGACGCGGAGTGGATGGCCCTCGTCGGAATCGTGCCGGGTCTGGAAAAGCTGCCCGGGCTCGGCACCGAAGAACGCCGCCAGCAAGCAGCGCTGATCGATACCGCGATCGGCGCCTGGGCGTCGGAACGCCCGCCCCCCGCCTCCGCACTGGTCTTACAAGCTGCCGGCATCGCGGCGGACGGGGTCGTCGGCGCGACCTCCCTCCTCGACGCCGAACATCTCCGCCTCCGCGGCTTCTGGCAAGCCCCCGTCCAAGGAACGCCCTTGCCTGGCCTGCCTTGGCGCACGACCCTGCCGTTGCGCAGCAGCCCCGCACGCGCCCTGGGGGCGGACACGGACGCCGTACTGACGGACCTGCTCGCCCTCGACGAAAAGACACTGCAACAGCTGCACCATACCGGGGCCTTCGGCGACTGAGCTTCCCGCTGGGCGTCGGGCTAGTAGTGACCGGTGCGATAAGCGACATCCAGCCGCTTCTGCTCGGCGGGGGTCGGCTCCAGGAGCGGATCGCCGCGTCGACGTAGCGCG
>CAZZMQ010000001.1:50778-62700 GCA_964655365.1 uncultured Dehalococcoidia bacterium | reverse complement strand
GCGTCTGTATCTGCTGCGTGTTGTTCTGGTTCTGCACCTGCATGGCCTGGGCCGTCGGCGCCTCAGAGAATCGGACATCGAACTCCTTCATCATCCGCACCGTGACGGGCGGCAGCGTCACGATGTGGCGCGCCAGCGCCTCCGCCCGATCCAACAACTCGGCGTGCGGAACGACCTCGTTGACCAGCCCGATCCGCAGCGCCTCATCAGCCTCAAACGGCTCATCCGTCAGCAAGATCCGCATCGCGTCGGCGTAGCGCAGCTGCTTCATCAGCAGCGTCGCTCCGGGCCCGTTGCCCAACCAACCCTGGCTCAACAGCGCGAACTTGAAACGCGCGTGCTCCGCGCTAGCGATGCGGATATCCGTCGACGCTAGCAGCAAGTAGAGCCCCGCCCCTGCCGCCCAGCCGTTGACCGCGCCGATCACGGGTTTCCAGACCCGCGGATAGTGATCACCCATGCGACCATCGACGCCGATCTTCGCGCCGTTCACCGTGCCCGCCAGCGGCCAATAGATCCGCTGCGCGCGCAGGTATTCGCGCTCCTCCGCCGTCAACTCCGGGTTCGGCGTTAAGTCGTGGCCGGCACAGAAATGGCGGTCGCCAGTACCACTCAGGATCCCGCAGCGGATCTCGCGATCCTCCCACATGTCGATCCAGGCTTCGGAGATCTGCTCCGACGTCCCCTTGTCCAGCAGGTTCGCTTTCTCGGGCTGGTTTAGCGTGATGTACGCCACGCCATCGCGCTTCTCGTAGTCGATCGCCATCGCTCGCCCCTCTCCACCTATGTGCCGCTACTTCACAAGCGCCGCAATCTCGTCAATCAGCGCCTCTTGGTGCGACTCCAGGTCCTGACCAGGCAAGGTCTCCCAATTCACGAAGGTGTCGCTGATCTCAGTGCGAATCCCGCTCAGTGCCTCCACCGTCGCGATCCCACAGAACGGCACGTAACGTTTGGAATAACCGCCCTCGTGCGACAAAACCAAGCGCCCGTCGCACGTATCATCCGCGATCTGCATTAGCGTCTTCGTCAGTCCGCGATACGCCTCCGCCGTTAACATCATCCGCCCCAGCGGGTCGAGCACGCTCGCGTCGAAGCCGGACGGCACCAGAATCAGCTCGGGCTCGAAGTTGTGCACGGCCGGCCCAATGATCCGCTCAAAGGCTGCCTCGTAGGCCCCACGACCCGATCCGGCGGGCAGCGGGATGTTGATGTTTGACCCCTCGGCCGCGCCCGCACCGCGGTTGGCGATGTGCCCCGAGTCCGGCGGATAGAGCCCGTTCTGGTGCAGCGAGATCGTCAGCACGTTGGGGTCATCATAGAAGGCCTGCTGCGTACCGTTGCCATGATGCACGTCCCAGTCGATCGTGACGACGCGGCTCAGGCCCCACTGTGCCCGAGCATGCAACGCTCCCAGCGCGACGTTGGCGAAGATGCAAAAGCCCCGACCCCTATCGCGCTCCGCGTGGTGGCCGGGCGGGCGCACCAGCGCATAGGCGTTGTCAACGCGGCCATTCATCACGGCGTCGATCGCGACCATCGTGCCGCCTACCGCCAGTTTTGCGATCTCGTAGGAACCGGGCCCGAACTCCGTTCCCTCACCCGCGTTCCCGCCCCGATCGTCGCTCAACTCGCGTATCCGACGCACATAGTCCGACGTGTGGAAGCGCAACAACTCCTCCTCAGTCGCCAGGCGCGGCTTGAGCCAGAGCAGATCGTCGCTCAGACCGCTCAGATCAAGCAGGTTCTTGAACCGGCGCTTCGTCTCGGGATTTTCGAAGTGCTCTCCCGGCTCCACGTCGCCCTGGGCACCGCTGCCCGTGTCATGCCACATGTACTTCTCGTGCCAAACGAATCCAGTCGTCATCGACAACCCTTCTCAACAGATGCTTTGCGCCACTCTCACGTCGAGGGCGCTGGTTTTGCGCTCTCTACGGCACCACACGACCAGGTAGCACACCGGTCAGTCCCCCGTCGCGTACGACGAACCTACCGTTGACCAAGACGTGGGGAATCCCGACGGGCGGCGCCGTCGGGTCTTCGAACGACGCCAGGTCGGCGATCAGATCGTCGTCGAAAACGACGATGTCAGCGAAGGCTCCTTCGCGCAGGACGCCGCGGTCCGTCAGACCGAAGCGTGACGCCGGCAGACCCGTTACCCGGTTCACAACCTGCTCGAGCGAGTTACCGAGCCGGCGACGCAGCCGCCCCACGACGCGCGGAAACGTGCCGTAGGCGCGGGGATGCGGGGTTTCACCCAGCGGGATCGAATCGCTGCCGATCATGTAATCGTCGCGCTCGAGCAGCGCCATCACATCGGCCTCAACCTGCCGCCAGATCGCAATGCTGGACGGAGGAATGTAGCGGAAGCCGCACGCCAGCCGCTCTTCGATCATCACGTCGACCGTCATCTCCTCGATCGAGACGCCGCGCTGCGCGGCCACGTCAGCGAAGGACATCCCGCCCAAGCCACGATTCGCCTCCGATGCCTGCCAGGTCCAAGCGGCCCCTTCCAGCGCTCGCGGGAAAAGGCTGCCGATCGCATCGATCGCCGCCTTGCGGCCCCCTGGCGTGTCCAGACGCGCCAGCATGGCGTCGGGCCCACCCTCGTGGAACTCGCCCGGCAGGAAATACCCCGGGATCGTCGACCCTGCCGGGTATGGGTAACACTCCAGCGAAACGTCGACGCCGTCCCTCTTCGCGGCGTCGATCTCGGTCATCAGTTCCTCTACGTTGCCCGCTGTGGATGCTTGCGTGCGGTAGTGCGAGACGTGCACCTTGACCCCGCTGCGACGCCCGATCTCGAGCGCCTCCGTGATCCCTGTCCCGCGAGGTGCGCGATCATCGTTATGGTTTCGTACGTGCACCACGTAGACCCCGCTTGCCTCAGCCACGGCCGTATTGAGCGCGATTAGCTCGGCGCTGTCGGAATAGGAGTTGGGGTAGTAAGACAGCCCTGTCGAGAAGCCTCGCGCTCCATCCGCGAGGCCCTGCCTCACGATCCCGTCCGCCGCCGCCAGTGAATCACCGCGCAGTGGCGTATCGCGAAAGCCCACCGCCCCAATCCGCACGGCTCCGTGCGGCACAAGCTGCACAACATTACACGCCTTTCCCTCGTAGTGTGCCCGCGCCGTCGCGATCGACGACATGTCGAGATCATCCGGCGGCAGCCCCAGCAACCCCGACAGATAACGCCGGTACATGCGGAAATCGTCCGGTCCCAGCGGAGCATAGGAAAGCCCATCCTGCGCGATGATCTCCGTCGTGATGCCTTGCTGCACCCCATTAGCGTGCTGGGGATCTTGAAGCAGTACACCGTCTGAGTGGGCGTGTGTATCAACGAAGCCCGGTGCCACAACAAGGCCGTTAGCGTCAACATCGACCGCCGCCGTCATCGATGCGAGATCCCCGATCGCGCTGATCCGCTCATCTTCGATCGCGATGTCCGTCCGCCGACCCGGAACCCCACTACCGTCCACCACCAGCCCTCCCCGGAACAATACATCCGCCATCGAGAATCTCCTCCACCGGCCGCGAGTCGAAGTCCGGGGAGAAGGTAGCGTACGCAAGCAGCCGGATGGGGCAGCCATGTACCTATACGACGTCATTGGTGGCGGCGCGGCGAGAGCCGTCGGCGCCGCGCTAGCCAGCGAAGACCCAAGTCATTCCGTGCTCCTGGTCGACGCCGGTTCCGATTATCGGGAAAGCGGTTCAGACCCCGATGATCTTGTAACGGCCTCCACAATTCCGTCGTTAACCACGATTGGGGAGGGGTACACACCTACAAGCCACGGCCACACCCGCCGCCAACCGCATGGTAGACGGACGGCGGGGGCAAGTCCAAAACAACTCGGCCAGACTTTCCGCATGAACCAAGTCCCGGCGCCGGGTCTGGCATCTGCGACGATCCGTTAGCACCAGGTCTCCGAGACTTATGCCCATCGCTGCGATACTCGCCCTGATCACCAGTCAAGCCCGGACGTCGTTACCTGGCTGGACCGGCAGCGGGTGTCCAGTCGAACCTGATTCGCAGCAGCCAACTACGGATCAGCCACCATGAACCCGTCAATCCTGAGGTTGAACCACCTCGCGATCCGCCACACAGTGGCGCCCTGGAGAACCAAGCAACGTTCGAAGTCGTCGCGAGCGCTAGCTAATCTCTGGCAATTTGTAGAGGTTCGCAGCGTTGTCGTGCAAGACTTTGCGTCGGATCGCCGGATCGACGTCCTTCAATACTTCCGTCACGTGCGCTTCCGTCTGGGGGTAAAGGCAGGTGGGATGCGGAAAATCGACTTCAAACATGATGTTATCCTCACCGATCTCCGGAATCGCCGTGCGCGGACCAAAGCTCTCAAACCAAAACGAGGCATAGATCTGGCGTTTGAAGTACTCCTTCGGCCGCAACGAGAGCCCCTCGCGCTCATCAGGCATCGTCTCGTCGAACTGCCACTCCATCGCCTCCAAGACGAACGGGATCCAACCGATACCGCTCTCCACGGAGACGAACTTGAGCGTGGGGTAGCGCTCCAGCAAACCACTGAAAATTAGGTTCATCACCGTTCGGAATTGCACGATGAAAAGCGAGACGCTAGTCGCCGCCAGCCTCCGCTGGGGTGTGTATCCCTCCCAAACCACTTTGGAGGCGATATCACCACCTGCCCCAATGTGGAAATTAACCGGGATCTCGAGTTCCTCGCAGGTCTTCCAAAACGCATCCCAGTGAGGCTCGTGCAAGTACGGTAGGCCCAGGAACTCCGGAGTGTCACACATCGTGATCCCAGTCAAGCCGAGCTCCTTGATTCGGTGTAGCTCATCGATCGCCGCCGGCACATCCCAATAGGGCACCACCGCCTGGGGGAAGAGCCGGTTGTTGCCTGCCACCTGCAGATCGGCGGCGGCGTCGTTGTAAATGGATGACGTCACATTGCGCAGCCCGTCATCCTTGATGTCCATGAAACGGTTGCTGGCGAAGCCACCCACATTGGGATACAGAATCGACTGCGCCAGCCCGAGTTTGTCCAGCATCGCGACACGCGCCGTCGGCTCCGAGGCGGCATCGCTCATCTCCTCAAACGAATCTAGGCTCAACGCTCCGTATTTCTTCGAGCCGTCCTTTCGCACCACGGTGAAGCCCAGCGGACCAAAGTCCACGTCACCGTCAACGACCCAGCGCTCCTTGCCCCTGTCCCCCATCACAACCGTAGGCACACGGTCCTTGTACTTGGCAGGCGCGCGTGAAGTCCAGAGATCGCGGGGCTCCGTATAATGGCTGTCGATGTCGATTACGGGCACGCCATGAACGGTTGGGATGGCCATGGATTTCACTTTCTGCTGGGAACCTGCGCGGCCAGAGTTGCCCGCGCCCGCGGTCACAATCGCAATCATGCTAACCGCTTGCGGGGGCCTGGCTAAATCATTGTCCGGCCACCGCTGACCGAGTACATATGCTCCGTCACGTAGGCGACGCCATCCAAGGAATCTCGCTCACATACATCCGCGGCACTGCCATCCAGAACGAATCCCAGCCAACGATCGCAGCCGGGCTGGGATGCACCCGGGCGGAGCACCGGGCACCAGGATCGCACAGCCCATCCGCTTATCTCCCAATTCGCTTATCGGTCCGTGTCTCACAAACGCAGGATTGAGCTAGCACGGCCCTATACTTGTCCTCCTTTAGCAACTCCCGAAAGGATGTCGCCGATGAAAGCCGCTGTCATGGAAGCAACTGCTGAACCGATTGTGGTGCGCGAGTTCGATGACCCGGAGGTTGGGCCGGCCGATGCACTGATTCGCGTCGAGGCCTGTGGCGTCTGCCGCAGCGACTGGCACATCTGGCAAGGTGACCTCTCCTGGGTGGGGTTCGCCGTACCCACGCCTTCCGTGCTGGGCCATGAGTGGGCCGGGATCGTCGAAGCGGTGGGCAGCGATGTACAAAACATCCGCCCCGGTATGCGAGTGCTAACACCGTTCCACAATGGCTGCGGCAACTGCCGTTACTGCGTCGCGGGCAAATCCAACCTCTGCGACAACAACGGAGCTGGCATGGGTGGCTTCGGTCAGCTGGCACGGGTCGCCACAGCCGACTTCAACGCCATCCCCTTACCGGAAGCGGTCAGCTTCGAGTCCGGAGCCGCCATGGGCTGCCGCTTCATGACCTCGTACCACGGCGTCGCCGACCGCGGCGAAGTCAAGGGCGGTGACTGGGTAGTCGTCAATGGCTGCGGCGGCATCGGCCTCTCCGCGGTCCAGGTAGCAGCGGCGCTGGGAGCCCAGGTAATCGCCGTTGACCTCGACGAAGCCAAGCTGGGTAAAGCGATCGACGAAGGCGCTGTCGCCACGATCAACGCCAGTGAAGGCGGCGTACCCGATCAGGTACGCGATATCACTGCGGGCGGCGCGGACGTCTCCGTCGATGCTCTCGGCATCCAAGCAACGATGCTCAATTCCGTCAATTCCCTACGTTAGGGCGGTTTCCACGTCCAGTTCGGCATCACCTCCGCCGAGGAGCGGGGGCAAGTGGCGCTACCGATCGACCTGATCACGATGAGCGAGATCGAGTTCCGCGGATCGCTGGGCAATCCCAACGACCACTACGAACCGATGCTCAACATGGTCGCCAGTGGACGTCTGCATCCCGAAACCATCATCGGCGAGCGCATCGCGCTCGACGATGTACCCAAGGTGATCGAGTCCATGACTACTTTCCAAACAATGGGATTCACGACGATTACAGACTTCTCCTAAAACCGTCAATCCGAGGGTAACTGACTCGGTTCGAAGCAAGGCCGAGAGAAGCTCGTAACGAAACTCCCAATCACGGTGTTCGTCTGATCCAACATCTCAACCTGCGAGACGAGTCCGCAGCCGACAATCTGCGCGAACTTCACCTCGCGGCGAAACGCTTCCCCAACTACAACCTTTCCAACCTTGGTCAGCATCAACCAGAGTTCCAACATACTCATGCTGTGGCCCGCGCTAAACCGCGTGTCCACGGCCATCACCCGCGTAGCCCCGCCACAATCGGGTTACGAATCCGTGCACAGCCCCCCACCACCGTCACGATATCTGTCGCGTGCCGCTTCGTCGTGTAGCCATGGTGTCCGACACATCAGGGCACCCACGCCCGCGTCGATCGGAGGCCAGCGCCCCATTCCTCATGACGAAGTTACATGCCTGTTTATCCCCGTACATGCGATTGAAACATCAACCGTGGGTGGAGGCAAAGGGCAACCAGCCTTTGCCTCACGCTGCGTAGAAACCCTTATTCGCGGCCTGCGTCGCCGATGGCGCCAAGAGCATCTGCACGAGCAGAGAACTACACTCCGGTCCCGACCTGTTCAGCCATATCGCGCATCAGCGACGCCGTCGCGGCACCATTGCCGCACCAACAAGCGCGACCGTCGCCGCACTGACTACCACGGCCCACGCCCAGGACGGGAAACCATCATCGGTTCGCTTTCGCCGCTCCGCCATCATCGTCTCTTCCGGCGGCGCACCCCGAGTCGCATCTTCCGCCGCCAGCGCCGCGATCACGCGCGGATCGTCACTGCTCGCAGTATTCACACGCCCGCGAAGCTCGCCCTCCCGATACGCCGTCGTCACCACCACAACATAGGCATTGCCCGCCGCAAACTCTCGTAACAACCCCTCGATGTCGCCCTGCAGCGAACCCACCAGGCGCGCTCCACATTGGAACCCGCAGCCAATCTCCGCAGTGATGCGTCCTTTGACGTCGACTGATGAAACGATGTCGACCCGTGCGCCGAGCTGGCGTGAGCGCTCTGTCGGCCCTTCCACCGACGCCGCCGCCGGCTCAAAGACAAACGACACCACTTCGCCAAGTTCGTTCGTCACGCTAATTTGGAGCGTCGCCAGCATCGCCTCGTAGATACTCGGCACCCGCAACCGATAGGTCATCGCGTCGCCCTCGATCTGCGCCACGAATGTCCCGAGCGCCTCACTGTCATTAGGCGGAATCGCGTCTGATCCGGTGAGTTCGGCGAAATAAACGGGAGCTTGAGCACCCACCGGCTGGCTGTTCAGCCACGGAGTCAGCGCGCCCAGCGGGGCTAGACCCACCATCAGCGCCGCAGCCAGCACAGCCGAATGCAGAAGATCAAGCCGTCGGAACATACTCACAAGATATCGGCTGATCGTCGGCTGGGGCTACTTGCTAGCCCGATGCCGTTCCGCGCAGTCGCGGGTCAAAAATATCGCGCAGTGCATCGCCCAGCAGGTTGAACGCAAGCACCGTGAGTGTAATCGCAATGCCGGGCGCCATGGACATCCAGTAGAAGCGGTCCAGCGGCGGGCGAGCGACGGCTTCGAAGAGCATGAAACCCCAAGTAGGATTCTCCGGGCTATTCGCGCCGAGACCCAGGAAGGACAGCGCCGCTTCCGTCACGATCGTAGCCCCGATTAGAACCGACGCCAGTACCAGCAACGGTGCCACCAACTGCGGCAAGATATGGTGAATCATGATCCGCTGCGGCGTCGCACCTATCGTGCGTGCAGCTTCCACGTACTGCTGCTCCTTGATCACCAACGTCGAACCGCGCATCACGCGTGACGACGAGGGAGCCACGAAGAAAATTAAGATCAAGATCACGGTCATCGCGACCGGTCCCAGCACCGTCTCCAACACCAAGAGCAAAATCAACG
Source organism: uncultured Dehalococcoidia bacterium (assembly GCA_964655365.1). GTDB lineage: Bacteria > Chloroflexota > Dehalococcoidia > Bin125 > Bin125 > JAPUIR01. The sequence continues at coordinate 54,039 of CAZZMQ010000001.1, read as the reverse complement.
GCGGTAACGACATGAAGGCGTCCATCACCCGCTGCAGCAACAAGTCGACCGTCCCGGCCGCATAGGCCGAAACCATCCCGATTATGGTGCCGATTAACAAGGCTAGACCCGTCGCTGAGAATCCGATGATCATCGCCGTGCGAGCACCCGCAATCGTGCGGCTCAGCACGTCCCGGCCAATGGCATCTGTGCCGAAGGGGTGACTCCAACTCGGGCCTTCCAGACGCGCCGTAATCTCAGTCTCCTCCGGCGGTTGCGGGGAAAATCCCGGCACAATCGTCGTGCCAAAAAGGTTGAAATCGGTACCGAACAGCGCCGCCACCATTGCGACAAACAGCACAATTGCACCGATTGTCCCAAGTGGCTTCTGCCGTGCAACCCGACGCAGACGCACATACCAGGGCTTGGGTGGCGCAAGTTGGACGTAAGTAGTTTCGACAGGTGCAACGATCTTCGTCATGGCGTCTCTTCCTCAGATCTCTAGCTGTAACGGATCCGAGGATCGATAAATCCATATGAAAGATCGACTACTAGGTTGGTCGCCACAACGACGAATCCCAACACCAAAGTCGTTCCCATCACCAATGTGTAGTCGCGGTTGTTGATTGCTGTGAGCGTCAACGCGCCCACGCCCGGTGTACGGAAGATGAACTCCACGATCACCGTACCGCCGAGAATAAAAGCAAACTGATTTCCGAAGATCGTGATCACCGGGATCAGTGCGTTGCGCACCACGTGCCGGGTGATGATCACTCGTTCGCGCAGCCCTTTCGCACGAGCCGTGCGAACGTAGTCCTCGTTGAGCACCTCAAGCGTCGCCGACCGCGACATCCGCATCACCGTAGCTATCAGGGTGAAGCCCACCACCAGTGCGGGCGCAATCATACCCTGCAAATTCGCTATCGGGTCCACCCAAATATCCGGTTTTTCCATCGTCCCCAGCGAGATACCAAACCAACGACTGAAGACGATGAGCACGATGATCGCCAAAAAGAAGTTAGGAATCGCCAAGCCCAAGATCGCGAATGTCCGCGAGACGTAGTCCGATATCCCTCCTTGGCGCGCGGCCGAGAGTACCCCGATGGGCACCGACAGAATCAGACTCACGATGGAAGCCATAATCACCAGCTGAATGCTGGTCGGCAGTTTCTCGCCGATGCGATCGAGCACGCTCTGCCCGTTGACGAACGACTCCCCCAGATCGCCTTGCACGGCGTTATAAAGCCAGCTGGCGTAGCGTTCGAGCAACGGCTTATCAAGACCAAGTTCGCGCTCGAATTCGGCCAGGACCTCCGAATCAAGCACACCACCGATGGCCCCACTTTGGGCGAGCTGCGCCAACAAGGTGTTACCCGGCGCCAGATTGATCAGCATGAAGGCGACGAAGGACATCAGCAACAGCACAAAGACTGCTGCGATCACTCGTCGGATCGCGTACTGGCCCACAAACAGTCCTAGTCAAGCCGGATCAGGCCGGCATCAAACATTCTTTGAGGAAAATGGCGGGGGCGGCCTAGGCCGCCCCTCGCTCTTCTCACGCTGCTACGCAATATCTCTAGGCGTTAGCGAACAACTCCTTGTGGATCCAGACCAGCTCCGCACCCTTCTCACCCCAACCGGGGTTCCAAGCGTTGTAAGTGTCGGTCTGGTTGAACATGAACTCACGCCGCAACTGAATGCGATACGGGTTGACAGTCCACAAGCGATAGGCCTGTTCCAAGTCCCTCTGCAGGAGCTTGACGCAGTACTGTTGCCTCTTCTGCGTGTCGGTCGCAGTGCGCTGTGCCTGCGCCCTTTCGTCAATATCCGGATCATCAATCGAGTAGAAGTTACCGGGGCTGTCCGAGTGCATCGGACCGAAGGTGTACTGATCGGGATCCTGCGCAGGACCGTACTGGTAGTGCTTCAACACGTCTTTCCAGTCCTGGTTGACCAGGCGGCCAAACCAGTTCAGCCACTCACCCGTCACGAAATTGACGTTCAAGCGACCGTCGGAATTGGTCCCCCACTGATCCGTAATCAACTGCGCGTGGCTGAGCTGCACACCCGGAACACTGTGGAACTCGAATTCGAAGTCCAGCGGGTTGTCCGTGGTGAAGCCAGCGGCGTCCAACAGTGCATTACCCGCTGCGGGGTCGAACACTGTCTTACCACCCAGGGCATCCAACTCCTCGAAGGTCCACGGCCATTCGCGGTATCCACCACCCCCTCGACCGCCACCCGGGTTGGTCTCGTCCTCGAAGAAGGTCCAATCCTGGCCAATACCTGCGGCGGCGAAGCCGCCCCAGATGCCATCACGGGCCGCGGCACGGTCCATCAGGGCCGATAGGCCTTGGCGCACGCGCGGGTCGTTCCACGGTTGTTCCTTGAGCTTGAACGCAACGTAGGGCTGCCAACCCGGAGGCGGTGCCGTCGTCACGGTCACAGCGTCGGGCTGCAATTCCGCGAACTCTTCCAGGTCGATCAGGTCATTAGCAGTGATGCGATACTGGTCGCCCGTCGTCCACGCCGCGATCTCGGACTCGCGCTGGTTAAGAATGTCCAGCCCTTCCATCTCATCGAGGTAGGGAAGCTGGTTGCCGTTGCGCGGGTCCTTGCGGAAGTAGTTCTGATTCGCCTCAGCATACCAACGCACGCCGATTTCCTGCTCGCGCAGAATGAAGGGGCCAGAGCCCACCGGCTGTGTGTCCAGCAGGTCGGTACCCACCACCTCGGGCGGGATGATCACGTGATACGGAGTCGTCATCACGTTCAGCAAGTACGGTGCCGGCTCCGTCAGGTTGAAGCGCACAGTGCGCCCCGCCTCGTCCGGCACAATGCTGTTGATCACCTGGTAATCGCGTGCCTGTACAGGAGCCTCACTCAGGGCGTCGTAGCCCGTCGCGATGTCTTCCATCGTCATCTCACGACCGTTGACAGGATCCTGGTCCGACCAGTGGATCTCCTGGTCGATGTTGAAGACCCAGGTGTTCCCGTCGGGCGTTTCCCAACCAGTCGCCAGGTCCCCTTCCGGCTCCACCCAGTTGTTCGGGTCGTAATCACCCAATGGGAACGACACAAGCTGGTTGTAGTAGTGCAAAGCAAACGCGGCTAGCAGGGAACCGGAGGCGCCGAGCGGGTTCCACGTGCCGGGGTGGACACTGCCGTACTGCCAGTTACCACCGTATTGTGGGCCATCGGCCTGTCCCGGGAGATTCGCGAGCTTTGACCAGTGGTATCGCAGCCGCAAGTCTTCCTCGACCGAAAGGCCAGCGGCCTCTT
>CAZZMQ010000001.1:37671-50768 GCA_964655365.1 uncultured Dehalococcoidia bacterium | reverse complement strand
GGTCAACTCGCCGGGCAGCAACTTGACAGCCGCCGCCGTCTGCTCCGCCGTCTGCTCCGCCGTCTGCTCCGCCTGATCGGTTGCCTGCGCCGCCGCTGGGGCTGCCGCAGGAGCCGGAGCATCATCGTCATCATCACCGCAACCCACGAGGGCAAGCCCCGCAGCACCAACACCAGCCTTCGCACTCGCGCCCAACATGGTGCGCCTACTGAGGCGTTGTCGTCGCATCCGTTCCCAATAGTTCTGAGCCATTCGTATCTCCACGCTCTCTAAAGATTCGCTCCGCGGAATATAGGTGCTGATGGCCCATCCGACAAATGAAATTTTCCCCAATCTCCGATAGGCACTCCCCTCCCACGACACCGTACCCTTTGAAATAGAGTCATCATTCGGCTACCGATCGCCTCACAACGAACTAATTGAGCAGGTTGAGCGAACCGATATCTCCATGAACCGTGCCCCCGTTCCGCTTCAGGATCTCAGCGCGCATAATCCGCCGCCACGACCTGTATGGCAGTGGGCCATACTCAGCTTCCTTGTAAGTGCCGCACTCGCTCTGACCATTGTCGCGCTCACTCAACCCTTCCACGGAGGAGCCAATTCACACCTCGGCGCGTACGAGGCAGGTTTCCAGGACGGACTTATGCGCGGCACGGAATCTGCGCACCTCCATGAGGCAGAACTGGGCGCGATAGCGTACCGCCGCGGACGCCAGGCTGGGCGAGCAGAAGCCGAGGCGCACGCCAGCAATCACTTCGCCGTTGGGCCAGGAGCAAGGAGCGGCTCTATTTGGTTGCACACCACTGTCGCCGATCTGACTGCTCGATCCACCGCGCGCGCAGCAACCAGCCACGTTTCTCCTCAGGACACAGCCGCCTACCAACGCGGCTATCGCGACGGCTACGCCGGTGAAAGCGACGGTGAAAGATAGTGCGTGCGGGGATACCGCGACCATCACGCGCAGCAGCAATCTCGGCCATCACAGGGGCGGCGGTGGTGCTGCTCGTCGCAGCAACAACGTCTCTCTTCGAATCCGGCCCCGAATCAGGCGCGTACGATGCCGGATTCGAATTCGGCTTCGGCCAAGCCACAGTTCTGGATCAAACCGACGTATCGGGTCTTGAATCCATTTGGTTCGCACGCGGCGTCGAGGTCGGCTTGCGCCGGGCACCCTCACAGACAGAGGTTCAGGCGGTTCGGCTCGTCGCACTGTACGCCGTCACGCTCGATCGACCAGCCGATGACGAGGATACCGCCAACTACAACGCTGGCTATGAAGAGGGGCGCGCCGATGCTCGATCCGGACAACCACATCGATTCGAGGAGGCGCCGACGAACTGACCACCCCTCCGAATTAAGCGGACTGCCGCAGAGCGCTCTGGAGCTCAAGGCGCCAGATAAACATCACCGCCGCCGCCGCGTTGACAGCGAAGAGACCGAACAGTCCTGCGAATACCAGGCCCAGCGTCCCCCAGTCCAACTCGAAGATCAGAGGCGGCAGCACGTTTCGGCCATCCGGAGTCAGAGCGAAGAGGTCCAACAGAATCGGCCCAGCCTGCGTCCCTAGCAACAGCCCCAAGCCCAGGCCGATGCCAACCACTGCCGCCGTCTCCAAAACCACGATCATCACGACTTGCAGCGGCGCGAAACCCAGACTGCGCAACACAGAAAACTGTACCCGTCGGTTGCGAGCCATCAGAACGGTCAGCGCCGTCAGTCCAAACGATGCCGCCACTGCAACAGCCACCAGCGACGCCGCGAAGATCCCGTTCCAGCCCGCCACGATCAGCGGATCCGCCTCGATCGCCGCCCGCTCTTCCAATGCCGAGTGAATCCCTTTCGTCTCCGGCTCGAGTCCCACCAACTCCAGAATCTGCGCATCGGGAACGCCGAATGCCCCTATCCAGACCTCACGCTCGAACGGCACCCGACTGCCCGCATTAGGGCTCGTCATTAGCTGGTTCATAAAGGCCGCAGAATCCAAGATCACCAACCCCTCGGAACCCTCAGGATCAAAAGTCGGGAAGTGACTGATCGCTCCCACTACTTCGACCTCAAGCTCTACATTGCCACTGGTAATCACAATCGGCTCTCCCACCGCGGAGCCCGCTCGCTCGATCAGATCACTGCTAACCAGTGCCGGAACATACGACGTTCCTTGACGACGCCGAATCCCTGCATCGAAGTTCAAGCTCTCCGATTCCCAATCCAGCGCCAGCGCCGACGGACCACTGATCGTGCCAACGTCCACCAATTGCGCCCGTTCGCGCGGCGTTTGCAGCGCGGTCGGCGGGATCACCTCCCACCCGCCCGGGTCGCTGAAGTCGTCCAGTACGCGTATCTCGTCCCGTTGCGTCCAGGTCAGATCGTCCAGCAAGGCCCGGCCCGGCACATCGGCACGCCGCCCGAAGCGCAACAGCGAGATCGAGATCACCTCCAACTCGCCGCGTGGTCGCGGCGGGTTCGCAAGCCGCGCGATAAATTGCCGACCAGTCAAGCTGATCACGTTCGTCGGAACAACCAGCGATCGCTCGAGGAAGACCCACTCATGAATCGCGTCACCGTCCGCGACAAAGGTCCCGTCGCCCGATACCAACTGCAGGGGGACCGGCTGGTCGATCGGAATGAACCGCTGGCCGTCCTCGCGCTCCACTTCCAACACGAAGCCCATCGCATACTCAAAGAACTGGCCCGCCTCGTCCTGCACCCGGACGAACAGGGACGTTCCAGCCCCCACCTCGTCGAAACGAACCCACAAGCCCAAATTTCCACGCGGCTCCGGAATCGTCAGTTCTCCTGACTGCGGCGGCAGTGGCAACCCTCCCAGTTTGTCGCGCACATCCGCACCGAAGTCGTCGCGCAAGAAAGCCACCGTCTCCAGCGCCTCGACGTCGGCCGCCAACACCTTTAGGGTCCCCATGCTTTCGTCGCCTGCCAGCCTACCGTCCAGCCGCTCGATCGGGGCGATCACCGGTGGCGACACGCCTGGCTCCAGATCCGCCCGTTCGATGGTCCGGCGCGCGGTGAACGGATCGACACTCTCCCCTGCGAACCCTTCCAAGCGCAGGTCACTGCCCGTGACATACAACGCCCGCTCATCGTACGAACGGTCCAGCGTCGCCTTGAAACTCGAGGCAAAAACGGCGATCGCGCTGACCACCAGCATCAGCAGCAAAACCCGGCCATAGTGTGTCGGCGAGCGTCCCAGATACATCAAAGTCAGCAGTGGCGTGGGCGAGATCACCGCCGAGGCACTGCGAGTCAGAAGCCGCAAGGCAATAGGGAAGAGACGCAGCACTATTAGTCCTGCTGCAAACAGCAGGATCGCCGGGGTCGCTACGCTCAGCAACTCCAACGACGCTTCCCCACCCAGCGAGACTGCCGACGAGGAATCGCGCCGCAATTCAAAAATTAGGATCGCCGCCAGCGCGAGCGTCGCGCTGTCCGCCACCACCCGCGCCCGCCAATCCGTCCGTTGCCGGCTCTGCGACTGACGCACGTTGACGATCGTGCGACGCGACGCCCGAATCGTCGGCACAAACTGTGCCACGATCGCCAGCCCGCCCGCCACAAGCGCCAAATACCATGACAAGGACGCCATGCGTGTCGGCACAAACGTGCCCTCGTTGATCTCATCGAAGGGCGGCACGAAGCCCAGCAATGAGACCAAACCCAGCGCGATGAATGGGCCCAACACGACAGGAACCGTGGTGATAAGCAAACTCTCGACGAGTTGCAGACCGGCCACCCGCCTAAGCGAAGCCCCACGACTACGCAGCCAGGCAACCTCTTCCGCCCGCTGCTCCGCCACCATCGCCGACGTGATCACCAGATACAGCAACAAGACCGCGATCAGCTGTAAAACCAGCACCAACAGCGAGCTCTCCGCGAACGTAAAGCGGTCCCCAAAGGCCGCTAGTAGCTCCGGCAGCTCCGATTCCTGACGCAGGTTCGGAATCCGCTGGGCCAAGCGCGTGTCCAACCTCGTCAGTGCCCTACCCAAATCGTCCGCCTCGTCGCCATGAATCATCGTAGCGTCCGTGGTGAAGACGAAGTCCAGCGAACCCCGCATCAGCGGGGTTCGCTCGCCCAGTGCCAGGAACACGTCGCGCGCGACCCAGAGCGGCACTCCAATCTTTTCGTCGACCAGCAGGAGCGCCTCCGGCTCGATCCAGCGCGGGTCCTCCGCTATCGGGGCGAAGATCCCGGCCACCACCACCTCCGTCGGCAGCGAGACGGTCAGCCAGAACGGTTGCAGCGTCAGACGGTCACCGACAATGAGATCAAACTTCGTTGCCGCCTCCCGCGAGACCTGCGCGGGAACCGGACCACTGCCGTCCCATCGCGGCCGCTCACCCCCCTCCAGCGTCGTTAGCTCTTCGAAGTCCGTATGCCAACGGAAGAACGCGCGCGGATCCTCTTGCTCTGCGAACGGTGAGGTCCCCGCCTCGAGCGTGAAGCCCGCCGAGCCCTGGCTCGCAGCGCGCGTCTGGACTATGGTGCCTGCCGCCGCGTCCACCTCCGTGTCGATCTGGCGTTCAGTAGCTTCGACATTGCTCGCCACGGCTGGCACCTTGACGCGGTACTCCAGATTCAACGACTCCGGATCAGCAGCCCGCACCAGCGAGGTCAGCCCCAAGTCTCGGATCGATTGCAGATAGATCGGCGCGGCCGCCGCTACCCCCACCGCCAGGAACGTGCCCACCAAGAGCAGCGTGGTCAGTCCCATGTGCGCGCGCAAACGGCGCGTCCCCAACACGAACATGTCGCGCGTCGCATCCCACCACAAAGCAGTCCTTCGGCGCGGCATTAGATCTCCACCGTCCGCAGCACCTCAGCCGGCCGCCGCGAAGACGAAACCCGTGCCAGTCCGAAGACCACGATCAGCGCCCCACCCAGCAAAATGAGCAAGCCCACCCCCGCGATCCCCCAGTCTGTATGCAAGATCACGGGCGGCACAATCGGCGACCCATCCGCCCGTACACCCAAGAAGCCCAACAGCGCCGACGAGACCACCCGACCCATCACAACACCGAGCGTCAACCCCAGTGACAGAAATAGCACGACTTCCAAGGTCGCTTGAAGCGATGCCGAAACCTGCGAATAGCCCAATGTGCGCAACACCGCCACCTGCGCCTGGCGCTCCGCCGCCCCGCTCGCGAACGACAGCACAATCGTGACTAACGAGACCAGCAGCAGCGCCACAAATCCCACTAGGAACAGGCCGCCCGCTCCCGCAGCGCTGAACGGATCGCTCTCGGCGGCCTTAAGCAGCTCCGCGGTGTCCAGCACCAGAGTTGGCATATAGATTCGATCCAGATCTGCCACGAGCGCTTGTGTCGAACTGGCCGATGTCGTTTCGATCCACAGCTCGGTCACCGCCGCGCCGCTCCCGATCGAAAGCGCTCGGCTGGCCGATTGCACCCCGCTTAGGTCTGCCAGCAGCACCCCCCCGCTGTTCGGGTCCAGCGTGGGAAACAGATCGATCAGACTCACCACCCGGATCGGGATCGCCCACTGCGGCGCGCTGAAGGTCAGTACATCACCGACACCCAGCCCCGACGCCTCCGCCACGCCGCGATCGATCGCCACCGGCACGGGCAGCCCCGGGGAATTCCGCACCAGGAACCGATTATCGCCACTGCTAAGTCGGGTCCAGTCGTAGCGCAACGCTCCATCGCCCGCGAAGCTCCCCTCATCTACAAGCTCAAGGACGTCTCCACCAGGCAACTCGCCCGCGCCAGCGAACCAATCCCCTTCAGCTTCGAACCCGGCCACGATTCGCTCGTCGCCGTCTACCATGACGCCAAGATCGTCGAACCAGATCGACCCGGCCGGTGCGCGCACGCTCGCGCCCGGGCTACCGAACGAGAGCGCCAGCAATCGCACCGGACCGGGCTCCGGCAACGCACTTTCGAGTCGCTGCCACTCGCCGCCGGGCGGCACACCAAACTTGATCGTGCGAGGACGCCGGTTGCTATCGATGATCTGCGCCTCCACCACGATCTCTGCATCCGGTGGTTCCGTTCGCACCCACACAAAGAGGTGACTCGCATTCGCCGGCAACTCCACCCCCGCGGGTCCACCGCCCACCGTGATGGACTCGAACACCGCCTCCAACGAATCCTCGGCGAAATCATCTCGAAATTCGACGATCGCGCCAAAGCGGTCGGGCTGAATTCCCAGCAGGACCGTTCGGCTACCGGAGGCCCCCACCCCCAAATTGCCCAAGGCCCGTGTGGCAGCGCCCGCCGTCGCAACACCCTCGCGCCCGTCTAGCGAACTCAAGACCACCCCCGGAGAGCTCGACGCAGCTGGTGTGATCGCGACCGCGCGCAGATCCGCGCCGACCTCATAGCGCACTCGGTCGACCAAAGACTCATCCAGCGTCGCGCTGTAGGTCGCCGCGATCGCCCCGATCGCCGCGGCAAATAACGTCAGCGACAGCATCCGCATCGCCCGTCCCGGATCACGGGCAAGCGCAACCAGCGCCAGTGCGACCCAGGTCGGCACCATCGTCACCTGCGCGCAACGCGCGATTCGTTCCAATATCTTGGGCAGGAAGCGCGCCAGGATCAGCGTAATGGCCGCAATCAACAGACCCGGGCTAAGGAGCAACACCGGATCGACAGAGTCTCCACCCAGCGCCGAGGCTGACGAGCGCCCAGACTCTGTGTCAAACTGCCAGAACAGTACCGCGGCTACCACCAGCAGCCCAAAGTCTAAGTAATAGCGGTGAAACAGCGAAATACCCGGTCGGGTCAGCAAGAGCGCCATCCGCCCGCCATCTCCCCGGCTCGAACGTTGTAGCCACACTGCGCCCGTGAAGACGAACCAAGCGACGACAGCCGTTGCCGCTGCCAATGCCCAAGCCCCCAGCGAAAGCCGCGTGTCCAGCGTCGCCCCGTCAGTGATCGCATCTAAAGCGGAAGTTCGCCCGGCTTGTGACAAAGCAAAGGCCGCTAACGGAGCGCTTAGGAAGAAGGCGGGCAATGCGATCAGCAAGCCCACTACCCCCTGCACGCGGAACTCCTGCCAGGCCGACGCACCCCTCGAGTGCAATCGAACACGGTCACGTTGCGATCGACGGGCAAAGTCCACACCAAGCAATGCCACGGCGAACACCGCCACGGCCGCCATCTGCAAAGCCACCACTAGGACCGGCGTTTCGCTGAAGCGCTCTTCCAGTTCAAAACGACGTAGGACGCGAACCAGAGGGGTGGAAGCGCTCGTCCCGGGGGAGTCCCGCAGCGCTAGCGAGAACGTCTCCATCCCCACCCGAGTCGAGCGGACGTCGTCGCTATTGAGCGACGACAGATCCAGACGCTGCTGAACGAAATAGTCGATCCGAAGGCCGACCGCCTCATCTAACGACGCTGGGCTGACGAAGAGCCCGATCCCAGGCGGGCCTAACCCCAATGGAATGAACTCAAACCAGGAGTCGGTGTTTTGGAACGCCGTCAGGTCGGCGCTACGCGGCTCAATTAGCCCCACAACTTCAACGTGAGCCTGTTGCTGCAGACCAACATCGATAGAGAACGTCCATTGATCGCCCACCGCGATCCCGGCCGGCCCCGCCACAGTGGCGCCCACCAGCACCGCCAGCCGCCCATCTTCGGTCCGCGCCTCCGTTGGGTATCTCCCCTCCGTAACCACAATGTGCTGATCCAGATCCTCGAAGATCTGGAAGCGAGCTGGATACGGCTGCGGCACTGAATCGACGTCCCCCAACAGCGAGGTCCCGACTCGCACCGAACTCCCGGTGAGGCCTGCCAAATGCCGCTCGCCAGCCGCCGCAATATCCGCATCGAGTTCTGCCACCGCGACCGCTGTCGGTGGCTGGCGGGCGCGCTCAACACGGCTCACGAAGAGTTGGTCGGGTTGCTGGTCGAGCGAGCGCTCCAGCGCCCGGTCCGCGGAGGCATCCCGGAAAACCGGTGCCAGCGCCAATAGTGCACCGGCAATCACGATCAGCAGCGAGATGCTCAGTAGCAGCCGCCAACCGGCTCGCGCTTCACGCAGCGTCCAGATCCACAATAATCGGGGCAACCGTCAGCCTCGCTCTTCTGACAACGCGAGTCCGGAATGTGTCGATTCCGCCTCGCGAACGAAGCGCAGTATTGCGTCCAAACAGCTTGCGCGACAGACCCGTTTGTCACCTCCGCCTTACTGCTACTCTGCCGCCATCAAACTAGGCTCGGAGAAGACTTCCAATGACCGACCACCTCAGCCCCGACCAGGTCACGTTCTACCGCGACCAGGGCTACATCCTCGTCGAAAACCTGCTCGACCCTAGTACGTTAGATGCCTTGCGCAGTGAGACAGACGCCATCGTCGAGGCAGCCCGCGGCGTCGATCAGAACGACGCCGTCTATGACCTCGAGGACTCCCACACCCCCGAGATCCCGCGCGTGCGACGGATCAAAGCACCACGCCTGCACTTTCCCTTCTTCAAAACGCTCTCCGGATACCAGCCCATCCTTGACGTGCTGCGCCAGTTGATCGGCCCCGACGTCCGTTATCAGGGCGACAAACTCAACATGAAATCGGCCGAGTACGGAGCTCCCGTTGAGTGGCACCAGGACTGGGCCTTCTATCCCCACACCAACGATGACCTGCTCGCCGCCGGCATCTTTCTCGACGACTGCGACGCCTCCAACGGCCCCCTGCTCATGATCCCCGGCAGCCACAAGGGGCCCACCTACGACCACCACGCTGACGGCGCCTTCTGCGGCGCTCTGGACCCGGGAAGCTCCGGCATCGACTTCGACACCGCTGCCCAGGTCACCGGCCCAGCCGGATCCGTCAGCTTCCATCACGCCCGCATCGTTCACGGTTCCGGGCTCAACACTTCGGGTGCTAATCGACGGCTGCTGCTCTACCAGTACGCCGCCGCAGACGCCTGGCCACTCTCCGGGCTAGGCGCTCGCTCACTCGACGAATTCGACTCCTTGCTCGTCATGGGCAACGGCACCACCTCGCCGCGCCTAACCGACGTACCCGTACGTATGCCTCTCCCACCGGCCATACACAGCGGCTCGATCTACGAGAATCAGAAGGCGACTGGTCGTCATTTCTTCCAGACCTACGAGTCGACAAGTGAACGAGCGCCGACCCGCTAGAGAGCGCGGAGCAGGACGCTCCTGACCCGTCATAGGACTCCCTCCAGAGCGCAGTGCAAACGATGGAAACCACGCAGCCGTGGACCGTCGCCGTCCAGGACCGAGGTCGATCCATCCCTTTGCATAGTTGCCAAGTACGGCTCGAACCACGTTACGGTCGAGACACTCGACGGGAGCGAAGAATCGCGGCAACTCCGATCGCTGAATTCGGTGGCGCATAGCGACACCGCCTCAGATCAAGAAGCCGTCATCACCAGCGAGGCGGTCTCCAAGGGCATCACCCGCAGCCGTGCCACACAAGAGAGCGGCGGCAGCAACCCTCTGACTTCCCAGTGCATCTACGAGTAGGGCAGTCGTACCGCATCCTGGCGCAGAGCAAGTCCCTCAAGGTCGCCGTGAACTGGACGAAGCCACAAGCCCAACGCCCGCCGCCAGTCTCGCGGCCCTCAACCACATTCTGAACGAAAACGAATCCGTCCCACCTCAACAAAGGCCATGACCAACGAACAACGCCACTTCCAGTCCATCGCTAACACCTCCACGGCGCTCGAGACCACGTCCGACATTCAAGCCCACTTCGACACCGGTGAATCAATCCGGTCCGCCACTGGCGAGGCCCGCGATTAGGTCCACTAGATCCCGCGACCGCGGTTGCCACGCTGCTGATCTATCCCGTAGCGTCTGACTGTTGGGGACGCTAATGAGTTCTGCCTTGCAGCTAACCTGCCACTGGCCCAATGCCAACAACGAGCATGGCGCGCCCATGCTCTGGCTGGGTACCTGGCTCGTCGGTACACGTGGTGAAGAGGGCGACTGGTTCCACAGCGAGCGCGGTGCCGCCATCAGCCAGCACGCCGTACCCCAAGGCGCAACGGGCCTGCGTGTGCGGCGCTGGCCCAACGAAGGCCTTGAGCCCGAATACGTCGACCTGGTTCCTGTGCCGCGCGGCGCCGTTCTGGTCGATAAGTTGCCCTTCGAGCGTCCCCAAAGTTTCAGCATGCTCGCGGCCCATCACGCAACCGCGCAGCCTGACCCAGTCTGAAGGAGAAACCCATGGTCGCGACACCCGAAAACCCCAACGCCTGGCGCACGAAAACTCCCGGCACCCAAGGCTGGCCACGGACAGCCCGCCCCGGCGACCCCAACAAATACTTCATCATCTCCTGCGACTCACACGCTCAGGAACCAGCTGACCTCTGGGCGAAGCGCATTGATCCGGAGTACCGCCACCGCATCCCTCGGCAAGAGGTCGACGACGACGGCGTCAAGTGGCAGGTCACTGAAGGGCACCGCCCCACCAAGATTCGCGACCTCAAGTTTGAAGGCGAAGACAAGGATCGCAACGATGCTGGTTACGTCCTGGAAGAGCGCTTCCGCGACATGGACGACGATGGCATTGACATCGAACTGATCTTCCCCAATAAGGGGCTCTCTATGTTCGCCACCCCGGACCCCGTCTTCTCCCAAGCGATGTGCCGCGTATGGAACGACTGGGCGCATGAGACCTACGGCGACCATCCCGAGCGTTGCGTCGCCACGGGTGCTGTCGCCTCCGGCGACATCGAAGGCGCCATCGCCGAGATCGACCGTCTAGCCAAGTTAGGCTACCGCTGCCTGACCCTGCCCAACCGTCCCGTCTGGGGCCCCGGCGACGGTAACGAGGCCAACTACAATCAGAGCCAATTCGACCCTCTCTGGGCCAAGATCGAGGAAGTCGACCTACCCGTCACGTTCCACATCTCTACCGGCAAAGATCCACGCGGATCGCGTGGTCGTGGTGGCGCAGTGATCAACTACGCTGTGCACTCGCTCTCTCAATCGATCGAGCCTGTTGTCAATCTCTGCAGTTCCGGCGTGCTGGAGCGCTTCCCCAACCTGCGCTTCGCCACAATCGAAGCCGGCATCGGCTGGGTCCCTTGGGCCCTTACAGCCATGGATGAGGCCTATCACAAACACCACATGTTCGCCTTCCCAAAGCTGGAACTACTACCCAGCGAGCACTACCGCCGCAGCTTCTGGGCCAGCTTCGGTGAGGACCCACCCGGCCTCGCGCTCGCTCAGCAGTTCGATCTGACCGACAACTACCTCTGGGCCAACGACTATCCCCATCACGAAGGAACCTGGCCCCACTCAGCTTCCGCCATTGAGCGCACTATGAACGAGATTAGCGACGAAGATCGCGCCAAGGTGCTGGGCCTGAACGCCGCCCGATTCCTCAACTTGGAGGTTCCGCAGAAATAACGGCGACACTCCAACTCTCTCTCGAAAGGGCGGCGGGCATCCCACGTCCTACAGAAGGAAACGCGACGTAGTCCTAAAGATCGGCTCATCGACCTACCGCCACCACAGGCAGCCAGACTCGCCGTCGCCAGCCCGAACCAAGCAAGAGAGGCAGGAGCACCAGCTTCTAAAACGGGCAACTCCATCCCATGACCGCACTCTTGGTCCAGTGGATCGGCACGAAGGCCCGACCATATAAAGATCCGGTAAAGCACCGACCAAGCCGGCTCGCTCGGAGCCGCCCTGGCAACCGTTCGAAGCGGCGCTAGTTCGCGACGCTGCCCTCAGCCACGATGCAGATCGTCCCGTCCTCTTTCTCCACCCAACCAAAGACGCCATCGCAGTCCGCAGCCTCCGGCAGTGGTCCCGTGCACGCACCGTTTCGTTGGGCCATACGCTGTTGGTGAAGTTCACCAACAACTTGCCCCCGTTGGCGCAGGGCGAGCCCAGCCCACCCTGCAACACCTCGCCCACCATCGACACCGTCATCTTGCCGCCCACCACCAGGTCCTGAAAGCCCAACTCCGCGGACGCTTCCTTATTCGTATGGTAGTTCTTGCGCCCATGGGAAAACTGCCCACACATCTCCAGGCTGGTCTCCCGTTCGATTGCCGGCAGCTCAACACCTGCCGGCAAGTCGAAGCGGCGTGCCCCCTCCTTCTTCTTCGGATCACGCAGCACCGCCTCACCACTGCTTTGGTTCAGCAGGAAGCTTTGCTGGTGTCGCTGCGCCACCACCACCTCGCGTCTCGCGTCTCGCAGCGTCGTCTCGGACAGGATCACCGTGTGATCGCGCCGCTCGTAGAAGTCCTGCACCGCAGCACTTGCCGCACAAGCACCGCCAGAGGCCAGCGGCCGCCGGAAGTCCCACTCCTAGCGTAACCAAAGGTTACCGAAGTCGTTCGCGAAATGCGCCCGCGTCGAGAGATCCGCATTGTTGGCGAGCCTGCAGGGGGCCGGACCTTCCGCCAAAGGAGGGCTCAGTTCCAGCCCAGCGACGTAATCCTTCAGTACCCGATCATCCGGCTCAAACTCCGCCGATCCCGGATTCATACCCACGAACGGTTCCACTGCTTTATTGGTCTCACGCATCATGATGACGGCCCTCTCTCAACCGGAGGCTAGCTCACTCCACTTGGCTTGCGACCCTTGCTGTCCACCTCCTCCGGCCCAGCCCCTATGGAAAACCCTACCCCTCAGTGATAATCGTGTGGACGCGCGAACGCGCTCAGTAATCGTCTAACAGCTCGGCGTGCGCCGCAGGTCCGGACGCCGGGTCCACAATACAACGCCGAATCTTCCCGCCAGAAGCTATCCTGGCATCTTGCTCAGGCGCATGCGGAAAGGCAAACCATGAAATTCGGCACCATCGTCCCCATGATCGGCGAAACAGCGGGCAGCGATGCACTAGACGCCGTCTGCGACAAAGCGGAAGCAGTCGGGCTCGATTCGCTCTGGGTCGTCGACCACATCATGCTGCCGCACAGCATCGGCGCGAAATACCCGTACAACCTGACCGGCGAATGGATGCTCGGCACCGGCCAGTGGTGGGACGCATTCTCCGTCCTCTCATACGTCGCCGCCCGCACACAGACCGTCGAACTCGGCACTGGCGTGATCGTGCTGCCATACCGCCACCCCGCCAACACCGCCAAGATCGTCGCCACCATCGATCAGCTCTCACGCGGCCGTGTC
>CAZZMQ010000001.1:31761-37625 GCA_964655365.1 uncultured Dehalococcoidia bacterium | reverse complement strand
TTCCATCACCGCGGCGCTCTTGTCGACGAGCAGATCGAGGTCTTCAAACAGCTCTGGACCACCGATCCCGCCTCCTACACGGGCCGCTACTACCAGATTCACGAGGTCAGCTGCACTCCACAGCCATTCCAGAAACCCCACCCGCCTCTGCTCGTCGGCGGCAACACGAACGCCGCTCTGCGCCGCGCCGCACAACTCTGCGACGGCTGGTTCTCAATCAGTGTTCCTCCTCACGAACTCGCCGAGCGCCGCAAAGTGATGGACGCCGCCGCCCTCGACATCGGCAAAGATCCAACTAGCCTCGACATTCAGATGCTGCATGGCATCCGCATCAGCAACGCCCCCGACGAGCGCGCCTCCCTCTCCGACTACGACCGCGGACAAGGCGTCATCGGCACCGTCGAGCAGGTCGTCGAGGAATTGCAAGAGTTTGCTGAAGCGGGCCTCACCCAGATCGTCGGCCAGACCCGCCTCCCCGGACGACCCAATACGGTGGAGTCGATGCTCGAGAGCATCGAGTTCACGATGACCGAAATCGCCCCGCACCTGAAGTAGGCAGCGACGACCCGACTTCGCGACCCCCGACTTCCCAACGAACGCTAAGCATTTGGGTGCCAATCCGAGCGCGGCCGCACCAAATCCAGTTACCCCAACCAGGCCGCACAACAGCGCCTCATCAGCGTCGCGCTCCGTGAACTGCAGTCCGATCGGCAGTCTCATGTCGTTTCGGAACAGAAGCACCGACGTCGATGGATTGCCCGACGCATTGCACAACGATGTGAACCCGATAGTGCGCACAATGTCGTCACGACAGACCGCCCAGTCGTCGCTCTCGAGGCGTAGTCATCCAGCTCCTAGCGGCGGCACCATCGGCGGTGGCGAAAGCAGAACACCCTAAGCCAGTGAATGCATTAGTTAATTGTCGAAATGGCGGTAGTTCACCTGGCACCCCATGGCGCGCATCGGTCCACCCATAGTCCTCCAGGCAATCCCGCCTGGGATCGACGCCCGCGCCTCGTCATACCAGCGATACGCGGTGACGTTTGGCACCGGATCCCACACCTCCGCCCGATCGATCGCCGCACCCGACAGTTTCTCCGACTTCACATCCTGCTTGGCAACCAAGTTTCCCAGCGTCAACGCATCGTAGTCTCATGCTCCGCGAACTACATTCTCCCCTCTTCGTCATCGAGACATGCTGGGTAAGACTTCAGCGCAAACCTCTTTGAGATCAGGACACCTCGTTGGAACCTTCGCTATCACGCGCCGCGCGTCGCCGCTCGACCGCTCGCCGCAACCGACTGCGCTGCGCGATTCCCATCGCCAGTACGGCGCTGACTCCCGCCAGTACCCCATTCCGCCGCACCTTCTCTCGATCCAGCTGCGCTGCCAAACGCTGCGCCCGCTCTGCGTCCGCCATCGCACGGCGCCGCACCCGCGTACTGCGCACCACCGCCTGACGCCTGGCGCGCGCACCCGCGCGCCGTGACCGATCGGCTGCCAAGCGACCCTGCGACCCCATATCTCGGCCCGCCACGCGCCCGAAGCCCGCCAACACCGTCAGGAAGACGACGTTGCCGAACGCGCCAAGCGCGGAAAATACCGAGATGGCAGTCTCAAACACGAACACACCGGCTTACGCTGGGGGCTGTCGAACCTATCCAACCAACCCACGCGTTGAGTCTAACCCACTACCGTCCTCCACCTCCACGCTTGTCCACCCCCGCTGCTCGGCTCGACTGCGGGTCCCCGCCGCAAGCCTCGTCAACCAATGCTGGGATACAGCGCCAGCACCGCAGCCACGACCGCTGTCCCGTGCACGGTGTCGGAAACCTGCGCGTCGCCGACACCTCAATCATGCCTGACATCGTAGGCGGCAACACCTCTCGGGTCCGACCAGGCACCCTACACTCTCCCGACGAAAGGGCATCCCCCATGGACTACAACGCCATCCTCTACGACCTACGCGACAACGTTGCCACAATCACCCTCAACCGACCCGAGACGCTCAACGCCATCTCCAACGACACCCGGCGCGAGTTGCCCGATGCCCTGCGACGCGCCGAGGCCGACGGAGATGTCTGGGTCGTCGTTCTCACCGGCGCCGGCCGCGGCTTCTGCTCCGGCGCCGACCTCAAAGGGCGCACCAGGCGCGACCCGGACACGCCCGCACCCTTCCAGTTCGCCCCCGAGCGCGACGCCTACCCCGTCGTTATGCGCGAGATCTCCAAACCGATCATCGTCGCGGTGAACGGCCCTGCCCGCGGCGCCGGTTGCAACATAGTTTTCGCCGCCGACTTCCGCATCGCCGCTGCACACGCCACTTTCGCCGTCAACTTCGTGGAGCGCGGACTGATGGGTGAGTCCAGTGCCTACTTCCTTAACCGGCTCGTCGGCCTGCATCGTGCCACCGAAATTTCGATGCTGGGTGACGTCTTCAGTGCGCATCAAGCCCAAGAATGGGGCCTGCTCAACGCCGTCGTTGATGGCGAGGAACTCATGCAGACAGCCTACAACTTCGCCGCCAAGCTCTGCACACGTGCCCCACTCGCGTTACGCCTGACCAAGGAAGCGCTCAACCGTGCTCATCTGATCGACGCCCAACAATACATGGCCCTGCAAAACCAGATGAATGATTCCCTGCGCCACACCAGCGACAGCGGAGAAGGCGTCCGCGCCTTCATCGAAAAGCGGCCACCCGAATTTCGCGGCCGATAGTGGCGGCGATTGCATCGAATCGACCCCGCGGCACCGGCAGCAGTATTGCATCGCCGACAATGGGCGACCACGCCGTCGCTACGTCGGGACCGCTAACCCGGATAGACTGCTCGCGCCCCCAAAACGCTCAACCCGAAAGGACCCCGCGATGCGAGCTGCTCTCGCCACCGCTTACGGCGCACCCCTCGAACTAAACGAAGTTGCTGACCCTCAGATCGGTCCGTCCGACATTCTCCTCCGCGTCACTGCATCCGGTGTCTGTGCCACCGACCTCAAGGTGATCGAAGGCGGCCTAGGTGCCAACCCGGACATGCTTCCGCGAATTCCCGGTCACGAGATCGTCGGTACCGTCGAATCTATCGGCGCCAACGTCGCAACTTTCCAGATCGGTGACACCGTCGCTACGCACGCGCTCTTCTCCTGCCTCGAATGCGAGTTCTGCCTCGCCGGCGAAGAGGAGGCTTGCCCCAGCGGCATTCCTAACCTGGCCGGCGTGGGCGTCGATGGCGGCTATGCCGAACTCGTCCGCGTCCCCGCCACCCACGCCCTACCATTGCCTGCCGACCTATCGCCGACCGACGCCGCGCCGCTGCTATGCGCCGGACTCACTGTTTACAGCGGACTCAAAAACGCCAATCTTCAGCCCGGCCAACGCGTCGCCGTGCTCGGCATCGGCGGACTGGGACACATAGCCATCCCGATCGCCAACGCGATGGGCGCCGACGTCATCGCCGTCACCGGCAGTGACGACAAAGCCATCACCGCTCGTGAACTGGGCGCGATCGAGGTCACTAACGCCGCCGACGCCACCTCCACATTGCAAGGCCTCGGTGGCGCCCACATCGTGCTCAACACCGCCGACGCACCCGAACCACTACTCGGCGTCATGATGGGTATGCGACCGCAAAGCACGCTCGTCCTCGTCACGACATCGATCGGTGATCTACTGCCGATTCCCACGCCACTTATGATGGGACTCCAGATGCGCATCGTCGCCAGCTTCTTCGGCTCTCGCGCCGACCTTAGCGAACTCCTCGATCTCGCCGTCACACACCAGATCCGGCCCATCACTGAAGTGTTCCCGCTCGACGCAGTCAACAATGTCCACGATCGGCTACGCCAGAACCAGATCCGCTACCGTGCCGTTCTGACCCCCTAGTTGAGCCCGTCCCACTCCGAGCCGCAGCCCATACCAAAGGGGCCTGCCATGCCCCCATCAACTCGACCAAGCTCGACCGTAAAACCTTGCACGAATAACGACGCGCCGATGCCGATCTCCCAAGAACTTGCCGACCAACTTCGCCGCGACCTGATCCGTCAAGGGCGAGATCTCGACTGGCTCCAACTCTGGCCCGATGTCGTCCGCGCTCGCGTCGACGTGCTCAACACGCTCAACCAAGTCGACAACAACGTCGCCCAACGCCATCCCGCAGAGGCCCACAGCACCGGCTGGTCGATCTACGAAACCTTGCGCCACCTGCATTTCTCCTCGATCGGCGTCGCCGACATCATTCATGACCTCGCCACCGGACAACCCGTGCGCAACGGTAACTACGAGTGGGAGGGCGAGGTAACCGCGCACGAACTGGCACCCGAATTGTCCGGGAGCTTCAATGCCTTACACCACGCCTTCGCCCTACACTCCATAGACTTCGCGGCGATCCCACTCGACCTGCCGTGTAACCCCAACCTGCGCGATACCTTCCCCCACATGTACTTCGGCGACTTCAACTGCCGCACTTGGTTCATTTTCCAAGCGCTGCACGACAAAGCGCATCTGCGCCAATTCAATGCCTTGCTCCAGGCTAAATCAGGCTGAGTCACTCGCCATCCGGGCCGGAAGCTACTCAGCGCCCTGCGCTCGAACCGTGTTGGCGGCCGAGTCATATCGCCCCGACCTTAGCCACGCCAGAAAATCGCCCGCCTCCCCAAAGGCAATCTGCTTCGGACCGTGCTCGATTCCACTCGGCACAGAGCCGCCGATAACCACGTCGAGGTCTACCGCGACGTCGTTCGCTTCAATACTCGCACGGGGCATCATTTCGTCGGCCCTCGATCAATAGAAACACTCACTCACAGCCGTGGCCCGGATCGATACAAATTCCATTTATGAGCAGCGGAGGTCGCAAATCTCCCTCATGATCCGCGTCCCGTCCTACGACGCGCAGTGCTCACCATGCAGCTCTCCCAACCTGCGCACGTTTCCACTATCGGGATCCCTCGAGCGGTGTGCTGCTCGGCCGTGGAAGCGCTCCGCCCATCTCCTCCTAGTCACAAATAGCAACTCTCACCTTGCCTCTCGGCCAGCCAAGATGCGCGCGCGCGCGAAGACGGCATCGAACATTTCCTCTGTCAGCTTGCCCGTGAACGTATTCCGCTGCGATGGATGGAACGAACACAGCACCACCGACTCTGCATTTACGCCTTCATCGACACGCGCCTCGGCGAGGTGCCCAAACGCTGGTCGCGGCCGCAAACCGATCTCCCGCGCCAGTGCCCGATACGCAAACGATCCCAACGCCACGAATACCCGGGCCCGATCCAGCAGCGTCAGTTCCCGCCGTAGGAATGGCGCGCAGGCATCGCGCTCCTGGCTCGTCGGCTTATTCTCGGGCGGCGCGCAGCGGACCGCCGCCGTCACATAGACGTCGTCCAGCCGCAAACCATCGTCGATGATCTCGCTTGACGACTGGGATGCCAACCCCGCTCGGTACAGAGCCGCGTATAGCCAGTCTCCTGAACGATCTCCGGTGAACATCCGCCCTGTCCGATTCGCCCCATGCGCCGCCGGCGCGAGCCCCACCACGACGATCCGCGCCCGCACATCCCCAAAGCCCGGCACACCGCGTCCCCAATACTCCCAGTCCTGAAACGCTGCTCGCTTCTCTGTCGCCACCTTCTCACGCCACTCCACCAGACGCGGACAGGTACGGCAAGCAACGACATCGGCCCCTACGCGTTGGATCGAATCGAGCGGGGAGTTCAGATCTTTGGGCATCCGGACAGGCTAGCTGCGGCCTCGACGAATGTCGCACGAACTTCGAACCCGCTTAATCGATCTTCTGGCACATCAAATCCCGACCGATTACGACGCTCATCTCACCTCCACGCTAGGCACGGTCACGCATAAACGAGACTTCGTAACG
>CAZZMQ010000001.1:9851-31751 GCA_964655365.1 uncultured Dehalococcoidia bacterium | reverse complement strand
GATTACGGTTGCACCCTGACCGTAGCGAAATTCATCTAGCCGAATCTCACTTCGCGTACGGAGTCGGACGTCTTACGTCCCCAACGGACACCGCATCAGATCCCCACTTAATGAGGCCGTCAGCATCCGCTTCTCGCCGTAGAGGGAATCCGAATCGAACACGAATAAATACTCGAAGATGCTCTGCCGTATCGTACGATACGCCTCGTTCCGCGCATCATCTCGCCCCTCGCATTCATCCTCGAGGTGCCCATCCGGGACCCGCTTCACGGTAACCGTCCGTTTTTTGACCCACTGTTCATTGCACCGCATGGCAGCCTAGCCGTACGGTGGCGTCGGTGGCGAGGCTCGGAAAACTGGGGTCCAAATGGCAGGCACCGGAGCGTCGGGCCGGAGAGTCCCGTCTCTTTTCGGAGAGCAACAGTCGTTCGACATCGAGAACCCACCCACACCATTCGCCGACGTCCACCGTGCGACCGGCTCCCTGCGCACCCGCCGAACTAACTCTCGGCCTGCTGGCACCTTCAGCCGTGAATCCGGGGAGCAACATTCTCCATCGATCACCGACGCGCTGTCTCCCGTCGCGGTCGCCGCCACAGCACCCCCCATTCACCATCCTCACCCCGACGTCGCCCCCGAGCCCACGCCTCGCTCCCGCATCCGACCGGCCACCGACCAAGAACTCAACCCACACCGGATACTCGAACAGATCCGACGCCTGACCCGACTCGACGATCGGGTCTTCGCGGAGTTGATCGGCGATCCCGCACAGACTCTCGCCGCCGTGCTTATCGCTGCAGTCGCCATCGTCGCCGCCGCCATCGGCGGCTGGCTCTGGCTGGCTATCGATGCCCAGGGACTCTCCACTGGCGCCATCGTGCTGCGCGAATTCTTCCTTGGCTCCCTCGTGCTCTTCGTCCTCTGGGTTGCGTGGATGAGCCTGACCCGGCTTATCCTGATACGGATCTTCACGCATGATCTGGACGCCGGATCGCTACTCCGTGTCATGGGTTTTGCCTCCCTGCCACTCATGACCCAGCTGTTCATGATCATCACACCGCTCGCCTACGGCATAGGCATACTGAGCCTCCTGGCATGGTTCGGCGCCAGCTCCGTCGGGCTCCGTACCATCCTGCCGGTGGCCCGAGTCAGCGAGATCCTGATCGCCAACGCGATCGGGTTCGCCCTGTTGATACTGACAATGTCCGCCATCGCTGACGCCACTGCGATGGCGCCGGGCATCTTCGCCCACGGCGCGGATCTATCCAAGCTGGTCTAAGCGACTCTCGGCTAAGCTGATCTCACAGCGCGCAACGAGAAGTCGCGACAGGTGTAGCACCCTATCGAGGGTTCGAACGGCTTATTCTGTTCGACGCTCTACCCGGGCTCGACTCTGACCAACTCACTTTGCTGGTCGCCGCCTGCAGTGCCGGCGCCAGCGGCACGTTCCAACTCCGCCGGACGAGCAGAGCGACTGATCCAATCGATGCTCGACCCCTCAGCGACACCCACCCTCACATATCGAGAGTAATCCCGCCGCGACTGGCGGCCCCATCTTCGTGTTTGAGAACCACATCCTTCCCGGCCAACAGCACACCTTCGGCATCTCTCAACGCGGGGTCCTGATCGCACGCAGACCCGAATACATTAACCACCTCGCGGGCTAGCCGTTGGCCACTCCGACGGAAGCCCGATCGAACTCGCAGCACCAGTCGCGGCAACCGAAACCTCTGGCACATCGGCTGGATCCATCGTCGCCTTTTACCGGGCACCCATCGCTCCCGGGATCTTCCTCTACGCGACCGGGTGCACCTGGCGCAACTTCGGGTAGAGGGTCTACGCCCAGAGATCTTCCCCGCGCAGCCACGAAGCCACTCGCTTGCGCAACGTCGGCGGTCGTCGCACTAGTGCTGCCCGTCGGTCGCCCAATGTGTCACGCAACGCCAACGCCACCAGGGTTAATCCTGCCCCCACTGCGCCAGCGACCACATGCGCGCGCCATGGCGACTCGCGCTCTCCCACCAGATGCCTGATCTCTCGCACCCGATTCGGGCCATTCGCGGCACTATCGCCCGGCACTTCCACCACGGATTTCCTCCGCTCATCCTTCTCGAATGGCAGCCCGGCTGGGGGCCTGGAAACGGGCTGACCACTCGTCAGGGCATCCGCTGGGGGGGGCAATTCATTCTCGGCGGCGGCGCTCATGTAATCGTCAGTTCCGGGCCATCGGGATCCGCACAAAGGGGACAATCAGCCGCGTCGAACGATTCAATATCCAGCGTCATGCAACCGAAGAACGGCAACCCGAACTTCGTCCGACCCCCGCTGCGATCAACGATCACGCCCACCCCAACCGGATCCCCCCCTGCCGCTCGCACTGCGTCAATCGTATCCCGCAGTGACCCACCCGTCGTCAACACATCGTCCACTACCAATGTGCGCTGGCCCGGCCTGAATTCGAAGCCACGACGAAACTCGCGCCCTTTGCCATCTTCCATGCTTTCCGCAAAGTAGTTCGACAAACCCATCTGCCTTCCTGTCTCGAAGGCGAGAATCACGCCACCCGTCGTCGGCCCCACCACCACCTCCACCCCAGCCCTGCCAGCGGGCTCGGTGAAATGCTCGGCCAACATGCCACACAGTTGTGTCGTCGCCACCGGATCCTCCAAGAGACGAAACTTCTCCACATAGAGCGACCCATGCCGGCCTGAGGCGTACTGAAAGTGTCCCTCCAACACGGCTCCAACCTCGCGCAAAAGATCCATCGGGCTGCTCGCACCCGCGGTGGATGATCCACCTCCATTCGTCGTACTCATCGCAGTGCAACTCCTTCGACGTTCACAAGATCCCGGCTCAGGCCGCCTCCGATCTCGTCCAGCGGGAACCACCGAAAGATCACCTTGCCCACCAACGAATCCTCGTGAATCGGTCCAAAACTATGTGAGTCCTGACTCGCGTTGCGATTATCCCCCAGGACGTAGTAATGCTCCGGGGGTACGGTCAGCGGCTGCGACGAGTAACTCGGCGACATCCGCGTATAGTCATCCTCGGCCAAGCCCACTCTATTCACAAAAACGGTTCCATCGTGCACCTCCACGACATCCCCCGGCAGGCCGATCACCCGCTTCACGAAGTCACGCGTGTCGTCGAAAGGTGAGCGAAACACAACCACGTCGCCACGCTCCGGTCCTCCGAAGAGAAAGTCGCCGTTGCTGCGTCCCGGTACCAGCACATCGAATGGTCCGAGATGGACCTCTTCATAGGCCAGCTTGTTGACCAACACGAATTCGGAATCCGCCAGCGTTCGCTCCATGCTGGAACCTTCGACCTGAAAGTTCTGGACCGCTTCCCGCGCCAGGAGAAAAACAATTAACGCCAGGATGATCGTCTCTAGGACGTCTCGCAGGGGACCGTATCGTAGGTTGGCGAACATAGGCTCGTATGATCACTTCGTGAGGTCTCATCCTACCGTCCCCGTTCACCAGCGAATATGAAGTCGCTCCACCCTATGCGAACGATCCCCCGGCCTAAGTTGAACCCACCCTAAGCCGCGTTGACCGAACGTTTACGCCACCGTCTAGCGCAACACAACGCGTTGGTACACTCGCCACAAGCGCTCGTCTGCCGCAACAAGGACACGCCCTCGTATGCCCCCCGCAGCTCGCGACGCCCAGCCCAGCGACGATGACTTGGCAGCGCGCGCGAAATCGGGCGAACTCGATGCCTTTAACCTCCTCGTCGAACGCTATCAGCGTCCGGTCTACGGCCTGTGCCTGCGCATGCTTTCCTCCGCCGCGCAGGCGGAGGACGCCGCCCAGGATGCCATGATCTCTGCCTGGCGCGGTCTGGGCGGCTACCGTGGCGGCTCCTTCCAGGCCTGGATTCTCCGCATCGCCGGTAATCAGTGCCGCGACGAGTTGCGGAAGCGCAAACGACGGCCCCAGGACTCACTCGATTCCATGATGGAAAACCAAGGCGAAGCTGCCGCGGGACCTGCTAACGTACGCGGCCCCGAGGACCAATCTCTCGATAGCGAAACCGCGCGTGTCATTCTGGCCGGGCTCAGCACGCTCCCGGACGACCAAAAACAAGCCATCCTGCTCTGCGACGTCCACGGCCTCGCGTATGACGAAGTTGCCGCCACAATGAACAGCTCAGTCGGTACTGTGAAGTCCCGGATCAGCCGCGGCCGGGCCCGCCTGCGGGACTATTTGGTGACCCGCGGGGAACTCCCCAACGGAAGTAATCGTCTAGATCCACAGAGAGCCGACCCCGCCCGCACAGGATCGGGGGAAATGGAATGACAAGCGAGCGGTCGCAAGGGGAAACGCTGTGATTCGGCGACTCTCCCGCCGTGCTCCTAATTGGTACGACGAAGCCTCTGCCTTCGTTGACGGCGAACTCGCTCCCGATCGCGAAGCCGCTTTCAGCCGCCAATTAGCCAGCTCAGCCCAACTTCGGTACTACGTCGATGAGCTGCACGGCACCAAGGCCGCCCTCGCAGCTCTGCCCGAAGTCGAAGTCCCACGCCCCTTCACGATCTCGGTTGAGCAAGCCCAGCCTTCACCCACCATGACCCGACTCCCAATTGTGAAACGCACCGGACCGCGCATGGGCGGACTCCTCGAAGGCACGCTGCTCATGCGCGGCGCCGCCACCTTCTCCGCCATCGCTATCGCCGCGCTCGCCGCCGTCGTAGTCGTCGACGTAACAGAGGACAACGGCGACAGCCGAATCTTCCGCGACTTCGCCGCAGTCGGCCAAGTCGCCCGCGGTCAAGACGGCGCGCACGAACAACCCACCGTTTCTGCGCCCGCCACGGAACAACCCGAGCAAGCTCAGGCTCAGACTACCCACCCTCCCGAAGAGCAGGCCGAGCCCGAATCCGCGCAGGCCGCACCAGAGCCGACATCCGCCGAAGCCAAATCCGAGACGGACGCCGCCTCCGAGACTCAAGGCCAGGCCCCGCTCGAGAGCGATGACACAGAAGGCCAGGCCATGAGAGACCAAGCCATCAAACAACCTGCCGACGATGAAGGCGATCCGGCGAGGACCGCCGCTATCAGGTCTAACGACTCGATCCCGGAAGACCACACCACCGACGCTCAAACCCCGATCGACCCGGAAATGGAAGCGAAAGCTGCCACCGAAACGACAGAATCCATGCCCCCGCCGCTCAAGAAAAGCCCGAGTAGCGGGCAAGCCGAACAAGCGGACCCTGCCCGACCGGCGGAAAGTGGAAAGGGCGCAGAAACTAACGTCGAGCCCACACCAGAAAATTCGATTTCAACCAAGGTCACAGACCAGGCTACAGATGGGGCGACGCCTGGCGCCGCGACCGCTGCCCCGACAGGAACGAGCGAAAAATCTACGGACACCGCAACGGCCGCAACCACCCAACCGACAACGACGGATACCGCCATCAACGACATCGAAAACCCCACGTCCGAGAGCGGATCCAAAATTGAAGAACCGGACGCTGGTAGAACCACGAACCCCACCGAAGCGACACAGAGTAAAGCCCCCGGCAGCGAACCGGAACATCCAGCGGCAGCTGCAGCCCGAAGAAACGATGGCAGCAACGTCGTCCAGATGCTCGAAATCGTGCTCGGCATCGCCGCCGGGGCTTCCATCCTCACTCTGCTCGTGACGCTCTACGGACGACGCCCCTAACGGCAGAAGGATTCACCGTGCCTCAACTCAGACCTCCAAGCTGGCAAATCACGTTCCTCGTGTTGATCGTCCTCACGGGCCCGGTACTCGCCGCGTGCTCCGGAAACGGAACCGGCAATGTGATCACCGCCGAGAGCCCTCGCCAGATCTCAGTCAGCGGACACGGTGAAGCCAACACCGAACCCGACACAGTGATCCTCAGCCTAGGTGTCAGCGTCCTCCGCGAGACCGTCACTGAGGCCATCACCGAGGCCGCCGATCTCATGACCGCTGTGATCCGCATCCTACGCGACCAAGGTGTTGAAGAGACTGACATCCGGACCACCAACTTCGCTGTCTTTCCCCAGTTCGACTTTAACCACCGAGGCGAGCGCGATCTGCGCGGCTTTAGCGCCAGCAACCAAATCAGCGCTAGCCTGCGCGACGTCCACACCGCCGGGGCGCTGATCGACGCTGCGGCCAAAGCTGGCGGCGACGACGTGATCATCAACAGCATCTCGTTCGCCATCGACGACCCCGAGACATTGGTTGACGAAGCCCGCGAACTCGCTGTCGTGGACGCGCGCCGCAAGGCCGAGCAATTCGCTGCCCTGGCGAACGTCGATCTCGGCGACGTGATCTCCATAAGCGAACCCGGGGACAACAGCCGTACACCACAGATCTTCGCGCGTACGACACTAGACGCAGCGACGGAGTTCGCCTCCACCCCGATCGCACCCGGCCAGTCCAACTACTCGGTCCACGTCTTCGTAGTCTACGAGCTCAAATAGTCCCCTCCCCCCAGATGGGCGCGGGGCAGCGTGTAGCACACCATGCGGCCCGTTGTGCCGCGTCACTAGATGCCACGTACCATGGCCGTATGATTCTCTCCGACCGCGACATCCGCCTAGCACTTGACTCCGGTCGCATTACTATCGATCCCAACATCGGTATCGACGATCGAATCGGTCCCAACGCCGTCGATTTTCGGCTCGGCTCCTCCTTCCTCCTCTTCGAACGTAACAAGCAGGCTTACATAGACGCCCGTCGCCCCGAGACCGCCGACCGCACCGGCAGTACCGTCGAACTCGAGGAAGGCGAACCCTTCATCATTCACCCGAATGAACTCGTCCTCGCCAGCACATTGGAGCGCCTCAGCCTCGCCGACGATCTCGCCGCCCGCCTGGAGGGCCGCTCCTCACTCGGCCGACTCGGTGTGATCGTGCACAGCACCGCCTCGCTCTTCCATGCCGGCTGGGACGGCCATGCCACCATGGAGCTGGGTAACCTCGGTGTCATGCCGGTAGCGCTCTACCCTGGCATGCGGGTCTGCGCCTTCACCTTTGAAGAGCTCAGCTCCCCCGCCGAGCACCCCTACGGAAGCCAGCCCGACGACAAATACGGCGGCCAGGACCGTGCCTTTGGGAGTCGCATCTGGGACGAGATCAAGGAGCCACCCGAGTGACTCGCCCGCTCACCGGCGGAGCAACCGGCGACACCACGGCGGATATTGCTCCCTCCACCTTCATGGCAGAAGCGCTCAGGCTAGCCAACGGCGTGCTCGGCACCACCAGTCCCAACCCCGCGGTGGGGGCTGTCGTCGTACGAGACGGTCGTATCATCGGTCGCGGCGCAACGCAGCCACCCACACCCGGCCCCGGTTACCACGCAGAGGTAATGGCGTTGCGCGACGCCGGGTCGGCTTCCCGCGGCTCCACCGTCTACGTAACCCTCGAACCTTGCGCCCACCACGGTCGTACGCCGCCTTGCACGGACGCCCTAATCAACGCCGGTGTCACCGAAGTCGTGATCGCCGCCGGCGACCCGGACAGGCATGTCGACGGCAACGGCATGCGCCGCCTGCGCGACGCAGCCGTATCCGTTCGTACCGGTGATGGCGCTGCTGAAGCCATGCTCCACTACGAGGCCTACGCCCACCACCGCCGCACTGGGCGTCCTTTTGTCACAGCCAAGTACGCGGCGAGCCTCGACGGAAAGATAGGCGCGACGTCAGGAGACTCGCGCTGGATCTCGGGCCCGGAGGCACGCGCCTGGGCCCATCAACAGCGCCCCAAACTCGATGCCATCCTCGTGGGTGCCGATACCATCATTCTCGACAATCCTCAGCTCACCGCGCGACCCGGCGGCTCCAGCAGCGGCGTCCCACAGCCCCTCCGCATCGTGCTCGACAGTCGTGGCCGAATCGACCCAGCCGCCCAGGTCTTGCAAGAGCAGAACATGAGCAAAACCCTGATTGCCACTACACCACTCAGCCCGCAAGCATGGCGCGACGCGGTCAGCGCAACCGGCGCAACTGTGGCAGTCTTCCAACCTCCCAACCACTCCCAAAATAACCGCGTCCCGCTGCCACAGTTGCTCGATCGACTCGGTGCAGACGGAGTTCTTTCCCTGCTCGTCGAGGGCGGTGGCCGCGTGCTCGGATCCTTCTTCGACGAGGGCCTGATCGACAAGGTCCACGCCATCATCGCTCCCATGATCATTGGCGGCGACGCCGCGGCTGCCGTCATCGGCAAGGGCGCTGAGCGTATGGAAGACGCCGTCCGCCTCCGGGACATTGAGCTACGTCAGATAAGCGACGATCTGCTAGTCACGGGCTATCCCATCGGCGCGCCGCCGTCCGAAAATGTCATCCTCCGCATCGCCGGCGACGAAGATCTCGGCGGCTACCTCGCCTTAGTGGACGACCCAGCCCATCGCCTCGAACTCGAGCCTCTGCTAACCGCATCGGTTGCGGGCACCTCCCGAGATGGCGGCAATTGCTGGGTCGCCATTGTCCCAGCAAAACCCGGTACACCCGGAAGCAGCGAGCAAATCGTCGGCGCCATCAGCGTCGTGTGGCACGATCAGGACTGGGAAGAGCGCGCTGACGGCCGTCGGCGCGCCGGCCTCCAACACTGTCTTGTCGCGCCCCTGTGGCGCCCGCACGGCCTCGGCACAAGGCTCGTCGAAACCGTCGAAGCCGCGGCCGAAGCGCGCGGCTTTTCCTATCTCAGCGCCCTGCCAGCTCACACGCCCAGCAGCCCATCCCGGAACAGATCAGCCGCGGCGGATGCGTCCGGTTTGACACCGGAGGCGTGGCGTGCGCGCGGCTTTCGATACTATCGCCGGACTCGCACGGGGACGGCCCTGCGCATCAAGGCCCTCAGCCCAGACCCGCATTCCGCTGCGGAACGGCTGCATCGCTCGGACGGAGACAGTTGATCGTGTTCACCGGGATCATAGAAGAAATCGGCAATGTCCTCGAAACAGGTGACGGCGTGCTCCGCATCGAGGTGCACAAGATCGTCGAGGACTCCAAGTTGGGCGATAGCATCGCCATCAACGGCGTTGACCTCACAGTTATGGAAATGGACGAAAGCATGATGGCCTTCAACGTCATGCCGGAAACCTACCGTCGCTCCAATCTGATCAAGCTGCAGGCTGGCGACAAAGTCAACCTCGAACGCTCCGTCCGCCCTACCGACCGTCTAAGCGGTCACATCGTGCGCGGTGTCGTCGAAACCACCTGTAAAATCATCTCGATCGAACCCGAAGCTGACGCCATCGTCGTCAGCTTCGAAGCACCTGCTGAGTACGTCGACTACATCGTCGTCAAGGGCCCTGTCTGCCTCGACGGCACCAGCCTGACCGTCGTCAGCAAGACGGCAACCACCTTTGCCGTCTCGCTCGTCCAATATACTCAGGACCACACCAATATCCTCGGGCGTAACATTGGCGACGAGATCAACCTCGAAACCGACATCCTGGCGCGTTACGTCGGCGAGCTGCTCAGCGCACGAGGTATCACGAACTAACCAACGCATTCATCTACTCTCCGCCGCAGAGCGAATTCAGCGATAGCGACCGCACAGGGAAACGCTTGATGGCCACTCGCAAAACATCGAAGAAACCCGCGCGAAAAACCGCACCCCACAAGACCGCCAAACGGGCGGCCAAACACACCACCGCCAAGCGTCGCTCGAGCCCCAAGAAGAACCGCCAAGCCACTCACTTCACCGGCATCGAGACCGCCATCGAAACCTTCCAACGCGGCGAGCCGATCATCATGACCGACGGCGACGACCGCGCCAACGAAGGTGACATCTGTCTCCCCGCCCAGTTCGTCACACCCGAGTGGATCAACTTCATGTCCAAGTACGGACGCGGACTGATCTGTGTGGGGATGACTGGCGAGCGGCTCGACAAGCTCGGCCTCCCTCTCATGGTCGACGCTGAAGAGGGCGGAAGCCCCTCCAGCGGTGCCTTCACCGTCTCCGTCGAAGCGCGCACCGGCATTAGCACAGGAATCTCAGCAGCAGACCGCGCCCGCACAGTGCATGTCCTGATCGATCCAGATTCAACCGCCGACGACATCTCGCAACCGGGTCACATGTTCCCCCTCCGCACTCGCGACGGCGGAGTCCTAGTTAACGCCGGCCACGCTGAGGCCGCGACCGACCTCTGTCGCCTGGCCGGCCTCCAGCCGGGCGCGGTCATCTGCGAGATCATGAAGACCGACGGCTCCATGGCACAGATGCCGGATCTCAAACGCTTTTCCAAGCGACACAACGTTCCCATTCTCAGCATCGAACAGTTGATCCAACATCGATTGCGCACCGAGCGCCTGATCGAGCGCGTCGCCGACGCCAATCTTCCCACCAAGTTCGGCACCTTCCGCCTTGTCGGCTACAAGGTTCAAGGCGACCTGGAGGAACACTTTGCCCTCGTCAGCGGCGACGTCAGCGGCCCAGAACCCCCACTCGTCCGAGTCCACTCACAATGCCTCACCGGCGACCTCGTCGGATCCCTGCGTTGTGACTGCGGCGAACAGATGGAAATCGCTCTCGAGCGCATCGCCGCGGAGGGGCGCGGCGTTTTCGTCTATATGCGCCAAGAGGGTCGCGGCATCGGCCTGCACAATAAGATCCGCGCATACGCCCTACAAGACAACTCCGGCCTCGACACCGTCGAAGCGAATCTAGCGCTCGGCTTCCCCGAGGACCGGCGCGACTACGGCATCGGCATGCAGATCCTGCGCGACCTCGGGATCCAGAAGCTACGCCTGCTGACCAACACCCCAGCCAAGCGCCATGGCCTATCCGGCTACGGACTGGAAGTCATTGAACGCGTCGCGATCGAGGCTGCCCCCAACCCCCATAACGTTCGCTACCTCTCCACAAAACAGGAAAAGATGGGCCACCTCTTCGAGGATGAATTGGCCGGTGGCGCAGGCGGAGCCAACGACGGTAAGCCCGCTCAAACCGCCGGATAACGAGTGAGTCTGATCCATGCCCACTAGCCATCAAGGTGACGATGACGCCCGCGGCCTATGCTTTGCCATAGTCGTCTCCCGGTACAACGACTTCATCACCAAGCCCCTGCTCGATGGTTGCGTCTCCACGCTGACTACCAAGGGCGCCACCAACTCTGAGATCGACGTCTACTGGGCCCCTGGTGCCTTCGAGATCCCGCTCGTCACCCAGAGAGCGGCTCAGAGCGGCCACTACGATGCCATCATCTGCCTAGGAGCGGT
Source organism: uncultured Dehalococcoidia bacterium (assembly GCA_964655365.1). Classification (GTDB taxonomy): domain Bacteria; phylum Chloroflexota; class Dehalococcoidia; order Bin125; family Bin125; genus JAPUIR01. Next base: position 20,566 of record CAZZMQ010000001.1, on the reverse strand, counting down.
CATCCTGGGAGAAACTGACCACTATCGCCTCGTCGCGGAGGCGGCCGCCAGCGGCATCGCCCGCGTAGGCCTCGACACCGGCATCCCCTGCATCTTCGAAGTCCTCGCTACCCCCACGACCGAGTTGGCCGTCGCCCGCGCCGGCGGCGAGGCTGGAAACAAGGGCGAGGAGGCCGCCCTCGCCGCCATCGAAACCGTCCGCGTGCTCAAATCGATCGGGGAAACCTGAACAGCCCCAAGCACCTCCAGCCCTGCTGCTCTACAGCCAAAGTGGACAACACTTCACAGCAGACACAGTCTCCCCACACCCGTGAAAACTTTCTCATTGTCTCTGCATAGACTCTCCTCTAGCATCCGCTAGAGTTGTCTAGTTTTCGAGAGATTTGAATAGATTTTGGCAGAGTCGCAACACCACCCCTTCGACGACCGATCCGAGTGGCTCAGCCTCGGTGATGCCAGCAAGACGCTCGGTGTCAATAGTTCCTCGCTGCGGCGCTGGGCAGATGCCGGACTCGTTCGCACCTTCCGCACTCCCGGCGGCCATCGACGCTTCTCCGCCTCCGATCTCGACCGCCTCATGGGCGCGGGCGTCGACCCCGCCCAAGAACTGGACGATGACGCCGTCGCCCGGATCCGTGAACGGCTCAACAGCGACGAGGGGCTCACCCATAGCTGGCTCGATCGACTCGCCCCCAACACGCGACACGATCTCGCGGAACTTGGCCGCCGCATGGTTCACCTCGTCGAAGCTTACGTCGCCGAAAACAGCGACGAGCCTTCCCTCGAAGCCGAAGCCGCAGAGATCGGTACGGGCTATGCGGAGGTCCTCCATCTTGCCCAAGTCGGCCTGACCGAAGCCGTCACCGCATTCGTCTACTTCCGGCGCGGTATGGACCAAGCCTTACGCACCCACGCCGGCAACCTCGGCCTCAGCGGCGAAGCTGCCGAGCAGCTCTGGGAAAAGGCCGCCACACTGGAGGACCGCGTCCTCGTGGCACTCACCGCCGCCTACGAACAACATCCGCAGTGGCAGAACGACGACGGTGCCGACTCCGTGCAAAACCCAGCCAATGGTGGCCGCTAGCCATGGCATACTACCCCGTCTTTATCGACACCACCGATCGTAACGTCCTTGTCATCGGTGGCGGTCACGTCGGCCTTGAAAAGACACAAAGTCTGCTTCGCGCCGAGGTCCCGGGCATCACCGTAATCAGCCCTGACCTATTGCCCGAGCTCGAAACCCTGTGCGAGGAAGGTCGCATCCGGCACATAGCCCGCTCCTATCGGGACGGAGACATGACCGGTTTCGACTGGGTCATGATCGCCACCAACGACGGTGCCACCAACGCCAGCATTCGCGACGAAGGCCGCCGGCGCGGAATCTGGGTCAACGCCGCCGACGACCCACAACACTGCGACTTCATCCTGCCATCAGTGGTTCGCCACGGTTCGATCACGATCGGCATCTCCACCGGGGGTGGCAGCCCTGCCATGGCCCGTCGCGTGCGCGAAGAACTGAACGACTACTTCAGCAAGGATGTCGAAGCCCTCGCCGAACTGCTAGCCGAAGTGCGCGCGGAACTCAGACAGCGCGGCATCCTACGCCAGATCTCGCAACAGATCTGGCAGGACGCCATCGATGGGCCACTCCGCGCACTCCTCGCGCAACGCCGCTGGGGCCAGGCCAAAGCGCGCCTCTACGCCCGACTTGGACCCGAGGTCCTACCGCAGACACTAGCCCCGTCCGGCCCACCCGGCTCCGGCCAGCCATTGCCTAAGGCTGTGCGATGAGGCTGATCTCCGCCGGCCTCAGTCACCGCACCGCTCGCGTCGACGAACGGGAGCCATTCGCCATCTCCGCCACCGAGCTGCCGGAGGCGGTACGGCACTTTGCCCGCGCCTTCGGAAACGGCGTCATCCTCTCCACCTGCAACCGCACCGAAATCTACGTCCACACCCACGACACCGAACTTGAGCCCGTCGATCTGCTGACGGAGCTGGCCAGCTTCAAGGGTCGGGACCATACCACCGATCTGCCCGGGTATTACGGGCTGCGCGGGCGTGAGGTTCCCAGACACCTCTTCCGCGTCGCCGCCGGCGGCGACTCAATGAGTCTCGGGGAGAGTCAAATCCTGGGCCAAGTTCGCTCCGCCCTGACCGGCGCGCGCGAAGCCCACACCCTGGACGCCGCACTGGCTCGCCTCCTACACGACGCCCTGCGCACTGGCCGTCGCGCCCGCCACGAAACCCACATCGCGCGCCACGCCGTCTCTGTCAGCTCCGCAGCGGTCGCACTTGTCAGCCAGCATGTGCCCGACTTCCGTGACTGCCGCGCCCTTGTCGTCGGCGCGGGGGAGGCTGGCAAACTCGCTGCCCGTGCCCTGCGTGACAACGGCGTCGAACGAATCACGGTCACTTCCCGTACCCTCGGCCACGCAGAAGACCTAGCCAGTTACCTCGGTGGCTACGTCGTACCCTTCAGCGAATTAGAAATCGCGCTCGCCGCAGCCGACCTCGTCATCACTTCCAGCAGCACCGACGACTACCTAATCGACGCCGAACTCGTCGGGCGCAGTCGCGGGGGTGTCGAAACGCCCATCATCTTTATGGATGTCGCCGTCCCGCGCGACGTCGATCCCGCCATCAGCGCCTTACCCGGTACCCACATCTTCGACATCGACGATCTGCAAACCGTCGCTGAATCCAACCTCGAGCGACGCGAATCTGCCACCGACGATGTTCTCCGACTCGTCGAGCAAGCCGCCAATACATATGAGAGCTGGCTCGAACAACGCCACGCTGTCCCCACCATCAAAGCCCTCGTCCATCACGCGGACAGCATCCGCCGTAACGAACTTGAGCGCACCCTGCGCGAACTCCAAATTAACGAAACGGATCGCGAAAAGCTCGATCGGATGACCGCCGCGATCATCAAGAAATTGCTGCACGAGCCGATCGACTTCCTGCGCCAGACCAACGACACCGAAGACGGCGCCCAAACCGTGCGCGAGGTCTTCGGGGTTGAGGATGATTGATGGCTTCCACCAGCGCCCCCCTGCGGCTCGGCACTCGCGCTAGCCCGCTCGCACGTCTGCAGACTCAGCAAGCACTGGACGCACTCAGCGCAACCGACGTCGTTGGTCAAGAGGTCCTGATCGCCACGCAGGGCGACCGCGACCGCACATCACCGCTCACCGCGATCGGTGGTCAGGGCATTTTCGTCCACGAACTGGAAGCGGCTCTGCTCGATGGCCGCATCGATGTCGGCGTCCACAGCGCCAAAGACATCCCCAGCAAACTGGCACAAGATACCGCTCTCGTCGCCTTCCTCCCCCGTGCTGACGTGCGCGATGTGCTGGTCTCGCGCGATGGCCAGGTTCTTGCCGATCTCCCACCCCACGCCATCCTCGGTTGCTCCAGCCGCCGCCGTATCGCCCAGATACGTACCCTACGCAACGACCTCGACATCCGCGACATCCGCGGTAACGTCGACACCCGCTTGACCAAGCTCGCCTCAGGTAAATACGACGCCATCGTGCTGGCCGCCGCTGGGCTGGCCCGCTTGGGCCGACTCGACGTCGTCAGCGAATACCTCTCGATCGAACGCGTCCTACCCTCACCCGGTCAGGGCGCCATCGCGCTACAGGCCCGCTCCAACGACGACAGCACCATCGCAGCACTCCAACCGCTCAACAGCCACCAGACCGAAATAACCGTGCGCGCCGAACGCGGTGTACTGAGCGCCCTCGGCGCGGGCTGCACTCTACCGCTGGGCGCGTTGGCACGCCTCAATGCCAGCTCGCTCACGCTCCTCGCCCGCGTCAGCGACCCACAGGGCGAGCGCAACATGACCCTCCAACTGCACGGCGATGCGGCAGAGCCCGACCTACTCGGCCAGCGCCTAGGCGAGGAACTGCTACGAAGCGGCGCCTCTGATCTACTAGCCGAGATCGTCTCGTGAGCGGCCTCGTCAGCCTCGTCGGCGCCGGACCCGGCGACCCAGACCTGCTCACGCTCGCCGGCCGCGATCGAATCGCCGCGGCCGACGTCGTCGTTTACGACCGCCTGATCGACCCGACTTTGCTGCGCCACGCTCCATCCCAGGCGGAGCTGCGCTACGTCGGCAAAGCCTCTGGGCAACATGCCGTGCCCCAGGAAGAGATCGCCGACCTACTGATCGCGCGCGCGCGCGCTGGTAAGCGCGTCGTACGGCTCAAAGGCGGCGACCCGTTCGTCTTCGGTCGGGGCGGGGAAGAGGCAGAAGCTCTGGCCGAAGCCGGTCTGGCCTTCGACATCGTACCGGGCATCAGCTCCGCAATTGCCGCCGCCGCCTACGCGGGCATTCCCCTCACCCACCGTGACGCCTCCTCCTCGTTCGCCGCAGTCACCGGCCACGAAGGTGCCGCCAAGTCAAAATCGACGATCGATTGGGGCCAACTAAGCACTGCGACCGACACCCTCGTCGTGCTCATGGGTCTGCGTGCTCTATCCACCATCGCCACACGGCTAATCGCAGAGGGTCGCTCGCCCAACACACCCGCCGCCGCGATCGACTCCGGCACTACGCCGCGTCAGCGTGTGGTCACTGCCACGCTCGCCACTCTGCCCGCCGCCGTCGCCGAAGCCAAACTCGAATCACCCGTTTTGACTGTCATCGGCGAGGTCGTCCGCTACCGCGAAAGACTGCGCTGGTTCGACTCCAACCGACAGCGCCCGCTCTTCGGCAAGTCGGTGCTTGTCACGCGATCGCGCACCCAGGCCTCAAAGATGGTTGACCAACTTCGCCGCGAAGGCGCCGAGCCCCTGGAACTCCCCACTATCGAGATCGTCGTCGCCCCCATTCCGGCTACCACCAGAACCATCCAAGCGCCGATCGACAAAGCTATCGACAAGCTAGCCGGCGGATCCTACGACTGGCTCATCTTCACCAGCGCCAATGGCGTCCGCCTCTTCTTTGAGCGACTCAACACCTTGGAGATAGATGCCCGGATCTTCGCCGGCAGCGAGATCGCCGTCATCGGCAGCGAAACGGCCAAGACCCTCAGCGACTACGGACTCCGTGCCGACGTCGTTCCCGAACACTTCGTGGCCGAGTCGCTCCTGGACGCCTTCTCCGGGCACGAACTGCACAACAGCAGGATCCTGCTCGCACGTGCCGCACACGCCCGGAACACCCTGCCCGAGGGATTACGAAGGCGCGGCGCCACCGTAGACGTCGTCCCTATCTACGAGACACGCCGACCCCGAAAACCCGACCCAACCATCATCGCTCGCCTTGAAACAGGCAGCGTCGAAATCGCCACATTCTCGGCGTCCTCCACCGTGCGCGGCTGTGTGGAAATGCTCCACGGTCGACTTGAACTCCTGGAGAATGTCTTTGTCGCCTGCATTGGGCCTGTCACCGCCCAAACCGCCATTGATGCCGGACTTCGTGTGGACCTCGTCAGTAATGTCCACACGATCCCCGGCCTGATAGACGCGCTCCGCGCTCACTTCGCCGCACCCGGCGAATCGAAACGAGAGGGAGTCAAACCCCATGCTTGAAACCGAGAATCGCATAGCGCTCCATCTCAGCCGTCGCATGCGCCGACTGCGCCGCAGCGAGACCATTCGTGGAATGGTCCGCGAGACCTCACTCAACGCCAACGACTTCATCTATCCAATGTTCGTCGTCACCGGCCAAGACGTACGCGAAGAGATTGGCTCCATGCCCGGCCAGTACCATCTCTCAGTCGACCAGATGGCGCGCGAGGCCGCCGAACTGCGCGAGCTCGGCGTGCCCGCCGTCCTCCTCTTCGGCCTGCCCGGCTACAAGGACGCCGTCGGCTCCTCCGGCTATGACACCAACGGTATCGTCCAAAACGCCGTTCGCGCTCTCAAGGATGCTGACCCAGATCTGCTTGTCATCACCGACGTCTGCCTCTGCGAGTACACCGACCACGGGCACTGCGGGGTGATCGATAACAGCGGTAACGTACTCAATGACCCCTCCGTCGAGCTGCTCACCCAGCAGGCCCTCAGCCACGCCGAGGCCGGCGCCGAAATCGTCGCCCCTAGCGACATGATGGACGGCCGCGTTGGCGCCATCCGCCACGCGCTCGACGCCACCTCCCTCACCGACACAGCCATCCTCGCCTACGCGGCGAAGTTCGCCTCCGCGTATTACGGGCCCTTCCGCGAAGCCGCCGACTCCGCCCCCACCCAGGGCGACCGCCGCGGTTACCAGATGGACCCCGCCAACGGACGTGAAGCCCTCGTCGAGATCGCCCTTGACATCGAAGAGGGCGCGGACATCGTCATGGTCAAGCCCGCCTTACCCTACCTAGACATCTTAAGTCGCGCTCGCGACCGCTTCGATCAGCCACTGGCGGCATACAACGTCAGCGGTGAGTACGCCATGATCAAAGCAGCCGCTCAGCAAGGCTGGCTCGACGAGAAGCGCGTCATCCCTGAGACCCTGATCGCGATCAAACGCGCCGGCGCGGACCTGATCCTGACCTACCACGCAAAGGAAATGGCCCAGTGGCTGAAGGCCACCTGAACCACCTAGAGGAAAGCTCGCTGAGCAAAGCGGCTCCTCTTCCGCGCAGCGGATCCGTAATGACCAACGAGCCAGATCTGGCTAACGTCAGCGTCGTCGCCTTCGACGCCTACGGCACCCTGCTCAACTTCGACGAACGGGCCTTCGCGCCCGCGATGCACTCCTACCTTGCCACTCACGGTATTTCCCATGTCCACGGCAACGAGGTCTGGCAAAGCTGGATCGAGGCATCGCGCGCGCACAGCCGTGCCCACGGTCGCGATCCCGAAAAAGCGCTCGACGGCCCCGAACCCCCCTTTTTCCCTATGGCTCAGACCTGGCCCAGGTTCTTCCGTACCGCCTTCGCACAATCCAAGATCCACCGGCCCGACCCACAAGATGCCTTCCTCCACATGTTCGGTCTGCTCGCCCGGGCCGAAGTGTACGCTGAGGTCCACCAAGTACTCGAAACCCTGCGAGTCAACAAACTCACCCTCGTCGTCGCCAGTAACGCCGACGACCGCCATCTTTACCCTGCCCTCGCGCGCGGCGGCATCGAAGTCGACTACGTCATCTCCTCCGAGGCCGTGCGTTCCTACAAACCGCGCCTCCCTTTCTTCCGCGCCATCGCCGAACGAGTCGACCGTGACCCCGGCGAGATTCTCTACGTCGGCGACAACCCCTACGCTGACGTGACCGGGGCACGCAACGCTGGCATGCTCAGTTATTGGGTCCGCCGCTACGAAGACGAAAGCCAAACCAAGCTGCTCAAAGCCGATCCGCACTGGATCTACCCTGACCTGCGCGGTCTCCTGATGTTGCTCACAGTACCAATCCCAAGCCAAGACGAGTTGCCCACATGAACGAAAAATCCGCCCAAGCCTTTGCCGCCGCCCAGGCCGTCCTGCCCGGCGGTGTCGACAGCCCCGTGCGCGCCTTTCGCGCCGTGGGTGGCGAACCTCCCGTCATCGCCTCGGCAGCCGGCTCCCGACTCACAGACGTCGACGGCAACACCTACGTCGACTACGTCAACGCCTACGGTCCACTCATCCTCGGCCACGCCCCCGACGCCGTGATCAGCGCAATTGAATCCGCCGCCCGTCGCGGCACCGCCTACGGCGCGCCCACAGAACTCGAGACCGCCCTAGCCCAGCGAGTTGTCGACGCCGTCCCTTCAATCGAAAAAGTTCGCTTCGTCAACTCCGGTACGGAAGCCACGATGACGGCCATCCGTCTTGCACGTGGAATCACCGGCCGCTCCAAGGTGCTCAAGTTCGCTGGCTGCTACCACGGCCACTCCGACGGTTTGCTAGCCAAAGCCGGGTCAGGCGTCGCCACCCTTGCCCTACCCGACACTGCCGGCGTCCCCGCCGCCTACGCCGCTGAGACGCTCGGCGCACCCTTCAACGACCTCGATGCCGTCCGCGCCATCGTCGACCGCTACGGCGACGATCTCGCCACCATCATCCTGGAGCCCGTAGGCGCGAATATGGGCGTCGTTCCCCCAGCCGAAGGCTATCTCGCCGGCCTCCGCAGCCTCAGCCAGGAAACCGGCGCCTTGCTCATCTTCGACGAGGTCATCACTGGCTTCCGCGTCGCCCGCGGGGGCGCGCAAGAACGCTACGGCGTCATGCCAGACATCACATGCCTCGGCAAGATCATCGGTGGTGGCCTACCCGTCGGGGCACTCGGTGCATCCGCAACCATCATGGACCACCTCGCGCCAGACGGTCCCGTCTACCAGGCCGGCACCCTCTCCGGCAATCCGCTCGCCATGAGCGCCGGCATTGTCACACTCGACGCCGTCGCCGATCCCCAGTTCTACGACAGCCTCGAAGCACGCGCAGCCCGCCTCAGCGACGGCCTGACCCACGCCGCCCGGCAATCCGAAATCGACTGCACTGTCCAGCGCGTGGGTTCTATCCTCACCAGCTTCTTCTGCACCGACCTACCCACCGACTTTGACTCCGCCTCTGCCAGTAACACCGCCGCCTACGGTCGCTACTTCCATGCCATGCTCAGGGGTGGAATCAACCTCGCACCTGCCCAATTTGAAGCAATGTTCGTCTCCGCCGCCCACGATGACGCCGCCATCGACGAAACGATCGCCGCAGCAGAAGTCGCATTTGCTTCTCTGAACAACCCTTCCTGACGACCGTAATCCGCGTTTTCCACGGGTTTTCCACCATCTTCTGTCACGCCGCGCGGACCCGGTGCGTCCCGACATTGGGTAGGCATCGCGATGCTCTACAATCAGTGCATAGCTGGGTATCCAGTTGATCATTTGTCGCGAAGGAGTGCGTGGTGAAGCTCACCACCCAGCAAGAAGACCTGCAGCGCGGACTAAACACCGTGGGGCGCGCCGTCGCCACTCGCAGCACCTTGCCGCAAACCTCACACGTCTTCGTCACCACCGACGAAGGCCGTCTCAAACTTGCTGCGACCAACCTCGAAATCGCTATCACGGCTTGGATCCCCGCCACTGTCGAGGACGAAGGTGCCATCACCATCCCCGCGCGCCTGTTAACCGAATTCATCGCCTCCCTGCCCCCCGTTGACGTCGCACTCACCGTCGCGCCGCGATCTCGGCAGGCCCAAATCGTCGCGGCTCGGAACGACGCCACCATCAGCGGGATGGATGCCGACGACTTTCCGCCCATCCCTACGATCGGAGAAGGCAAATCCCTCCGCCTCGCGCCAGAAGCCCTACGCGAAGCCATTGAACACACCGTCCTCGTCGCCGCCACTGACGAAAGTCGGCCCGTCCTCACCGGAGTCGACCTGCGCATCGCCGATGGCCGTATCACCATGGCGGCCTCCGACGGCCTCCGACTCGCTGTCTATCACATGGACATCGCCGAGCCGCCCGCCGACACGCTTGAGATCATCGTCCCCGGGCGCGCCCTGCAAGAACTTGGCCGACTCCTCATTGATCAAGAAGAGCCCGTCACGCTCTCCGTCAATAGCGCCCGCTCCCAAGTCCTCTTTCGCCTCAGCGAGGTCGAGCTGACTGCGCAACTGATTCAGGGCACTTTCCCCTCCTACACCCAACTCATCCCCTCCGAATACCAAACTCGCATCACGCTCGACGCAGGCGAATTCCTGCGCGAAGTCCGCACCGCTGCCGTCTTCGCCCGCGACGGCAGCGGCATCGTCCGCCTCGTCCTCGCCCCCGACGAGGGCGCAGCTGGCAGCGGCAAGATGACGCTCAGCGCTCGTGCCGAGGAACAAGGGGAACACCACGGCGAGATGGACGCTGCCGTCGACGGCGAAGAAGCCAAGATCGCCTTCAACAGCAAGTATCTCCAGGACGTTCTCCAAGTCCTCGGTGGCGGCCAGCTCGCCCTCGAATCTACCGGTCCCTCCAACCCCGGCGTCTTCCGACCCGTCGGTCGGGAGAACTACGTCCACGTCATCATGCCGATGTTCGTTCAATGGTGACAAACTCGGTCTGCCGATCGCCGTAACAATCAGCCTCGTCCCGGCCTAGTCCGCTCTGGATCAGGGCGCCGCACCCCGTACGACCGTCATCAGCCACGGGCCCATACACTGCGGGCGGTCGGGAGGAAGCCCGTTCCCGATCGGGTCCGAAGATGCACCGTGGGCTAGCCCCCCACGCGCGCTTCCCGCGCGAACGGTCCGTGCCGGGACGGTTACCGGCGCTGACCGTCCCCCCGTGTCCCGTTCCAGCCGCACCCCCTCAAGGAGGGAAATGCCATCGCGCCACAAACACGTAGTGGCCACTTGTCGACCGCGGTTGCGACCGCTGAATGTCGGCCGCTGCTGGGCCGCAAACCCTTCTTGAAGCAGCCAGGATGCCATACTCCACACCACGACCTCTGGTCGTTTTCCGTAGCGTGGTCGGTGGCGAACCTGCGACTCCAGCGCCCCATGAAGGCCTCATAGGCGTCCGCTGCGTCCCAAGAGTCAGCTGACTGCCGAAGGGTCATCTGTGTGCTTCCTCGCGATCCCAGCCGTCGCGATGACGGTGCCTAGCAGCAAGCCACACGATGGCGGGATCGTCTGCTGGGTTCGACCACCAGTCATGCACAAGGGGAGCCTCGGGGCCCGAACCTCGCTGAACGTGAAGAACGCGTGAGGCATATCGGGCTGCAGGAATCGGGCGAAGCCGGCAGCGAGGTCCTGTTCCCGCATGGAACTGGGATGTGGTAGATTTCCCTCTAGACTGCCAGGG
>CAZZMQ010000001.1:7499-9841 GCA_964655365.1 uncultured Dehalococcoidia bacterium | reverse complement strand
ATCGATGGCCACGCCGGGATTCTTGTTCTCCACGGAGCCGGGGCGGGTGATCGCGTCGATTGACCTCGCGAAGCGACTGGAGGCCCGCGGGGTTCCCCACCTCGATCTCCCGACGATCGGGGACAACCTCGGCCTCGCCCAGGCCATTTTGACCGAGACGCGGACCCTCACGGTCAGCACGGGCATCGCCAACATCTATCTCCGGCAGCCGCAGGCGATGGCGCGCGCGGCCACGCAGATCCAGGAACTAGCGCCCGGGCGTTTCATCTTGGGCCTCGGGGGTGGCCACGCACCGTTCAACGCACCCTGGGGGAGCTCTGCCGGGAAGCCCGTCACGGAGATGCGGGAGTACGTGGCGCAGGTGCGCACCTACATGGAGCCAACGCAGGCTCCGCCGATTATGCTGGCCGCCCTCGGTCCCCGCATGACCGCGCTGGCCGGCGAACAGGCGGACGGAGTCTTGCTCGCGCAGGGCGCGTTCTCGCATGCCGACGACTGGCTGGAGTCGCTCCCAGCCGACCGCACGTCTGGCTTCCTGGTCGGCAACATCGCCAACTGTGTCGTGCACGCCGACCGCGCGACCGCGCTCGACGGCGTGCGGCGTGCCCTCCGACTCTACGTAGGGATGCCCAACTACCAGCGGTACTTCACCAGCGTCGGATACGGCGACGAGATTGAAGCGGTGCGCAAGGCGATCGCGCAGCAGGACGAGGCAGCGGTGCGCGCCGCCATCTCCGAGCGCTTCGCCGCAGACGTGGCCATCTTCGGCACGCCCGGCGAGGTCCGCGACCGTGTCGCAGCCTGGCGCGCCGTGGGCTTCGAGCACTTGACTCTCAACGCCGTCACGCCCGACAGCACGGCGGCGCCTGGCGGGGACTGGCGCGCGATCGAGGACGTTGTGGACGGCCTGGCGTGACGCGCCCCACACGATCAAGCCATCGTGACGGCTCAGCTGACCAGCCGGCTTTCCGACTCTGCGCGGGCGCGCTTCCGCCGAACGCGCTGGCGGTGCTCGCGATCCTTCGCCAGGTCCAGCAGCGCCGCCCCGCCTCCTGGAAGCCCGGCGAGCTCCTCCCACAGCGGCACCGCCTCGTCCCGCCGGCCACGGCGCTTGAGCAGGCGCCCCAGCCGGGCGGTCGCTTCCTGGTGAATCCCGTCGTCCGACCCCCGAGCGCATTGGAACTGCGCCATGGCCGCGTCGTCGTGACCGGCGCGCTCGAGGACCCGGCCGCGTGCCAAATGGGTCGCCCGCGTGTTCGGTCCGCGATCGGCCAAGAAGCGCACGAGGTGGCGAAGGAGCAGGACCAGGGAGAGCACGTCTTGGGCGTTGTGCCGCAAGAGCGGATCAAGGAAGCGGCCATCCCCCGAGCGGGCATAGTGGAAGTACCAGCGCGGGATCTCGGGGGCCTCGGCGTGCGAATCGTGGAGGAGTAAGACCGTGGAAATCAGCAACGACGCGGGCCTCTCTAGCCTGCTCGCATCGAGCGAGGAAACGCAGCTCTGCACTGGCTTCGGCTTCACCGAGGGGCCGGTCTGGGTGGCCGCCGACGACTGCCTGCTGTTCAGTGATATTCCGGGCAACAAGATTCACCGCTGGCGGCCCGGTTCGGAGAGCGCGGAGGTCTATCGCGATCCGAGCGGCTTCTCGAACGGGCTGACGCTCGATGGCGCAGGCAATCTGCTCGCCTGCGAGCACCGCGGGCGGCGCGTTTCGCGCGGGGCCTACAACGCGCCCGGCGATGATGTGGCGCACTACCTTGATGGCAAAAGCCTGAACAGCCCGAACGACCTCGTGATCGCGAACGAGGGAAGGATCTACTTCACCGATCCGGACTACGGGCTGCCGCGGCCGGGTCGAACCCATCCGGGGATGGGCGTCGCCGACGGGACGCAGGAGATCGATCTCCAGGGCGTGTATCGCGTTGATCCTGACGGCGCGCTGTCTTTGGTTGTGGAGGACTTCAGCCAGCCGAACGGGCTGGCCTTCAATCCGGACCAGTCGGTTCTCTACATCGGCGATTCCCAGGACCACATCATCCGCCGCTTCGATGTTGGCGCGGATGGATCGCTGACCGGTGGGGAGCTGTTCGTCGACATGCGCGACGACGAACGGCGTGGGGTCCCCGATGGGATGAAAGTGGATGAAGACGGCCGGCTTTGGTCGACGGGGGCGGGCGGGGTGTGGGTCGTCGATTCGGAGGGAAACCGGCTCGGCGACTTCGAGATGGCCGAGCACGCAGCCAATATCGCCTTCGGCGGCGCGGACTACTCGACGTTGTTCCTGACGGCGCAGACCAGCGTCTATCGCGTGGAGACGCGTGTGCGCGGGATTGCGCCCGGGT
>CAZZMQ010000001.1:2271-7489 GCA_964655365.1 uncultured Dehalococcoidia bacterium | reverse complement strand
GCGCGTGATCAGTTCAGTATCGAGGTAGGCGGTGCCCTCGACGATCTGTTCGCCGTCGAAGCGGACAACCCAGGAGTAGGTCTGCTCGTAAGGCTTGCCCGACTTCGATACGGAGCTTGCCTGCCATTGCACGCCGTCTAACCTCCGTCATGAACGCGCCGAGATACTCGCTCCACGGCCCTGGGGTGTCCGCCAAAAACACCTGCTATGCGTACGGATTGGTTCCGGTGTGGATGAACGCGGCACCACGCTCCGGGTGCTCTGGGTCGTCCTCCCAGGGGTAGTAGGGCAGTGGAAGAATCTGGTCCAATTCGGGGTATTTGGCACGCATATCCGCTGAGAAATCCTCAGCCGACCAGTCATGAATTGGCTGCATATGACGACGCATGAAACTCTGTACCAGGGTCACCCGCAGCCCGGGCGTATCACGCGGCATCGCACCGTGCCAGGTGGCGCCGTTCCAGACTGCCATCGAACCCGCCTGGGCGTTCAAAAAGATCGTCTTGAAGGGCGTCGTTTGAAGGTCCTGCTCGTGCGGTAGCGTGGCTCGACCGTAGAGGTGACTGCCAGGCACGAAAACCGTCGGACCATCGTCGGCGTCAGTGTAGTCCGTGCAGATCCACGAGAGATTGGCGTGATGCGCTATGGATCCCCCGCCCGGCGGGTTTGGGGTTTGATAATCCAGTTCGTTCCTGACAACCGAGCACTCCGCCCGAGTAGCCAGCGCGCCATCGCAAGCCCGCTGGGATTGACTGCGGCCTCGATGAAGACTTCGTCCTCCTTGAGCAGGTTCCAGATGCGCTGATTCAAGGCGCTAAATCGCATCGTGCAGGTGTCGGGGTCACCAATCTCAATCCCGTTGCGGCGTTCACAAGTACGCAAGATCGCATCGCGCAGTCGATCAACGAAATCTTGATTAACCTGCATCTTCTCAGGTGGAATCACAGTCACGCCGTAGGCCGTTAGCTCAAGCGCGTGCTGGACCAGATCGTACTTCTCCAGCTCGTGCATCACAGCGTCAGTGTCCGGCGACGTACCAAGCTCTGAAAGCGTCATTAAATCCTCTGCAATCTCGTCAGTGCATGATTCGAAGTGTACCCGGGCTTCGAGTTCAAATGGAACCTGACCCCAACAGCGATAGACACAAAATAAACACACTGCGCCGGCTTGGGTTGTGGAAGTTGAGAGGCCTTCACGCGCACACCAGCTGCGCAAATCAACGAAAACGTGATCGGTAGAGACGGAATGCGAACTTATCTTCGTCAGCGGGTACCATCGTGCCGTAATATGTGGCGAAGAGGCGATCGGGGCCATCAGGCGAAGCGCGACCTACCCGCGCACTCCTTCTAATTGGCAGCCCGCGGACTTGCCCGCAGGGCCCGATGGAGCTTGACTGGCGGGACGCTCGGCCGTCGGCGTCGGGCAGTGGTTCAGATGGAGGATTCATGTCGTACATGAGCGTGTTGCAATGTCGGGTGGCCGATGTCGGCCAATGGGCAGGGATATGGAATGACTGGGGACAAGACTTAGCCCTCAGCAAGGGCGCCACGCGCGCATCCCTGTCGCAGACGATAATGGGCGGCGATCAAGCGGGCCTCGTGACCATCTCGTTCATGTGGGACTCAATCGATGCTGCAATGGGTGGCGTGGCCGCAATGAACGCGGATAGTCGAGTCGGCGAAGCATTCACCGAGGCGGGCGTGCAACCCGTGCAGCGAAGCCTGCTCCAGATTCAGCAAGAACGTGGTGTGGGAGAAGGCGCATTCTACACAGCTCTCGTACTCTCGGGTGACCCTCAGACCCCGGAAGACCAGGCTGCGATGTATGATCGCAACTTCGAGATCCTATCGAAGCACGGTGTAAATGGGATGCGATTCCTGCATTCGATTGCTGGCGGGGAAATGACCGGCGCTTGGCTAAATGTCACCTACACCGACTCGGTAGACGCGCTCATGGCAGGTAGTCGCGAGGTGTTCACCGACCCAGAGGTACTAGCAAACATGGCCAAGTCCAATATCCAGCTTGTGAGTCGTAGTATCAGTCGCATGCTCTGAGCCTTACCACAGAGGGTTTAATGCAACTGCGCATCTGGCGCTGCTACTCCTGCGCTTCGTGGCGGACGCGCCCGCCAGCGACCCATGTAGGCGGACTGGACGACACGTCGTAGCACTGATTGGGAATCCCGAGCGCGGTCGCCCACCTGTTGCGAGCGGTTCCGGCGCGACGTAGGAATGCTCGTTATCGTTGTCGCTGGCAGCGACGGGGCCGCCAGGCACTGATGCAACTGACAACAGTCGTGACCAGCAGATCCTCGCCCTCGGAGTACGCAAAGATTTCGTCGGTCATCGTCAGCTGCTCCCGCTCAAGCCGCTTCTTATGATGGACCGACGCGTTCGGCGGCCCCGCGCACATCACCCCTCCACGATGAGACGCACCAGGGCGTCCGGCTCGCTGAGCATCGGATAGTGCCCAGTGTCCATCTCGTACCAGCGCGCACCAAGCGCTTCAGCACATCGGCGCTGGTGCGCCTCCCCAGGGTTCTCTGCCTGGCGGCACCAAATTGCCGTGGCGCTCCATGGCTGTTCCCAGAACGACTTCAACACGACCGGCTGCACGAACACCGCGATCGGATGCAGACCAAATCGCTCGGCGGCCCAGGCGGCGATCTCAGGCGGGAGACTCGCTTGCAACACCGGTAACGTCTCGTCTCGCGAGCGTCCGGTGGCAATTTCCGTCGTGATCGGTACCGGTTGTGCAACGATGTCTCGGATCTTCTCCCCATGCATCAGCGCGAGTGCGTCAACGAAGACGAGACGTGCGATGCGCTCCCGCTCAAGTTCGGCAACCTTCATCATCACCATTCCACCCGATGAGGTACCCACCAGGACGACCTCGGCAAGATCCTCGTAGAAGAGCAACTTGGCATCCTCGTCCGCCTGCGACTCGGTGGTAATGCCTGTGCGGAGCTGCGCAGCCTATTCGCCGCAACCGTCCAGGGAAGGCGTGTACACCACGTGGCCTTCCCTGCGTAACCGCGTCGCGACCGGACCCCAAATCCATCCACCTTGATAGGCGCCGTGGATGAGAATGAATGTAGTCACATGTGCCCTCCTCTCCCGAAGATTTTCCGGTCGCACTCTGGGCTTCGTTCTTTCCTGCAGAGTGACCGGTACGGTCATGGACAAGATGCCGTCCAGGACTCCGGCCGACACTGCGAATCCATCGTGCCTTGTCACGAACGCCCGAATGACCTCGATCGCACGGCGCCGGCGGACCAAGATCTCCGCCGATCGGGGAAACGGAGGGGACCAGGTGGGTGGAACAAGGCGTCACCCACGAGGCCGGAGGACGTTGTTCTTGGCGCTCGCTAGGCGTTGAATTGGGGAACCAGGTAATCCTTGTCCTTGGCGTAGACCTGCACCCGACCCCGACCACCGTCAGTCACGGCGATCCGGTCCTCGCCATCAATCGCGATCCCCGTGGGTCGAACGAAGATCCCGAAATTGATCAACTCCACCGGGTTCACGCGTTTGAACGCGCGCACGTAGTCAGGGTTCACGTCCATTGTTGCTTGGGCCGCCTTGGAGAAGGTGTGCGCGTCGCCGTAGAGGCCGCAAATGATGTCACCGTCCGGGTAGTAAATCTGGACCCGGTGGTTGCCCCAGTCAGCAACGTAGACATCGCCTTGACTGTCCACGGCGACGTCCGACGGCCGACTTAGTTGTCCGCCGTCCTCGATCGTCGAGCCGAAGCGCGTCAGAAAGGTTCCGTCGGCCGTGAACTTCTGCACCCGGTCGTTGGCCCAGTCGGCCACGTAGACGTCACCTGCCTGGTCAATGGTCAATCCCCATGGCTGGTTGAGCTCGCCCTCGCCGCTGCCCAGTGTGCCCCAGGCGCCCAGGGGCTCCCCTTCCTTGCTGAACTTCTGCACGCGCGCGTTGCCCGTATCAACGACCAAAAGATTGTCGTCGCCATCGAAGCCGAGGCCCGCGGGGCGCTGGAACTGTCCCTCGCCCGAACCCTGCTCGCCCCAACGCGCGATCTGCGTGCCATCCGCGTCGTAGGCGAAGATCGCGTGGTGATCGGCGTCCGAGCAGTAGATGTTGCCGTCCCGGCTCAGCGCAAGTCCCTGCGGCCAGATCAGATCCCCAACGCCCATCTCACTAAGAAACTCGTCCTCAATGCGCAGCTTGCGGATCTTTGTCTCTCCGTAGCCCTCAGCCGCGGCCGCGTCCGCCACATAGAGCGTACCGTCCGCAGCAGCCTCCACCGGGACAGGGTGCGTGAACCCCTCGGGGCCCACGTGGAAGCCGATCGAATGGCTGAAGTGCCAGGTGCGTCCGGCGACAGTCGTTGTCAGCATGATTGCCCTCCCGTGATTCTCTGCCGCGTTCGGCGAATTCGGTACCAGCGCTCTAGGCGCCAGCGCCAGTCTGGATGAATGCCGGCTTTTCGAAGGTCCCATCCACAATCGGCACGGGATCAAGCTCCAACCAGTCT
This sequence comes from uncultured Dehalococcoidia bacterium, assembly GCA_964655365.1. Taxonomy (GTDB): domain Bacteria; phylum Chloroflexota; class Dehalococcoidia; order Bin125; family Bin125; genus JAPUIR01. Next base: position 2,989 of record CAZZMQ010000001.1, on the reverse strand, counting down.
TCCAACAGCGTCGAGTAGACGCCCCGGAAGTCCTGATTCGGCACGAGATCGCCCGACTCCAGCGCCTCCGGCGCCATGTTGGGGAACTGACCGTGCATCCCCCCTCTGACCCGTGGCCCAATGGCGATGCAGCCGCCACCCGCGCCGTGGTCCGAGCCGGAGCCGTTGTCCCGCACCCGCCGGCCAACCTCCGAAAAGAGAAACATCACCCCGATCTCGTCCGCCCGGTGCGCACGCAGGTCATCCCAGAAATCCGCGATCCCACGCGACAGCTCCGTCCAGAGCCGGTCGAAGGTCGGTTGTTGGTTGGCGTGCGTATCGAAGCCCTCGTGGGACGTATAGAAGAGGCGGGTGCCCAGATCGGCGGTGTGGATCGAGGCGATATCACGCAAATTCTTCGAAATCCTGTCCGTGCCATACTCGACGCCGGAGCTGTACTTCGCTCGGCCGTCTTTGAGGATGTCGGCGCCTTTGAGTGCGGCGAGGCCGGTCCGCCCGAGATAGTCGTTGACAGGCCCCGTACCGATCGCGCGGCCGTACATATTGACGAAGCGCGTCAACATCTTGTCGCGCTGCTGTTCCTGTTCGATGCTCGTCAGCAGCCCATAGGTCGAGAGGTCGGCAACCGACGCTACCGGCACGCCCGACACCACCAACGCGCGCGGCAATCCCTGGCCAATATGTACTCCCGTGACGGGATTCTCGGCGCTCGGGTCCA
>CAZZMQ010000001.1:0-2193 GCA_964655365.1 uncultured Dehalococcoidia bacterium | reverse complement strand
CGCCCTGGATGATAGCCATGTCCCCTTGGTCGTAGAACTCCTTTATCGGTGCTAACGTCGGATGCAGGCCAAACTCACCGTCGATCTTGAGGACATCGTCTTCTTCGATCCGCAGTCCGCCGCTTCGTGCATCGTGGTAGTGGCCATTGTTGTAGGGCACGACCGTGTTCATGAAGTCGTTGCCACCGGTCAGCTGGACGCCGCCGACGACGGGGGCTTTGTTTGTGGTGGTCATGATTGCTCGCTTTGGTTGTCCGAACTGCTTTGCGGGTCTTTGTGCGTGGTCCTAGCCAAACTGGTACTCCGGCGTGGCGGCGATCAGTGCCAGCATCTCACCTACGCGTTGGGCCGCCGCCGCGTAGGCATCATCGCCCGCCCAGGAGAGCGCCCCGTCTCCCTCCGCGTGACTGATCAACTCCGCTCGGGTCTGTTCCGAGACCTGCAGCGGCCCGATCAGATCGACACACTCATCGACGAGCGCCGCCGGCGACATCTCCTTGCCGTTCGACGCCGCCACGCGTCCCACGATGCTACGTACACCGGGCAGATCGACGTCGCTGACCTGGTCGGCGACAAAGTTGCCCCGGCCAACGACGGCGCCGCTGTTGATCCAGTCGGGGCCGGTGTGCCAGCCCTCAACGCTGGGCGGGTTGTGCAGGCTTTGCCCCATGTAGCCCGACTGCTTGGCAGTGGGCACAATCCCTCGATTGATTCCTTGCAGATCGCCGGTCAGCCGTAACGTTCCCACCACGACCTCGATCGGGCTCTTGACCTTCTGAAACATGGCCCGCTTGAAGAAGTCCGAGTTGAGAATCAGCCGCAACACCGGCTTGAGCTCGTAGTTGTGGTCGACCAGCGTCTTCGCCATGAGATCGATCGCTGCAGGATCACGCGGCGGCTCGATGTCCCAGGCCGGCACCTGTGCCTCGTCAGCGACGAAGAAGTTGTACAGGTGCCGCGCGATGAACCGTGAGCAGGCGGGCTGCTCCAGGATGATCTGGATGATGTCTTCGCCGTTGAAGGCACCCGTTCGCCCCAGGAACGTCTTCTCACCGTAGTCGTGCTCCTCGGGACGAAACTCGAACTGAAAGAAGAAGCGGTGATTGGGAACCCGCGGAATCTTGGGGCCTAACGTCCAGCCCGTGAACGCCCGCGCGCACTCGAAGACATCCTCCTCGGTGTAGTTCCCCACGCCAAGCGAGAACAGCTCCAACAGCTCCCGTCCCCAGTTCTCGTTGGGAGAGCGCTTGTGATTCTCGTTGTTATCCAGCCAATAGATCATGGCCGGATTCTTGGCGATCTGGAGCAGCAGCTCCCCGTAGTTCCCCATCCCGTGCTCGCGGAACATCTTCACCTGGGCCGTGAGGTGGTTATCGTTGTCCACCTTGGAGTTGCCGGTCGCAAAGACATGGTGCCAGAAGAAGGCCATCTTCTCTTCCAGCGGCCGCTGCGTGTTGATCATGTGGTACAGCCAGTTGGCCGCGCCGGGGTCCGTCACGGGACCGCCGGTCTCCAGCGACGGCATGTAGCGGAACAGCAAGTCCTCGTCCGCGGTCAGGAGCGACTCCGAGGGATCGATCAACTCCTCGACGGTGGCCTCGTAACCCTGCGCGACGCGGCGCTCCAACTCCTCGGGATTTGCGCCAAATCCGGCGCGGCGCATCAGGTGTGCCATCAATGCGACATCGTGCGTGCTCGTCACTCTCAGTCTCCGATCCTGCGCTCTCGCTGAATTCAGCTCCATAGCCAGCCACGTGGGACGCTGAAGCCACCCTTAGTCCGAGCGGTCACAAATATAGCTGCTTCGACTGGCACTAGTTGCCGGAGAAAGCACTTCGCCGCTCGTGAGCAGTAGTCTAACGCCTAGGAACGTGGCTGTGTCATCGGTCAAAAGTCGGCTACTGCGGCGGAGCCGTATTGTCCTGGGCACCGCCGTTTACGTCACCGCGTCCGGCGAATTCGGTGCCATCCGCCTCGACGTACCCCCCTAGGGACGATATGTCGGTCCCGAACCAGGTCCGAGTTGTGTCTTGATCACGCCCTGCGCCATTTCAACGAAATCGCACAGCAGAGCACGAGTATCCCGAGGGTCAATTAGATCAAGGCCCGACGCTTCCGCTGTACGGAAGGGCGAGGAGATGCGCTGGAACGTCTCCTCAATCTCCAATCGCTTTGCCTCGGGATCCTCGGCGG